>DASREC010000030.1:0-23679 GCA_035652295.1 Polyangia bacterium
GGCCACCTCGAAGCCCTCGAGCCGCAGCCGCCGCGACACCAGCTCGAGCTGCATCGCATCGTCGTCGACGATCAGCACGCGCAACGACTCATCCATGGACTCGTCTCCCGCCCTTGGTCAGGTTGCGCCGGATCGCGTGCACCAGCGGCTCGCGCTCGATCGGCTTGGTGAGGTAGTCGGCGCAGCCGGCCTGGCGCGCGCGCTCCTGGTCTTCGCGGCTGGCGTGCGCCGTCAGCGCGATCACCGGGATCGCGTGCAGCCGCTCGTCGGCCTTGATCCGCCGCGTCGCCTCCCAGCCGTCGATGCGCGGCAGCGACAGGTCCATCAGGATCAAGTCGGGCGCGTCGCGGGAGGCGCGCTCCAGGCCGTGCTCGCCGTCCTCCGCCTCGATCAGATCGAACTCGCCGGTGAGGTAGCGGCGCACGATGTCGCGGTTCTGCGCCGAGTCCTCGATGTACAGCACGCGCGGCAGCCGCGCCGCCTCGACCGCGCGCCGCTCGAGCACCAGCTTGCGCGCCTCGTTCACGATCTGCTCGATGGCGAAGCCGCCCTTGCTGATCACGCGCGCCATGCCGCCGCGGAGCTGCTCCTCCTCGTTGCGCGAGAGCTGCTTGCCGGTGAGCACCACCACCGGGAGCTGCGAGCCGTCGGCGCGCAGCCGGCGCAGCACCTCGAAGCCGTCGAGCTGCGGCATGATCAAGTCGAGGATCAGCAGCGACGGCGGCGTCACGCGCGCGCGCAAGAGCGCCTCTTCGCCGTCGTGCGCCTCGGCGGTGGTGAAGCCGATGGCGCGCAGGTGGCGCGTCACCATCTCGCGCGTCGACGCGTCGTCGTCGACCACCAGCACCTCGCCCGAGCCGGGCACGATCGCGCGCTGCACCACGTGCAAAAGGCGCTGCGGATCGACCGGCTTGACCAGGTACTCGCACGCGCCGAGCGAGAAGCCGCGCGCCCGCTCCTCCTCGACCGACAGGATGATGACCGGCGTGTTGGCCAGCGACGGCGTCGACTTCAGCTCGTTGAGCACCTGCCAGCCGTCGAGCTTGGGCAGGCGGATGTCGAGGATGATCGCCGACGGCAGGTGCTCGCGCGCCTTGCGCAGCGCGGTCACGCCGTCGCCGGCGATCACCACGTTCACGCCCTCGGCCTCGAGCGCGCCGCACAGGAGCTGCTGGATCATCACGTCGTCGTCGACGATCAGCACCGTCACGTCGGCGGGCAGCGGCAGCCCTTCCGCCGGCGCCTCCTTGGCGGCGGCGCCCGCGCGGCGCGGATCGATCGCGTTGCGCAGCGTGACGGTGAAGCGCGAGCCGCGCCCGAGCACGCTCGACACCTCGGTGTCGCCGCCGAGCAGCCGCGACAGCTCGCGCACGATCGCGAGGCCCAGCCCGGTGCCGCCCACGCGCCGGGTCGAGGAGCCGTCGACCTGGCGGAACTTCTCGAAGATGAGCGGCAGCTGCTCGGTGGGAATCCCCGAGCCGGTGTCCTCGACGGTGAGCACCAGCGTCTCGCCCTCGGCGCGCACGTCGGCGACGATCTCGCCCGAGTCGGTGAACTTGGCGGCGTTCGAGAGCAGGTTGAGCGCGATCTGCCGCAGCTTGAGCCCGTCGGTGAAGGCGAAGCGCGCCTCGGACGCGACGTTGACCGAGAGCTGCACGTCCTTGCCGCGGATCATCTCGCGCACCGTCGAGGCGCACTCGTCGAGCAGCGTCGACACCTCGACCGGCTCCTTCACCACCTCCACGCGGCCCGCCTCGATCTTCGAGAGATCGAGGATGTCGTTGATGAGCGAGAGCAGCGTGCGCGCGTTCGACTTGACCACGTTGAGATCGCGGCGGCCGTGCGGCGTCAGGCGCGAGCCCTCCTCGCGCATGAGCAGATCGCAGTAGCCGATGATGCCGTTGAGCGGCGTGCGGATCTCGTGCGAGAAGTTGGCCAGGAACTCGCTCTTGAGCCGTGCCGCCGCCTCCACCTCTTTGGCGCGCTCCTCGGCGAGCTGGCGCGCGCGCGACAGATCGCCCGCCAGCCGATCGAGGTCGTCGTTCTGCTGGCGGATGATCTCCATCTGCAGTGCGCGCTGCTGGTAGCCGGCGAGCGCGCGCGTGGCGATGCGGGTCTTGGCCTCCAGCTCCTCCTTCAGTCGTTTGTTTTCGGCTAACAGCGCTTCGAGCTCGGCCGAGCCGCTCACGCGTCCCCCCCGAAGACGAGCGCGGTCAGCGTGGTGTTGATGGCGAAGCCGCAGTAGAGCTCGAAGTAGCAGTTGAAGCCGGCGCACGGCGGCGCGGCGGCGAAGGTCTGCGACAGCTCGCCGATCTTGCCCATCATCTGCGCCATGAACGCGCGGCCGCCGCAGTTGAACAGGATGGCCGCCTTGGGCGAGCGCACGCGGCGCGGCACCTCCTCCTGGAAGAAGCGCATCGTCGAGCCGATCGGATCGCCGGTGTTCATCAGCTCGAGCTCGGTGCCCTCCTCGAGGAAGTTGGCGAACATCACCGAGCCGTCGGGCAGCGCCATGAACGGCGCGCGCATGAAGTACTCGCGGCCGACCTTGAGCGCCGTCGGCCGCGCGCCGAAGCCGCGCAGCTTGCCGAACTCCAGATCCTCGATGGCGACGCCCAGCCGCTCGGCGTAGCGCGCCGCCGCCGGCTTGCCGTCGATCTCGATCACGCGCGGGCCGTCGACCTTGGAGATCGTCAGCATCTCGCCGGTCGGCTCGTACCAGTGCGTGCGCATCGTCGCCCACGGCGCGTCGGTGCGGATGAGCGCCACCAGCGCGGCGTCGTCCACCACCTCGCCGTCGACGTGGATCACCGCCGAGCCGCGCTGCGGATCGATGTCGAGATCGCTCGCGCCGCCGCCGACGAGCATCAGGCTCTGGTTGCGCTCGAGCACGCCGAGCAGCAGCTCCTCCTTCTTGAACTTGAAGCCGTCGTCGATCACCAGGCCGACGTACTTGCGCGTGTCGAGATCGTTCTGCTTGACGCCCAGCTCGTCGCACGCGCGCTTGATCGCCGTCGAGCCCGCGCCCACCGCGTCGCGATACAGCCCGGCGCCGAGCCCGAGGCCGACCTCGAGATCGCCGCACAGCCCGGAGAGGACCGCGCTCTTCATGTGCATCCCGCTGTTGTCGATCTCGCCGCCTGTCGACGCGCCGATCAGGCGCACCGACTTCGGCAGGCGGGCGCGGATCGCCTGGTTGAGCGCGCGGTGATCGCGGTCGCGCGACGCGAACAGCGTCAGCAGCTTGGGCGCCGGTCCATCGAGCACGCGCGCGCACAGCTCATCGGCGGCCTGGTTCGGATCGGCTTTTTCGGTGCGGGCGGATCGCAGCGTGACGTTCGCCATTCTCAGTCCCTCCCTGTGCGTGCGTGGGCGTTTGCGCTAGAGGCCGGAGCCGGGGTGATCGCGGTGGCACGTGCTGGTGCACTGCTGGAACGACGTCGCGTCGCCGCCGATGTACATGCTGGTGATCGGCCCGTACTTGACGACGTGATCGTTGGGATAGCTCTTGTGACACGACAGGCACGCCGACTTGGACGTGCGCTGGATCGACGCCACGCCGAGGTGGCAGTTGGCGCAGTGATCGAGCGGCGCGTCGAGGCGATCGGTGCGCGAGTGGATGAAGTGCGTGCGCACATAGACCGGCCCCTCGAGCTCGATGGCGAGCGGCGCGTGGCAGGTGGTGCAGGTGGCGCGGTCGGAGTTGGCGTGGTTGATGACGGCGAGCGAGCTGCCGCCCGAGTGGCAGGCGTTGCACCCGCCGGTGGTCATGGTCGCCTCGGTGTGCGCGGTGGTGCCGACCTGGACCTGGATCGTCTTGGTGCGCGGCACGTCCTCGCCGAGATACGCGCGGCGCGACTTGATGGTGACGTCGTACGTGCCCGCCTCCGCGTCCGGCGGCAGGTGGAAGGTGAAGGTGTCGCTCGCCGGGAAGTTCCACGTCGTGTGGTTGGGATCGAACGCGCCCTGGAACAAAAGCCCCTGCGGAAAGATCACGCCCTCGCCGAAGACGCCGTCGCGCGACGGAACGCCGACGGTGAGCGTGGGCGCGAAGAACTGCCCGAGATCGACCACCGAGCGGATCGGCTGCACCTTCTGCCGCGGCCCGGTCATCTCGGCGATGAAGTTGCGCTCGCGGTGCTTGCGCCGATAGTAGGTCGTCGTCGGATCGATGAAGCCGCGGTAATAGTAGATGCCCGCCGGGTTGGGCCCGAACGTGGCCTCGTTGTAGCTCGGCAGCACGCCCGGCGCGTGCAGCCGGTTGCCGCTGTCGTCGCGCAGCGTGAGCTGGAACGTGATCGCCTGGCCCGCCGAGTAGGTGCCGTCGGCGGCGGGCGGCGTGAGCGCGGCGACGTCGATCTGCAGACCGTAGTCGTACGGCGGCGCCGCCACCTGCGTCACCGGCACCGCGTACGGGTGCGTCGGATCGAGCGACCAGATCACGCGCAGCTGCGTCGTCGCCGGCGTGAAGGTGAAGGTCTTGCCCGGCTGCAGCGTGTCGCGCAGCTCGACCAGCGCCTCCTCGGAGAACACCTGCGCGCCGGTGCAGTCGTTCGGCGCCGGGCAGTCGTAGGTCCACTGGATCGCGCGCAGGCGCCGCACGAAGAAGTCATCGAAAGGCAGCCGATGGTGCTCGAGCCCCGAGCCGACGATCACCGGGATCGCGGTCGGCCGGCCCTGCGCGTCGAGCTGCTCGACGACGAACCAGCTCGGCAGATCCATCCACGCCGCCTCGCGGTAGAAGCGCCGCCGGATGAACGTCCCGTCGGGGTTCGGCACCGCCACCGGCTCCTCGTCGACGAGCCGCACGCCGCTCCACGGCAGCGCGCTGGCCGCGCCGGTGGTCTTCAATCCCGCCACGCCTTCGTCGACGCCCGCGTTGATCGACGCGCGCAGATCGATCTGGTTGACGTAGAACGTCTGGCCGGCGCGCACCGAGAGCGGCACGCCGACGCCGTCCTCGATGTCGATCGCCAGCCCGCGCGCCGGCGCGCTCAGCGCCTGCTCCGACTCTCCCGTCGGTGAAAACTGCGCGCTGCACCCGAAGCCGACCACCACCACCACGCCCGTGAGAAGTGCCGCTCTCCTGCTCGACTGCGAGCGCCGCTCCCCGATGCTGCCCATTGCCGGCCTCCTTCCGCTACGCGAGGCAAAAAGTGCCTATCGTTATCGTAGCCGGCGATCGCGGGGCTGGGAATGCGGCAAATTGTCGCAGGGTCTCTGCGGCCGCCGTCGGTGAGGCGCGCTACTCGAACATTCCGAGTGTGGGATTGAAGATCCGATCGGGATCGAATTCGCGTTTGCAGCGCTCGAGCGCGGCAGCGCGCGCGCCGAGCTGCCGTTGCCAATCAGCGGGTTGCATGTGTTGGCTGCCGATCGGAAAACCGATCGGGTACACCGTTCCGCCGATCGCGCGCGCCGCGATCAGCAGCCGCTCGCACTTGTCGAGAAACGTCGGCAGCAGCCGCGCGCGCGCCTCCGGAATGCTCGGCAGGACGTCGAACAGGAACAGGCGCGCGTCGTCCGGCAGGCCGGGAAACGGGCTGCGGCAGTTTCGCGCGAGCAGCGGATACGTCATGACGTAGCCGTCGCCGAGCTCGTCGGTGGTGACGTCGTCGAGCGCGGCGGCGATCACCGGCTCGGCGCGCGACGCGGGCAGGAACAGATCGATCCACGGATGGAGCGCGTGCCATGTGCCGGCGCGCTGCATCGCGCTCACCATCGCGGCGAGGCGGTTGGCGTAGTCGGAGTAGCCGAGCTCGCGCCGCGCCGGCTCGCCGGTGAAGTCGAGGCCGCCGAGCAGGCGCGCGTCCGATTCGTCGCCGCCGAAGCGCACGCACTCGAGCGAGAAGCGCCAGCTCGCGGCGTCGCGCCGGAAATTGCCGACGAGGTAATCGAAGCGTCCGTCTTCGGCCAGCTCGTGCTGCGCGCGCAGGAAAGCCGGCAGGCTCGGATAGTCGAGCTCGAACACGCGCACGCGGGGCGCGGCGGGCACGAGCGCCAGCTCGGCTTCGACGATCACGCCGAACTGGCCGAGCCCGCCGCGGCACGCATCGAACAGCGCCGGCTCGCGCTCGGGCGAGCAGCGCACCAGCTCGCCGACGGCGGTCACCACCGAGAGCGCGCGCACGTTGTCGAGCTGCAGCCCGTGGCGAAACGACGTCCCGCCGACACCGCCGACCGAGAGCGTGCCGGCGATGGACAAGTCGAGATAGTCGGTGAGCACCGGCGGCGCGAGGCCGGCCGCGAGCGTCGCCGCGAGCAGCTCGCGCCAGCGCGCGCCCGCCTGCACGCGCGCCGCGCCCGCGCCGGCGTCGACGTCGAGCACGCGATCGAGCGCGGCGGTGTCGATCACCAGCCCCCCGCGCGAGAGCGACTGGCCGCGCGTGGTGTGCGCCTGCCCGCGCGCGACCACCTCCAGGCGCCGCTCGCGCGCGAAGCGGACGGCGCGCGCCACGGCGTCGTAATCGGCGGCGCGCCGCACCTCGGCCGGCCGCGCGCTCACCAGCCCGCCGAAGTCGCGCGCGCACCGCTCGAGGTCGTCGCTCACCGCTTCGCCAGCACCTCGCCGAGCACACGCAGGAAGTGATCGCACTCCTCGACGGTGTTACAGACGTACGGCGCCACGCGCACCATCATGCGGCGCCGCTGATCGACGTCGATGCCGCGCTCGGCGAGCGCGCGCACCACGCCCTCGGGATCCGGCACGCCGAGGCAGATCCCGCCGGCGCGCTCGCGCGGCGCGCGCGGCGTGAGCACCGGGACGCCGAGCGACTCCGCGCCGTCGTAGAGCCGCTCGGTGAGCTCGCGGTTGCGCGCCGCGATCCGCTCGACGCCGGCCTCGAGCACGAACTTCAGGCCCGCGCGCGCGCCGTAGATCGGCAGCATGCCCGGCGTGCCCTGCTGAAACCGGCGCGCGCCCGGCATCGGCGAATAGCCGTCGACGAACGAGTGCACCTGCACGAACTGCACGAAGTCCGAGTGACCGAACCATCCCGGGTACGCCGGGATCAGCCGCTCGCTCAGCTCCGGGCGCACGTACATGAAGCCGAGCCCGGTCTCGCCCGAGAGCCACTTCACGTGGCCGCCCACCACCACGTCGGCGTCGAGCGCCTGCACGTCGACCGGGTGGACGCCGATCGCTTGATACGCGTCGAGCACGGTGAGCGCGCCCATCGCCTTGGCGCGCGCGATCACCGGCGCGGCGTCGAGCAGCGCGCTGTTGCGCGTGACCAGGCCGACCGCCACGATCGCGGTGCGCTCGTCGATCGCCGCCGCCACCGCGTCGGCCGGCACCGAGATCCCGTCGAGCGACGGAACCTGCACCAGCTCGAAGCCGCGCCGCGCCTGCGCCGACCACAGGTGCAGCGACGAGTGGAAGTCGAGCGCGGTGACCACGATGCGGTTGCGCGCCGGCGTCGGCTCGATGCACGACGCGATCGCGGCCTGGCACGCGGTGGCGCTGTCGCGCAGCGCGACCGATCCCGGCGGCGCGTGCAGCACCCGCTCGACGAGCCCGGTCACCTCGCTGAAGCGTTCGAGCCACTGCTCGAGCAGCCGATTGTGCAGGTGCCGCGAGCGCAGGTACTCCTCGAGGTCGCGATAGCCGTCGCGCGGAAACGGCCCCATGCACTGCGTGGCGAGGTAGGTGCGCTCCGCGAAGATCGGGAAGCGCTCGCGGTGGCGCAAGAGCTCGTCGGTGGCGCTCATGCGAAGCACACGCGGTAGAGCGCGTCGAAGTACGCGTGGCCGGCGTCCACCACGCCGCGCGCGCCGCGCCACACGTCGGCGATCTGCGCGCGCGCCTCGGCGCCGTCGGCGACGCGCGGCAGCATGCGCGCCAGCCTGAGCGAATCGTCGGCGTGATCCACCTCGAGCGACTCGTGCAGCCGCAGCCACGTGAGCGGCGATCCCTCGAGCTGATTCTGCCGGCGGAACTCCTCGCCGAGCCGCAGATCGGTCTGCTTGCCGTAGATCTCGATCATCATCAGCGCGCCGATCGCCTCGTGCCAGCTTCCGCCGAACAGCCGCGCCTCGAGCGCCGCGCCGAACTGCCGCCCGGGCTCGAGCAGCACGTCGGCCTCGCCGCGCGGGCGATGCGGCTCGACCGCGTCGACCAGCGTGCGGAACATCGCCTTGTGCGCGCGCGAGTAGTCGCCTTCGCCCAGCTCGTCGTTGAGCTGCTTGACGAACACCGAGCGCAGCGCGTCGTCGTCGAGGCGCGCGATCACCTTGGCCAGCCGCGCGGGAAAGTCGTGGACGATCGCCTCCCAGAAGTTGGCGAGGATGGTCCACAGGTGCCCGAGGTTCACCGGCTCGCGCCGCAGCCGCGCGAGGAACGGGTGGTTGGCGAGCACGATGTCCTCTTCGTAGCGGCGCACGATCTCGACGGCGTCGAGCACCGCCTCGGGCTGCGCGATCGACTCCGCCGCCTCGATCCAATCGATCGCGATCGGCGCGTCGACGAAGCGCGCCGGCGGCCGATCGGCGCGCGCGCCGCCGAGCACGCTGTAGCTGCGCGCGTGCGGCGACGCGTGGTGGCGCCAGCGCACGCGCACGTCCGGCGCCGGCGCGAGATCGATCACCAGCCGCTCCAGCTCGTCGAGCTCGACGCCGCGCCGCGCGCTCATCAGCGCCGGCCACGCGCGCGCCAGGCCCAATCGGCCGAGCGCCTCCTCGACGACCGCCGGCGCGAGCCAGCGGCCGCGCGCGCCGGCATCGAACGAAACGCCGAACGAAGGCGTTCTACCCGAGCGGAACACCAGCGCCTGGCGCACCACGCCCGGCGCGAACAGCTCCTCGACCGCGCGCACGCTCTCGAGCCCGACGCGAAAATCGCCCGCCAGCCGCTGCCGGCCCTGCGCGTCGGTCTCGGCGACGATCGACAGCGCCGGCCCCGCCTCCTCGTGGATCAGCGAAAGCTCGAACGGCGCGCCGCCGCTCGCCGGCCGATCCGCCCACGAGGCGCCGAGCTGCTGGAACAGCGACTGGATCTCCGCGGCCCGGCCGCGCAGCCCGTGCTCCTGGCAGATCACCTTCAGCCGCGCCGCGCCCCGCTCGTACCAGGTCTCGGTCATGCGTCACGCTCCGTTCAGGGTTTCAGTCCCAGGTTCTCGCGATAGTCGAAGCGGTCGGGATTTTGATTGGCGAGGATGCGCTCGTACGCGAGGTGGAAGTCGCCGCCTTCGCGCCGCGAGCGGTGATAGCGCTCGAGCTGCTGCTCCATCTTTTTGCCGCCGTGCTCGAGCCAGGTGCGCGCGTTCGAGAAGCTCACGTCCGGCTCGACGGGCAGAAGCGACCGCGAGAGCGCCTCGAGCCACTCGGTGGTGGTCTCGCGCTGATTGGCGCCGTGCACGCCGGTGCCCTCGGGCGAGCCGATCGACCAGTCGCCGCTGGTCCACAGCACCGGCTGCGTGAGCCGCTGCCACCACGGATCGGTGCGCGCCTTGATCTCGGCCGCGAGCGCCAGATCATCGCCGGGCGCGCGCCGCACCAGCGCGTGCGCGGCGAACAGGTGATCGCGGAACTCGGGGATGCCGGCGCCATAGAGCACCGGGCGCTCCTGCGGCGCGCGCCCGGTGAGGATGCACGTCGAGAACTGCGCCACCGTTCCGATGATCCAGTTGCGCCAATATTGTTTGAACAGATCGTAGTTGCGGAAGGACTGGATCACGCCGTCGACCAGCTTGTCGATCTGCTCGACCTCGGCGAGGAACGCACGCTCGATCGGGCGGAACTGCTCGGCGCTGAAGTCGCCGGCGCGTTGCGCGCGCTGCGCCGCGGGCACGAAGCGCGAGATGAACGACGCGGTGAGCAGGATGCCCGTCGAGAACAGCGGCTCGATGAAGCCGGCGGCGTGCGGCGCGAGGATGAACCCGTCGCCGAGGATGCTGCGCGAGGTGAACTGCACGCGGTCGGTGCGGATCACCGGGCGGATCGGCTTCATCGCGCCGAGGTGCGCGCGCACGCTCGGGTAGCGCTCGAGGAGCTGGGCGATCTCGGCCTCGGGCGGCACGCGCTCGTCGAGCGGATAGGCGTCGCGGTCGAGCTGAAAGCCGACGCTGGTGACGCCGGTGTCGAAGGGGATGACCCAGATCCAGCCGCCGCGGAAGCAGTGGTGCATGGTGGTGGCGTCGCGGCGAAAGCGGAACGCCGAGTTGCAGCCGCCGAGCCGCTCGTCGAGCGGCGGCACGTCTTCGTAGTGGGCGAAGATCGAGCGCGTGTTGGTGGCGAGCCGCGGCGTCTCGTCGCGCAGCCCGAAGCGCTTGGCGAAGAACGAGGCGTGGCCGGTGGCGTCGACGATGTAGCGCGCCGAGACGCGGTGCTCGCCCGACGGCCCGCGCAGCCGCAGCTCGACGCCCGCGCCGCTGCGCTCGAAGTCGAGCATCTCGGTGTTGTCCTCGTACTCGACGCGATACTTGGCGAAGCGCGAGACGAGAAAGGCGTCCGCGTCGGCGCGCAGCATGTGGACGTCGGGGCCGTTCGGCAGGAGCAGCGTCTCGAACATATGCTCGTGCCGCGGCTCGAGCGGCCGGCCTTCGTGGTGCAGCCCGTACCAGAAGCCCTGCTTCGGCCACGCGGCGCAGCCGTTCTCGCGCAGCGTCAGGTAGTGCGCCACCTGCGCCAGCTCCGGCACGTCATAGTCGCGCGCGAGCTGATTGAGCAGGAAGGTGGTGGTGGGCAGCGTCGATTCGCCGATGACGAAGCGTGGGTGCGACTTGCGCTCGACCACCAGCGTGCGCAGCCCCGCCTGAGCGAGCACCAGCGCCAGCGACGAGCCGGCGATGCCGCTGCCGAGCACGACGATGTCGAATGAGGTGTTCATGGCGCAGAGTCTATTCCCGCGCCGCGCTCACCGTCCTGCGGCATGTTGTCGCAGCGTCAATTTGTCGCAGGCGGGCGCCGTGACGTGGGAGATCACACTCAGCGTTTGAGCCGCGCGGTTTTTTTTGCAGCGCCTTTGAAGCGGTATTGCAGCGCGAGTTAATGCCCTTTGAGACCATTAAACGAATAGTTCGATATTGACGTCGCGCGTCCCACCCGCATGATCGCCGCCATGACACTCGTACGTGAGATTACGCGCTCGGATCAGCTCGTCGAGCTACGTGAGTCACTATTGGGCCTCTGCCGCGACGTTCGCTCGTCCAAGCTGGGGTTCGCGCTGCAGCTTCGATTTATCTTCGATTCATCTATCGTTGTGGGCGAAATTCGCTTCTCGGTCGTTACGCAAAAAAATCCCGACGCCCGGTCTGCCCTAATTGAGGTCATCGAATCAGAAACGATCGAGGCCTTTGCCCCTCTCGAATTGATCGAAGAGGTGGAGCGTCGTCTACCCTCTGTCGCCGAGAAAGAGCACGTTCCGCTCGAGTTGCTCGTCGCGGAATGGGAAAGGTGGAGGTCGAGGTTACAGTTCGTGGACGTAGCTTCAATGACGAGCGACACGCCGTTGCGTGACCAGAACGACTACCCGTTCCTCAAGGCGCACGACAAGCTCGGAACGGATGCAATCTTGACGGCCGACAAGGATATCTTGGCGGCGTTGCCGGACGCAATGCCGCAAAAGATCGTGTTCGACTTGCGTCGATATGCGCGAGAACAAGCCATAGTGCTGTCGTACTTGAACGGCGCAATGTTCGGTGCCGTCCTGAATCTGTCGACACTACGACTCGCATGGACAGGCCTGAAGGCCGCGTGGCGGATATTCAGCAGGTTGCCGCCGTTCGTTCAGGTCCTTGCGCTCGCGCTGGGAGGCGCCTTCCTGCTGAGCAAACGGGGCCAAACATGGCTACGCAGCGCGCTTGAGAAAGGCCGCCTGGTCGGCAGAGTCATTTTTGATGCGCTCGAAGCTTGCGCGTTCGACGCCGGCGAAGCGATGGATGCCTCGAGTCTCGCGTGGGAACGCGTACAACCGTATCTTCGCTCCGCGCCCAGAAAACGGTCAGGTCGGATCACTCAGTTGGTGTTTGCTGCCTGCGTGAATGCCGCTCCGCGCTCACTATCGGTGGCGGAGATCGCCACTCATATTCGGTCGCTCGGCTACCGCTCTTGGCTACGCGATTGCCAGCCCTCAGTGCTGCGCGCATTGCGCAACGACCCGCGACTAGTGGAGGTGGCTGGGCGATGGTTGCCAGCGCACGAGCGCCCCGTTTGATCGTGTTCCCGTCATAGGTTATTTCGAGATCACTGAACAGTGAATGTCGAGACGGGCATTGCGCTCAGATAGTCGTATTGCGTGACGACGAAGCCGCTCGCCTGGCGCTCGATGGTCGCATAGCCGTAGTCCACCGAGCTGGTGATGGGCGCGCCGCCGTTGCCGATCACCACCTCCTTTTGCGAATGCGAGAACGTGTGGCTGTGGCCGACAATGAACAAGTTATAAGTCGCCGATTGCATCATCGCGTCCATTTCACTGACGCACGGCGGGCCCGAGGTGCCGGTCGGTTCGTGACGCACGACGAATGTGTACGTAGTGGATTTGGCCAGCTCGCTCTGGAGCCAGCTCTTTTGTGTCGAGTCCCAGGCGTTACAGGCCACAATGACGATCTTGGCGGTCCACTGTCCATTGGTGTCATTGATCGGCACTGTATAGTAGGGAAGCGTCTTGCCGAGCGGCGTGACCAATGCGTTCATATAGGCCGTCATGTTGCTCGTCGGCGAATTGGCGCAGTTCGACGCCGTCGCGCCGGTGCACTCGTGATTGCCCATGGCCGCGAAGATGGGTCCGGTGGTGAACTGTTTCGCGGCGCTCAGGTACTTTGCAATCTGTGGTTGCGCCTGTGAGCCCGATGGACTGGCGAACATGTAATCGCCGGTCGTGACCACGAACTGTGGTTGCGGATTCATGGCGGCGAGGTCTGCATAGATCTTTGTGATGATCGTAGTGGGATAGCTATTGGTGCCGTCGATGTTGGCCGGGCGGGTATCGCCTACTATTGCAAAGTACAGGTTCGAGACTGAGCCGCCGTTTGGCCCGATCGAGCCGGTGTACGTCGTCGGCGGCGTGACGCCGGCGTCGGGCGTGCCGCCGCTCGGGCCCGTGCAGTTGCTCGGCGGCGCGTGGCACTTGCACGCATTGGTGTCGCAATACCAACCGCCATAGCAACCATTGGACTGACAACTACTGGAACCCGATTGACAGCTATTGCAGCAGCTCGACGTCGAGGGATCGGCATAGCCGGGACAACCCGACGGCGGCGGATTGCCGGGGCCGGGATTGCCTGGAGCTTGAACGCACATTCCAGTGACGAGATCGCACTGCGTGCCGGAGGGACAATTCGCGCAGCCGCTGCCGCCGCCGCACGTGCCGCTCGCCGGCACGCACACCTGCACCTCGGCGCCTTCTGCGGTCACGGACGCGACGCAGCTCTCGCCGGACGCGCAGCCCGCGTTCGAAACGCAATCGGCTCCGCAATAGTCGTCACCGCCGTATTGAACGCACGCCGCGTTCGCGCCGCAGTCGCGCGAGCTGACGCACTGCCGGCAGGTGACACCCGGGTTGTCCGATTTTCCGCCGGGAGCGACGCCACCGCCGTCACTCAGCGACCGTTCGTTCGCCGTACAACCGCTCAGCGCCACTGCGAGCACCACGAAGGAGGACATGCGCATCCGGCACCTCCAACGTGATCAATGCAGCGACGGTGTGTTCACCTTCATGTCACGGGTCGTTCGAAGGAGATTCGCGGGCGGCGGCATTAATGCGAAACGGGTCAGACGGCGAACTTTCCGTCCGCCACGTCCGCCGCGAAGGTCTCGATGAACTTGATCTGGTTGGCGAGCTGCAGCCCGTAGGTCTTGCCCTCGGCGATCGCCTGCTGCGCGCTCCAGCCGTCGGCGGCGATGCGGTAGCACGCCACCATCGTGCCGGTGCGCCCCTTGCCCGCTTCGCAGTGACAATAGACGGGTTGGTTCTGGCCGTTCTTGACGAACTGGATGAATTGCCGCACCTGCGCCTCCGACGGCGCGGCGTTGTCGAGGATCGGGATGCGCAGCGCGTGCAGGCCGATCGCGGCGGCCGGCGCGGCGTCGTCGTCGTTCTCCATGCAGAAGCTGACGATGCCGCGAATGCCCTGCGCATAGAGGCCCGCCATCCCTTTGGCGTCGACGCGCGAGCCGCGATAGAGCTCGCTCGAGACCTGCGCCTCGTACGACTTGACGGGATAGCGCAGCCCGAGCAGCTCGGCGAGGCCGAGCGTTTCGCCGGCGCCGACGAGCAGCTCGTCCTTGATCTTGGTGGCGTCGGCGATCGACTTGTTCTCGACGACGGAGATGATCTTGGCGAGCTTGTCGCCGTTCGGGTTCTTGGACGCGGCGGGCGGTTTGCCGTCGTGCAGCTCGCCGGTGACGCGGTCGGCGGTCTGCTCGGCTTTCTGCTCGGCGGGATCGCCGGGCTGCGAGACGTCGTGCGCGCCGCTTTGCGCGCCGGCTTGCGCTTGCGCCGGATCGGGCGCGCGGTGCACGCCGCGCGCGCCGTCGGCGACGTGCGTGAGCTCGTGCGCCAGCAGGCGATCGCCGTCGCGCGTGCCGGGCGCGAACCGTCCCTCGCCGAAGTGCACGTGCTCGCCGTCGGTGAACGCCTGCGCCCCGAGATCGCGCGCCGCCTCGGCCGACGCGCCGTCGGTGTGCACCTGCACGCGCGACAGATCGCCGCCGACGCGCGGCTCCATGCGCGCGCGCACCTCGGGCGAGAGCGGCCGGCCGTTCGTCTCCGGCACGCGTGCGCCGCCCGCGCGCGCCGCGCCGTCCTGCTTGCGCTGGATCAGCCGGCGCCGTTCGAGCATGCGCTGGCGCGGGTCTTCGCGCTCCTCGGGCGCGGCCTCCGCCCCGTCGCGATCCTGTCGGTCAGATTGTTTGCGGTCCACGCATCATTGTACCGCGTCCAGCGGACAGTGGCGGCTCGAGGCGTGCTGTTCTTTGATCGCGGTTGAAATCGGCGGCGACCGCGCTTGGCCGTTTGGCGCGGCGTGGGATAGCATCCGCGGCGATGGTCATCTGCAACGAGTGCGGCACGCGCATCGCGCCCAAGGTGACGGTCTGCCCGAAGTGCGGCGCGAACGTCGACGCCACCAACGCCGGCCCGCCGAAGCGCGCGCGCAAGCCGGTGCCGTGGGGATTGATCGTAGTGCTCGGCGCGGCCTTCGCGCTCGCGAGCGCCGCGGCGTACCTGCTGCTCCGCTAGTCGGCTACACTCGCGGCGTGCACCGATTCGGCGCGCTGATCGGGATCGCCGCCGCGCTGAGCTCGACGGCCGCGCGCGGCGAGGAGCAGCACCCGAGCCCGCTCGAGTTTCAACCCAAGATCGACGCGCCCATTCTCTCGATCGCCGCCGCGGCGTGGATCACCGGCGAGGCGGTGCAGCCGCTCGTCATCTCCTCGCCGCCGTGCGATCCGTGCTTCGCCGGCACGCTCGACGCGCTCGACCGCGGGCTCGCCGGCCGGCGCAACTCGGCGGCCGACTTCGTCTCGTGGGCGACGCTCGGGCTGGCGCTGGCCGCGCCGCTAATCGCCGACGGCGTGGACGTCGAGAAGAACGGCGGCGGCTGGGCGGCGTGGGGCGGCGACGTGGGCCTGCTCGCCGAAGCGCTGGTGCTCGACGTCGCGTTCAATCAAGGCGTCAAGCTCGTCACGCGCCGCCCGCGCCCGTTCGTCTACGGGCTGGCGCCGAACGATCCGGCGTTCTCGTCGTCCGAGAGCTTCGTGTCGTTCTTCTCCGAGCACGCGTCGCTGTCGTTCGCCGCGGCCGCGTTCTACACGACGCTGTTCGCGCTGCGCCACCCGCGCCGCCGCGGCTGGATCGCCGCCGTCGGCGTGGCCGCGTTCGGGCTGGCCGCGGTCACCGCCGCGCTGCGTGTCGAGGCGGGCAAGCACTTCTACACCGACGTGCTCGCCGGCGCCGCGTTCGGCACGATCATCGGCGCGGCGATCCCGCTGCTGCACCGCCGGCACGCGCGGCTGCCGATCTCGCTCGCGCCGCTGCGCGACGGCGTGATGGTGTCGATGGTGTTCGTTCGTTGACCGGGCGTATGCTGCGCCGATGATCTCAGACCAATCGAAGAACGACGAGCAGATCGCTTTCTGGAACGGCCCGCGCGGCGAGGAGTGGGTCAAAGAGCAGGAGGCGATGGACCGCGCGCTCGAGCCGTTCGGCCGCGCCGCGCTCGAGCGCGCCGAGCCGCGCGCCGGCGAGCACGCGATCGACGTCGGCTGCGGCTGCGGCGCGACCACGCTCGCGCTCGCGGCGGCGGTCGGCCCGTCGGGCGGCGTGGTCGGCGTCGACGTCTCGGCGCCGATGCTGGCGCGCGCGCGAGAGCGGGCGCGCGGCCTCGCACACGTCACGTTCGTCGAGGGCGACGCGGCGGCGCACGCGTTCGAGCGGCGCGCCGATCTCGTGTTCTCGCGCTTCGGCGTCATGTTCTTCGCCGATCCGGCGGCGGCGTTCGCCAACCTGCGCGGCGCGCTCTCGCCTCGCGGGCGCGCCGCCTTCGTCTGCTGGCGCAAGCTCGCGGACAATCCGTGGCTCGGCGTTCCGCTCGCGGCGGCGAAGCGCATCGTCCCGCCGCTGGAGCCACCGCCGCCCGCCGACGCGCCCGGCCCGCTCGCGTTCGCCGATCCCGATCGCGTGCGCGCGATCCTCGAGCGCGCCGGCTTCGTCGAGGCGGCGATCGCGCCGTTCGATCACCGCATGCCGCTCGGCGACGGCCGAGGGCTCGACGCCGCGGTCGAGCACGCGATCACCATCGGCCCGACGGCGCGCCTGATCGCCGTCGCCAATCCCGACGCCGCGACGCTGGCGCGCGTGCGGCGCGAGGTGCGCGAGGCGCTCGCTCCTCACGCGGACGCGAGCGGCGTCAGCTTTCCCGCGGGCGCGTGGATCGTCACCGCGCGCGCGTCAGCCGGGCACGTCTGAGCGGTGGTCGGCGACGCATTTGCCGATCAGCTCCTGCATCTTTTCATTGATGAGCGCGCACGGCGCGAAGAACGGCGAATCGGTGCACTGAACGGTGAGCGTCCGCGCGTCGTCGAGCGTCCAGGTGAACGCGAAGCCGCTATGGCGGATCGAGCCGCCCGCGCCGTCGATGGCCACGCCGTATTGGTCGCGGGCCGTCTGTTTGATCGCGTCCCACGCAGCGTCATTGACGTCGTGAAACGTTTGCGGATCGCACGCGCTCATCTCGCTCCTCCGCGCCGATGATACCTCGTGCTAGAGTTGTCTCGAAGGAGCGCTCTAATGAGGTACGTCACAAGCCTTCTTTTGCTCGCGCTCGGGTGCAGCACGCCCGCGCCGAAGCCGATGGACGTGAGCCTGGCCGCACCGCCCGCGGGTCAAGGTTGGCAGTGGGAGGTCCCGCCGTTCCAGGTGCCGAGCGGCACCGAGATCCAGGCGTGCTACTTCTTCGCCGTTCCGGGCGCCGCCGGGCAGGACGTGTGGACCAACCGCGTCACCGTCGCGCAGACGACCGGCTCGCACCACATGAACATCTTTCGCGTGAAGACCAACAACGGTCTCTACGGCAAACCCGGCGACGTGGTCACCAACGGCGCGTGCTTCGGCCCGTCGAGCAACTGGGCCGATTGGCCGCTGGTGATCAACTCGCAGGACGACAAAGAGGTCGACTGGACGCTGCCCGACACCGTCGGCGAGCACTTCGTCGGCGGCGAGCTGCTCATGGTGCAGACGCACTACGTGAACGCGACCACGCAGACCACGCCGCTCGCCGGCCACGTGCTGGTGAACTTCTGGACCATGCCGTCGGCGCCGGCCAACGCGCTCGGCACTGTGTTCGCCACCAACCAGAACATCCGCATCTGCCCCGGCGACATGGGCAAGACGTTCGAGCACAAGTGCACGTTCAAGTCGCAGGGCGTGCACATCGTCGCCGCCAACGGCCACTTCCACTCGCGCGGCACCGAGTTCGACATCGCTTCCGTCGACGCGCAAGGAAACGTGGGCGCGAACTTCTACGTCTCGAAGGTGTGGAACGAGCCGCCGATGATGATGGGGCTCGACGTGCAGGTGCCGGCGATGGGCGGCATCGATTGGAAGTGCACGTTCGATTACCAGTGTCCGCCGGGGCAGTCGGTGTGCGGCAATCCGGCCGACAGCAACTGCTTCACGTTCGGCGGGCACGTCGACACGCAGGAGCACTGCAACGCCTTCGTCTACTACTGGCCCGCCGACGCGACCGTCGGCGACATCACGTGCTTCTGACATGACGCGCGCGGGGGGGATCGCCGCTCTATTAATGATGCAGCTCGTGGCGTCGTGCGGCAGCGACGCGACGTCGCCGTCGGACATGCAGGCCGGGCTCACGTGCAGCCAGCTCTGCAGCGAGTACCTCGTGTGCGAGCAGCAGGCGGACGGCGGGTTCATGGGCTCGATGAACGCGCTCGTGCCGTGCGAGAACGCCTGCTTCTCGGCCGCCGAGTCGGTGCGCGATCAGCTGCGCACCTGCGCGACGATGAGCTGCAACGCCTTCATCGCCTGCGCCGTCTCGGCCGGCCTCAAGCTCGGCGCCAAGCCGATGCCCGATCTCGCCGCCACCGACTAAGCCAGCGCGCCCTCCGCGGTGCTCGCCGACGTGAGCTGACTGCGCAGCCGCGCGAGCGCGCGCACGATCTGCTGCTTGGTGAACAGCTTGGCCGTCGCCTGCGGCGCCTGCGCCGAGAGCGCGGCGGAGAAATCTTTCTTGGTGGCCGTATCGACCGTCAGCTCCTTGAGCGCCTCTTGCAAATGGATCTCGGTATTGAAGATGTTCTTCTTCAGCCAATCGATCTGCGCCGCCGGCAGCCAGCCGTGCAGCTTCTCCGGCGCGACCAGCGCGTATTTGTAGATCTCCGCGAAGTAGTCGGTCTTGGCCGTGCGCGCGTAGTTGAACTGCGGCGAGACCTTCGGCACGTTGCCGTCGGGCCACGAGTTGAGGTTCTGCTCGTACTTCGGCGAGCGGCGGAAGGTGCGGCCGTTCGGCAGCGTCTCGGCCTTCTGCCCATCCTCGAGCCGTCCCATGAGCGCCGTCAGCGCGGCGTTGTCGCACTTGTTGTTCTTCATCAGCCCCGCGTCGTGACACACCACGCAGCGCTCGTCGTCGACGCCGGTGTTCGCGCAGTTCTTGGCCACCCACCAGTTGTACTCGCGCCAATCGACCACGCTCTTGAAGAAGACGTCGACGAGCCCCGGGTTCTCCATGTTGTCGACGACGTGTCCCATCTCGTGGCTCAGCGTGTCGCGGTACGCCGGCTCGAGCACCGAGTCCAGCGACATGGAGTCGCTCGCGCCTTTGTCGAAGATGGTGATCGCACCCTCACCGCGAACCGTCTGCCCGCCGGTGCTCTTGTTCGGATCGCCCGCCTCGCGGCGCATCGTGATCGGCCCGAAGGATCGGTTCCACAAGTGCTCCTCGGGAATCTCCGCCAGCGTGGCGTCGATCTTGTTCCAGTAGTCGAGGCTGTAGGACCACGCCGGCTCGCCGCGCGGATTGATGAACACCACGTCGTACTTGAACTCGAGCTGCACCTCGCGCTGCTTGAGCACGCAGAAGTCGTGCAGCCGCTCGAGGTAGCTGCGGCGATCCGCCGTCGTCGGAGCCTTGAGCTTCTGCCAGTCCGCGTTGATGGTGGCGAGCGCGTCGGCGAGCTCCTTCTCGGTGTTCTCCAGGATGTCGCCGGTCATGCGCGCGTTCGCCGCCGGTCCGCTGTGATCGAGCGCCGCGACCAGCTCGGCGACCACCTGCGCCGCGCGCGCCGGCGGATCGGCCAGCGCCGCCGCGTTCGGCTTGGCGAGATCTGCGATGAACGGCTTCAGCACCAGCGACGGATCGGGTCCATGGCGGCGCGCGGTCAAGAGCGAACGCGGCTTCTTGGAGACTTCGCCGTAGGTGATCCAGTCGGCGTAGTCCTCGCTGTGGATGATCGCGGCGTCGGAGGGACCCGTGCCCGACGGGATTCCGTGCGCGCGCCGGTAGCGCTCGGCCATCTGGTGATGGATCCCGCTGGTGCCGCCGGCGTTGGGCGCGCGCTGCAGCGACGGCGCGGCGGCGGCGGAGATCGGCGGCATGGCGCGGTTCTCGACGGCGGCGCGGCCGGCGCGATCGGCCTCGTGCTCGGCCGGGCCGTCGGCCGCGCCCACGCGCAGCGGCGCCGATCCCGACGCCGCGCCCTGCTGGATGGTGTGCGTCAGCTCGTGCGCCAGCAGCTGCTGCCCTTCGCGCGTGCCGGGTTGGAACTGCCCCGGCGCGAAGACGATGTCGCGCCCGATGGTGTACGCGCGCGCGCCCAGCGCTTGCGCCGATCGCGCGGCCGCCGCGTCGGCGTGCACGCGCACGGCGCCGAAGTCGGCCCCGAAGCGCGCCTCGAAGAACGCGCGCGACGTGCGCGGCAGCGGCGCCCCTCCGCCGCGCACGCGCCGGATCTCTTCGCCCAGGCCGGGTGACCAGCGCAGCGACGACGCGACCGGCTTGCCGCGCAGCTTCTCGTCCTCGTTCGCGCAGCCGGCGCACTTGGCCTGCACCCGCGGCGCCGCCAGCGCCGGCGCGATCCGCGGCGCCTGCCCGTCGGGCGGAGCCACCGGCGACCACGGCGTCTGCATCACCCGCTCGGCGACGCGATCGGCCTCCTGCTCGAAACGATCGCCGGGCGCGCCCACCTCGAGCTTGGGCTGCGCCACCAGCTGCGCGCGCTCGTCGACCAGCGTCGCGGCCGCGCGCGCCGGAGCCGACGGTGCTTCGTGGCGTAGCCCCTGCGTCTCTCGGCTCGAACGGGCGCGCATCACCCGCAGCATAGAACGGCGTCCGCCGGCGCGTCCAATCCGGCGACGCGTGCATCCAACGTCGCGGCGAAGACGTACTCGATCGGTGAGGAGGGACATGGCCAAGCGATTTCCGTTCTCGCCGTTTCCCACGGGTTGGTTCTGCGTCGCGTTCTCGCACGAGCTGCGCGCGGGCGAGCTGCAGAGCCGCACGCTGTTCGGCCACGAGGTGGTGCTCTACCGCGCGAGCGACGGCGCGCCGGTGATGCTGGACGCGTACTGCCCGCACATGGGCGCGCACCTCGGCCGCGGCGGCACGCTCGACGGCGATTGCGTGCGCTGCCCGATGCACGGCTTCCGCTTCGACGGCGCGGGCGCGTGCGTCTCGACGCCGTACGGAACCAAGGTGCCGCCTGCCGCGCGCGTGCGCTCGTGGCCGATGCGCGAGTCGCACGGGCTGGTGCTGGCGTTTCACGACGCGCACGACGGCGCGGGCGAGCCGACGGCGCCGGCGTGGGAGGTGCCCGATCTCGACACCGACGGCTGGACGCCGTTTCGCGGCGTGCGCTGGACGCTGCGCTCGCACCCGCAGGAGACGTCGGAGAACAGCGTCGACTTCGGCCACTTCGCCGAGGTGCACCGCTACTCGCAGCCGCGCCTGCTCGCCGGCCCCGACGTCGACGGCCCGCACCTGACCGCGCGCTACTCGTTCGTGCGCCAGCCGGGCGCGCTGCGCTTTCTCGCGCGCCGGCTCGAGGTCGAGTTCGAAGCGCGCGTGCACGGGCTCGGCTACTCGCTGGTCTGCGCGCGCGTGCCGGCGCTCGGCGTGCAGATGCGCAACCTGGTGCTGCCCACGCCCACCGACGGAGAGCACATCGACCTGCGGGTCGCGCTCAGCATCGGTCCGCCCGAGGGCCGCATGAGCGCGCTGCCCAAGCCCGTGTGGTCGGCGGCGGCGCGCGCGCTGGCGCGGCTGGCGTTTCGCGAGTTCACCGCCGACGTGCGCCAGGACTTCGCCATCTGGGAGAACAAGGTCTACGTCGAGCGGCCGCCGCTCGCCAAGGGCGACGGGCCGATCGCGATCTACCGCCGTTGGTGCCGCCAGTTCTACCCCGACGGCCGCCGCCTCGCGATGGTCGCCGAATAGCGCGGCGGCTGGTCTTTGAATAAGCGCCGCGCGACTCGCGTCGGGAGGCCATGCATGGAGTCGGACGGCTCGCCTCGACGGCGTTCGCCGGCGCCCTGGCGGCGCTCGCCGGATGCGCGACGGCACACCACAACTACTCGCTCGACTTGAGCCAGATCCCGGAAGGCCTGAACTGCTTCGATCGGGCGCCGAGCAGGGCGGTCGAGCTGTGCCAGTGGCGGCTGCGAAGCGGGCTCGAGGATCTCTTGCAGGAGACGCTCGACGGCGAGCTGCACGACGTCACGCGCGGCTACCGCGCGCGCTTCGAGCTCGTCGATCTCGACTACGCTTCGGTGCGCGTCCTCGGCGCGCCGGTGCGGACGCGGGTCGCGTATCGCTTCACGCTGCGCGACGCGAACGATCGCGAGCTGGTGGCGCTCGACGAGACGTTGATCCAGCCGACGCTGGGCCGGCATCATTCCCGGCGGCGCTACTTCTCCACGCTCAACGCGTTCTTCTTCGAGACCTTCGCGCCCGTGATCGAGCGGATCCGCGTGGCGGTGGCGCAGAAGGTCGGCGGCAGCGGCTGAGGCTCAAGCCGAATCGACGGCGTGCGACGCGCGGATGGCGGAGAGCAGCGCGTGCAGGCGCGCCGGCTTCTCGGTCGCCAGGTGATAGCCGACGGCGCGCGCCGCCTGCGGCAATCCGCCGCAGGGCAGAAGCGCGATCACCGTGGTCGCGGGCGAGCGCTCGCGGATGAAGCCGACCACCTCGCCGCCGTCGCGCGCGCGCGTGTCGAGGTCGACGATCGCGGCGTCGAACGGCTGCCGATCGAGCGCGGCGCGCGCGGTGGCGATACCGTCGGCGACCACCGCCGTGTGCCCGGCGTCGTCCAGCGCCTCGACCAGCAGCTCGGCGAGCGCGCCGTCCTCGACCACCAGCAGCACGCGCCGCGGCTGTCCGTCGTCGAGCGGGTTGGCGGCCGTCACCATCACCGCCGGCGAAGTAGCACTCCGCGTGCCCGGCGCGAGTGAGCGCTCGGCCGCGCCGCCCACCGTCGCACGCCGCCGCCCGCGCGCGCCGGCTCGCCGCGCGTTTGCAAAATGCGGCGGTCGCCCGCGCGGTCCACCGCAGCGAGTGGCAAAAAGCCAGACTTCGCCCGGCTACTCGTCTTCGCGCGACAGCATGCGGTAGATCGTCGACGCGTCGATGCCGAGGAGCTGCGCCGTGCGCACCTTGTTGCCGTTGGTCTGCGCCAGCACCCACTCGACGTAGCGGCGGGTCATCACGCGCAGCGGAACGATCTCGTTCGCCAGCGCCGCCATCGCCTCGGGCGGCTGCTCGGGCACCGCGAGCGCCAGGTCGCGCACGTCGACGCGCTTGCCGCGCGCGAGCAGGAGCAGCCGCTCGACGGCGTTCTTCAGCTCGCGCACGTTGCCCGGCCACGGCAGCTCGATGAGCCGCCGCATGACCTCGCTGGTGATCTCGCGCGGCGCCTGATCCGGATGCTGCTCGGCCACGCGCGCGGCGAAGTGCTCGACGAGCAGCGGGATGTCCTCGCGCCGCGCGCGCAGCGGCGGCAGGTGCACCGGGATCACGTGCAGCCGGTAATAGAGATCCTCGCGAAACTTTTTCTCCTGCACCGCGCGCGCGAGATCGCGGTTGGTGGCCGCCACGATGCGCACGTCGATCTTGCGCTCGGCCCCGCCGCCCACCGGCCGCACCGACGACGTCTCGATCGCCCGCAAGAGCTTGGCCTGCAATCCGATCGGCACCTCGCCGATCTCGTCGAGGAACAGCGTGCCGCCGTCGGCCT
>DASREC010000031.1:0-3486 GCA_035652295.1 Polyangia bacterium
CGACGTCTGGGCCGCCGGCCTCGGCTCGTCGCTGGCGCACTACGACGGCGCGTCCTGGTCGCGCGTCGCCACGCCGTCGGCCGGCAACTTCTACGGCGTGTTCGCGATCGCGCGCGACGACGCGTGGGCGCTCGACGCGCAGGCGCTCTATCACTGGAACGGCGCCGCGTGGACGACCGCCGCGCTGCCGTTCGCCCCCGACGGGCTGCGCGGCATCTGGGCCTCGGGTTCCGCCGACGTCTGGGTCTCGGGCCTGTTCCACGATCCCGCCGCGCCGTTCGCCGGCGACTCGATCCTGCACTGGAACGGCGCCGCGTGGTCGGCGGTTCCGCTCGAGCGGCTCGACGGCACCGCGACGTTCCTCTGGGGCAGCGCGCCCGACGACGTGTGGCTGCTGGAGGATCTCGGCGCCACGTTCGAGCACTGGGACGGCGCGCGCTGGGGCCGCGTCCCCGTCGACGGCGCGAGCGATCTCGACGTGTGGACGGCGGTGTGGGGCGCGTCGCCGAACGACGTCTGGGCGATCGGCAACAGCGCCGCGCAGTACAACCTCGCCGCGCACTGGGACGGCCACGCGTGGTCGGTGCCGCCGCTCGCCGACGACATCAAGGGCTGCGGCTGGGAAGGCCTGTGGGGCTACTCGGCGCGCGACGTCTGGGCCGTCGGCGCGTTCGGCACGTCGGTGCACTGGGACGGCGGCGCGTGGACGCTCGCGTCTCCCGGCGCCGATCCGCTGGCGCCGTCGCTGTTCGCCGTCTGGGGCGGCGGCGCGGATCTCTGGGGCGTGGGCGCGAGCGGCGCGATCGCCCGTCACCATCAATAGGAGCGAACATGATCAAGCGACTTCTCACGGCCGTGCTGCTGCTCGCCTCGGGCTGCGTCACCATCGGCGAGCACTTCAACCGCCACGCGCTCGACCGCGCGTCCTTCGAGCTGCAATGCCCGCGCGAGCAGCTCCAGGTCATCGGCCTCAACGCCGACCTCGACCGCCAGATCGGCCCCGGCAACCAGGTCGGCGTCTCCGGCTGCAGCCGCCGCGCGGTCTACGTCCTCACGCCCTACGCCGGCTGGGTCCTCAACAGCGAATCCCACCCGTCCGCTTCACGGCAGTAGCGCTACCAGAGCGGCGACAGCATGCCGCCGAGCATCAACGCGCCGCACGCCGTCGCCGGAATCAGAAAGATGATCGACAACACCAGGCCGGCCACGGCCAGCCCGTGCCCGCGATTGTCTATTAATGAGGCGCGCTTCAATCCGCGGCTGGAGAAGTAGATCCCGAGCAGACAGCAGACGAGCCCGACGAGCGGCAGATGGCCGAGGATGCCGAGAATGAACCCGGCGATCGCCTCGCCGTTCGACTGCGGCGCCGCCATCGGCAGGTGCGGCCGCCCGAGCTGCGTCGCGTCGCCGAGCTCGCGCTTGACCTCTTCGACCTCGCGCGCGTAGAGCCAGCGCCCCAGCACCGGGTGATACACGAGGTCGCCCGCCGCCAGGCGCCCCGTCGCTGCCAGGTTACGCAGCTCCTCCTCGGTGCAGAACGAATCGCGGCCGTTGCGGGTCACCACGAACTGTCCAGCCATGACCGTGCTCCTGGATTGCCCCAACATATTTAAGTTGGCATATACCCGTCTCGCCGTCCAGCGTGACTAGCGCGCGGTTGCGAGGACGATCACAGCGTAGAGCGCCGCCGAGCCGTCGGGGCGGCGGCCCGACGCGAGGCCGATGCCGCACGCGGTGACGCCGGGATCGGTGAGCGGCTTGGCGAGCCCGTCGACGACGCCGGCCAGGCTCGACGAGACCGCCACCGCGCTGCGCACCCGCGCGTAGCGATCGGCGAGCTGCGCGAGCGCGCGATCGATCGGCTCGCCGGCGCGGCTCGGCGACAGCGAGCCGGCGCCCAGCTCGCGCGCGGTCGACTGCGCCAGCGCGTCGAGCGCCGGATCGTCGGCGAGCGCGGCGAGCGAGCGCTGCCGCCTGAGCGCGCCGATGCGCCCGCGCAGATCGGCGAGCGAGCCGGCGCCTAGCGTCTCCGTCGGGCGCGTGAAGACCTGCGTGACCAGAAGCTCGCGCACGCCGCCGAGCCCGACGGCGATCACCGCGCCGACGCCGAGCAGCGTGACCTCGGAGTTGAGCAGGTTGGCGCGGTGGCCGGGGCTGTCCATCAGGCCGCGCTCGGCTTCGCCCGGCGAGTAGGCGCGCGCGACGTTCTCCAGCACCAGCTGCGCGTCGACGCCGGCGCGGCGCAGGCGATCGGCCGCCGAGCCGGTGGTCGGCGAGATGTGGCCGAGGAAGCCGTGCGCCTGCATGTCCGAGGAGTGCGCGCGCGCCACGCGCGACAGGCGCTCGTCGAGGGCGAGCGGCTGAAGGCCGGCGCGCGCGCGATCGGCGTTGACCAGCCGCGCGATCACCGCCTCGGCCTGCGCGGCATCGGTGATCGCGTCGTCGCCGGCGTGCGCGCGCAGCGGCTCGAGCGCGGCCGGCGGCGCGGCGCCGCAGTAGACGGGAAAGTTGGCCAGCACCGCGGCGCCGAAGCGATCCTCGCCGGCGACCTCGACCTGGTAGCGGCCGCGCTCGGGGCCGCAGCGAAAGCCGCCGCGGAATCGCCGCTCGTCGCCCGAGAGCGAGAGCCGATTGACTTTGCCGTCGGGCGCGGTGACGAACGCCTCCGGGCGGCGGTACGGATCGGCCAGCCGCCCGTCGAGACCGACCTGCGCGTCGAGCGCCGGCGCGCGCGCGATCGGCTGAAGCTCGATGAACGACTCCTGCAGCGCCACCACCACCTCCGAGCGGTGCGCGTCGCTCGCCGTCGGCACCACCGCCACGCCGACGCGGCGAAAGCGGCCCTCGCCGAGCGGGCGCGGCAGTTGCGCGCGCAGCTCGGCGACGAGACCGGCGTCGTTGCCCTCGATCAGCGTCACCAGGATCAGGTGCGGCGGCGGCTCGTACAGGCCGTGCAGCCACAGCGCGGCCTGCACCAGCTCGCTCGGCGGGCGGCCGTCGGGCGCGATATGGCGCGCGATCTCCTCGGCGGCGCGGCCGAGGCGCGCGTCGGGGCGCGGCGGCTCGCGGTGCTGCGCGGCGGCCACTTCACCGACGAGCGACTCGAGGCGCGTCTCGAGCGGCGAGCGCGCGCGCGTGACCGCGGCGTCGCCGTAGCGCGCGGCCGGCGCGGCCGCCGCCGTCGAGGCGCAGCAAAGAATCGCGAGCGAGGCGAGGCGCGCCGTCATCTAGGGCAGATCGATGCCCGACTGCTTGCACGCGCGCACGACGCGGGCGCGGTCGCCGCCGACGTGGGTGAAGTTGGCCTTGGCGTTGCCGAGGTCGCGCTCGTGGCAGAAGGCGCGCGTGATGATCGAGTAGCCGCGCGCCGACGTCTGCGAGAGGAAGCTGTGGCGCGCGAGGCGCACGGCGTCCGAGGCGTTGCCGGCGTCGAGGGCCTTCTCGGCGTCGTCGAGCTCGGCGGCGACGGCGGGCGGCAGGGCGGCG
>DASREC010000032.1:0-3036 GCA_035652295.1 Polyangia bacterium
GCCGTCGTGCCCGTCGGTGCACTAGCTCAGCGCGCGTCGAGCGGCGAGGCGAAGTGGCGCGACGGCGACTCTTCGGGGAAGGCGGGGATCGAGTCGGCGGTCTGCTCGTCGACGTAGCACCACGCCCAGTCCTCGCCCGGCTCGAACGACTTGATGACCGGGTGCTGCGTGGCGTGGAAGTGCTTGGTCGCGTGGCGGTTGGGCGAGTCGTCGCAGCAGCCGACGTGCCCGCACGTCAAGCACAGCCGCAGGTGGACCCAGCGCGCGCCGAGCTCGAGGCACTCCTGGCAGCCGAGCGCGCTCGGCCGCGCGGGGTGCGAGCGGCGCGTCGCCGCCCGCTCGAGGTGCACGCAGGGCTCGTCTGGTCGCATGTCGATCTGCGGTGCACGCGCCGGACCAGCGCGCCGTCGAGCGCGTTTTGTTGCGGGCGATTTCGCGCTCGCCTACGCTCGGCGCGATGATTCGTTTCGTCTTCGGCGCGATCCTCGGCGGCGCCCTCGCCACCGGCGGCGGCTGGCTGTGGCTCGAGCACACGCGCGACTGCGCGCTCCGCTGCGGCGACGGCACCGTCTGCTTCTCCGGCCGCTGCCTGCCGCGCAACGCCCCCACCACCGTCGTCACGCTCCCCGGCAAAGACACCCACCAGCGCCGCCGCTGAGCCGGCGGCGTACGGTTCAGGTCGCGGCGCTGCCGTCGGGGCTGGCGAGCACGACGACGTAGCCGTCGGGGTCGCGCAGCCAGAGCTCGTGGTGGCGAGGGCGCGGGTTCACCGTCTCCTCGATCACCTCGGCGCCGATCGCGCGGGCGCGCGCGGCGGCGGCGGCGTAGTCGTCGACTTCGAACCAGACGAGCACGCCGTGGCCGACCGGCGCGCGGTCGGCGTCGACGAGGTTGGGATGATCCTCCTCGTCCCACGCGTGGAGCTGAAGGACCAATTCGTCGCCGGCGTAGATGCGCCGGTAGAGGTGGTCGTGATCGCTCGGCGGGCTGCCGGTCGGCTCCGCGCTGCCGAGGATTTTTGCGTACCACCGGGCCGACGCCCGGACGTCTCGCACCGCGAGGATGGGCTGCGCCTTGACGCTCATGGCGCCATCGTCGCTCATGCGCCGCCGGAAGCAAAGCCGAGCGCGAGGTCGAGGTGCTCGTGCTGCTCGCGCGCTACGAGAAGACGAAGGTCCAGAACCGCGCCGCCGCCGCCACGTACGCCGTCGTCCACGGCCTCTGCGGCTAGGCCCAACGGGTCATGGCGCGCCGCACTCGCGATTGAAAATCACGCAAGCGTCGTCGTGGCCGAGCGGGTGCTCCGCCGGAGCGGAGCAGATCGCACCGAGGCGCGCGCACGCGGTCGCATCGGGCGACAGCTGCAAGAGCTTGCCGCACGCGTACGGCCACCACGCGTCACAACCGCGGCGGTAGAACGCGCGCGCGATTCGCGCGTCGCGCATGACCGCGCCGCGCTCGAATTGCGCGCCGGCCTGCTCGCACGCTCTGCCGTCGCCGCGCTGGCAAGCGACCGTCCGCACGAGTTGGTATTGCGTGGCGGGACCCGCGAACGCGAAGAAGCCGCCGCACAGGATCCACCCCATCCGCAACGCGAGCCGTCGGCCTTCGTGCGTGCGCACGCCAAGCCGCGCGACGCCCGCCAATGCACCCGCGGCGCACGCGCCATAGAACGAAATCGCGATCAGATCTCCTGCCGACGAGGGAGCGAGGCCTTCGAACATCACCAGGCCCGTGAGCAGCGTCTGAACGCCGAGGGCCACGCCGAGCCCGAAGCCGACGGCGAGCAGCGCGACGCATGGCCGCGATTCGCTCATGCGAGCAGAACGCGGTGACTCCGCATTTATTCGCGCGCCCGCCGCAAAAGCAAAAGCCCCGAAAACCGAGCTTGGTTTTCGGGGCTTTCGTTTTCGTGACCCCAGAGGGAATTGAACCCTCGATTCCGACGTGAGAGGCCGGCGTCCTAACCGCTAGACTATGGGGCCGTGAAACCGACCTGGAATCGGTTTCGGTTCGGGGACAAGGATTCGAACCTTGATAGGCAGATCCAGAGTCTGCCGTCCTGCCGTTAGACGATCCCCGAGCGACGCGACGAGGGGTGTTTATATCGCGTCGAGATCGCCTGTCAAGCGTCTTCCGTGCTAGCGTGCGTTCGCCAAAATGCACACGACCCTGTATCTCATTCGCAACGGCGCCACCGAGTGGTCGCGCGAAGGGCGCGTCGCAGGGCGGCGCGAGCTCGGGCTGTCGACGCAGGGACGGGCGCAGGGCGAGGAGCTGTGCGAGCGGCTCAAGCAGTGCGACCTCACCGAGATCCTGTCGTCGCCGCTGCCGCGCGCCGTCGAGACCGCCGAGCTGATGGCGGGGCCGCACCGCCTCGAGGTGGCGCGCGATCCGCGGCTGACCGACTTTCACGTCGGGCAGTGGGAGGGGCTGAGGCACGCCGAGCTGTCGCAGAACGAGGCCTATCGCGCGTTTCTCGCGCATCCCGACCAGACGCCGTTTCCCGGCGGCGAGCGGCTGGCCGACGTGCGCGAACGCATGCTCTCGTCGGTGGCGCAGGCGCTCGCGGACAACGAGCTGGGGGCGTCGATCGCCATCATCTCGCACGCCGGGCCGCTGCGCGTGCTGATCGCGCACTACCTCGGCATGCCGCTCGCCAGCTTTCACCGGCTGCGCGTCTCGCCGTCGTCGGTGAGCGCGCTGCGCTTCGACTCCGAGGATGGGCCGCCGCGGCTGCTCTCGCTCAACTGCCTCGGAGACGTTCGCGCGACGATGATCTAGCTCGCAAGGGGGGAAGATGAGCATCTCGATTGGCGGCCACCTGGTCGCGCGCACGCTGGCGAACGAGGGCGTTCGCTGCGTATTCACGCTCTGCGGCGGGCACGTCGCGCCGATCTACGACGGCTGCCTGCGCGAGAGCATCGACATCGTCGACACGCGGCACGAGCAGGCGGCGGCGCACGCCGGCGACGCGTGGGCGCGCCTGACGCGCGGGCCGGGCGTGGCGATCGTGACCGCGGGACCGGGCGTCAC
>DASREC010000033.1:0-4363 GCA_035652295.1 Polyangia bacterium
GATAGAGCTGCTCGAGGCGCACGATCGCCGTCTGGCGATCTCCGCGGCGCTTCCGCTCCTCGTCGAGCTCGTAATAGATCTTGCCGGTGCAAAGCACCACGCGCCGCACCTGATCCGGCGCCGGCGGGCGCGGGTCGTGCAGGATGCGCTGGAACCGGCCGTCGACCAGCTCCTCGATCGGCGAGCGCGCCGCCGGCAGGCGCAACAGGCTCTTGGGCGTCATCACGATGAGGGGCTTGCGCAGCTTTCGGTAGACCTGCCGCCGCAACAGGTGGAAGTACTGCGCCGGCGTCGTCGGGTAGCACACCTGCACGTTGTCTTCCGCGGCCAGCTCGAGGAACCGCTCGAAGCGCGCCGACGAGTGCTCCGGCCCCTGGCCTTCGAAGCCGTGCGGCAGGAGCAGCACCAGCCCCGACAGCCGCTTCCACTTGTCCTCCGACGAGGTGATGAACTGATCGATGATCACCTGCGCGCCGTTCACGAAGTCGCCGAACTGCGCTTCCCACATCACCAGCCCGTCGGGATAGTCGAGCGAGTAGCCGAACTCGAAGCCGAGCACCGCCGCCTCCGACAGCGGCGAGTCGTAGATGCGGAAGCCGCCGCCTTCGCGCACGTGCGCGAGCGGCAGGTACTCCTCCTCGGTGCGCTGGTCGACGACCACCGAGTGGCGGTGCGAGAACGTGCCGCGCCGCGAGTCCTGCCCGGTGAGCCGCACGATGTTGCCTTCATTAATGAGGGAGCCGAACGCCAGCGCTTCGCCCATGCCCCAGTCGACGCCCGCGTCGCCGCGTCCCATCTGCGCGCGCTGCTGGAGCAGGCGCACGATCTTCGGGTGCGCGCGAAAGCCCTCCGGCAGCGACGTGATCTTTTCGCTCAGCATCGTGAGCGTCTCGCGCGGCACCGAGGTGTCGACCTCCGGCATGGTGTCGGGGCCGCCCTGGTAACCGATCCAGTAGCCGCGCATCGCCAGGATCGCCGGGCGCGTGGTGCGCGTGCGCGCGAACTCGGCGTCGAGCAGCTCCTGCTGCTTGGCCACGATCGCGTCGGCCTCGGCGCGCGTGATCACGCCGCGCTTCTCCAATTCGCGCGAGTACACCTCGCGCACCGTTGGGTGCGACTCGATGAGGCGGTACATCGACGGCTGCGTGAACGCCGGCTCGTCGCCTTCGTTGTGCCCGTACTTGCGGAAGCAGAACATGTCGATGACCACGTCGGATTGAAACTCCCGACGGTAATCCATCGCCAGCCGCACCGCCTGCGCCACCGCTTCCGGATCGTCGCCGTTGACGTGGAAGATCGGCACCTGCACCGCCTTGGCAATGTCGGTGCAGTACTGCGTCGAGCGCGAGGCGGCCGGCGCGGTGGTGAAGCCGATCTGGTTGTTGACGATCACGTGCACCGTGCCGCCGGTGCGGTAGCCGCGCAGCTGCGACAGGTTGAGCGTCTCGGCGACCAGGCCCTGTCCGGCGAACGCGGCGTCGCCGTGCACCAGGATTCCGAGCACGCGCTCGCGCCTGGCGTCGGTGCGGCGGCGCTGCTTGGCGCGCACGCGGCCGACGACGACGGGATCGACGGCTTCGAGGTGGCTCGGGTTGAACGCCAGCGTCAGGTGCTGCTTCTGCCCCGAGCGCGTCACGCGATCCGACGAGAAGCCGAGGTGGTACTTCACGTCGCCGCCGCCGAACATCTTCTCCGGATCGACGTCCTCGAACTCGGCGAACACGTCGGCGGCGCGCTTGCCCATGAGGTTCACCAACACGTTGAGGCGCCCGCGATGCGCCATGCCGATGACCGCCTCCTCGATGCCGAGGATGCCGCCGCGCTCGAGCACGAGGTCGAGCAGCGGGATCAGCGTCTCCGATCCCTCGAGCGAGAAGCGCTTGGTGCCGACGTACTTGGTGTGGACGAAGCGTTCGAACGCCTCGGCCGCGGCGACGCGATCGAGGATGTACACCTGCGTGTCGCGATCGAGCGTCGGCTGGTTGAGCGTCGGCTCCATGCGCTGCTGCAGCCACGCGCGCCGCTCGGTCTCGGTGATGTGCATCATCTCGACGCCGAGGTGGCCGCAATACGTCGCGCGCAGCCGCGCCAGCAGATCGCCGAGCGTCAAATCGTGCACGCCGAACAAGCCGCCCGACGGCACGTGGCGCGCCAGATCCTCGTCGGTGAAGCCCCACGTCTTGGGATCGAGATCGGAGTGGTGCGGCTGCGCCAGGTGATCGAGCGGATCCAATTTCGCTTCGAGGTGGCCGCGCACGCGGTAGGCGTTGACCAGCGCGTAGACGCGCGCGAAGCGTTCGTCGGCGGTCGCCTCGGCGGTGATCGGCGTGGCCTCGAGCGGCGCCGGATACGCGGCCGCCGCCTCGGCCAGCGCGGCGCCGAGCGACGACGAGCGGCCGACCTGCGGCGACGCCGCGCGCGCGGCTTGCGGGCCGTTCGCTTTCGCCGGCGGCTCGACGGGAAACGGAGCGCTCGCGCCGTTCTCGAAGAAGCGCCGCCACGACGGATCGACCGACGCCGGATCGGCCTGGTACTGCTGGTACAGCTCGTCCACGAACGGCAGGTTGATCGAGAGCGAGAGGACGTCTGTGGACATGGGGGGACTTCTATTATAACGCTCGGGGGCCTTTGAACAGAGGGAGAGACGCGATGGCCAACGTCCGGATCGAACGCGACACCTTCGGCAACATCGAGGTCCCCGCCGAGCGGCTGTGGGGCGCGCAGACGCAGCGCTCGCTCGAGAACTTCAAGATCTCGGGCGAGCGCATGCCGCCGAACCTGATCCGCGCGCTGGCGCAGGTGAAGCGCGCCGCCGCGAAGGTGAACCTCGAGCTCGACGTCCTCGACGGGAAAAAGGCCGAGGCGATCATCGCCGCCGCCGACGAGGTGATCGCCGGCAAGCACGCCGACGAGTTCCCGCTCGTCGTGTGGCAGACCGGCTCGGGCACGCAGACCAACATGAACATGAACGAGGTGCTGGCCAACCGCGCGTCGGAGCTGCTCGGCGGCGAGCGCGGCGAGTCGCGCAAGGTGCACCCGAACGACGACGTCAACAAGGGGCAGTCGTCGAACGACGTGTTCCCGACGGCGATGAGCGTCGCGGCGGTGGCGGCGGTGGAGCACGAGCTCTTGCCGTCGATCCGCAAGCTGCGCGAGACGCTCGCGCGCAAGAGCGCCGAGTTCGCGTCGATCGTCAAGATCGGCCGCACCCATTTGCAGGACGCCACGCCGCTGACGCTCGGCCAGGAGATCTCCGGCTGGGTGGCGCAGCTCGACCACGGAATTGAACATGTTCAAAAATCGCTGCCGCACCTCGCGGAGCTGGCGCTCGGCGGCACCGCGGTCGGCACCGGCCTGAACGCGCACCCCGAGTTCGCCGGGCGCGTGGCCGCCGAATTGGCGCGGCTCACGTCGCTGCCGTTCGTGACGGCGCCGAACAAGTTCGAGGCGCTGGCGGCGCACGACGCGCTGGTGTTCGCGCACGGCGCGCTCAAGACGCTGGCCGCGTCGCTGATGAAGATCGCCAACGACGTGCGCTGGCTGGCGTCGGGCCCGCGCTGCGGAATCGGCGAGCTGCGCATCCCGGAGAACGAGCCCGGCTCGTCGATCATGCCGGGCAAGGTCAACCCGACGCAGTCGGAGGCGCTGACCATGGCGTCGTGCCAGGTGATGGGCAACGACGTCGCGGTGAACATGGGCGGCGCGATGGGCAACTTCGAATTGAACGTGTTCAAACCGCTCATCATCCACAACTTCCTCGGCTCGGTGCGGCTGCTCGCAGACGGCGCGCTCAGCTTCGAGGAGCACTGCGCGCGCGGCATCGAGGCGGATCGCGCGCGCATCGACGAGTTGATGCGCAACTCGCTGATGCTGGTGACCGCGCTCAATCCGCACATCGGCTACGACAAGGCGGCGCAGATCGCCAAGAAGGCGCACAAGGAGGGGCTGAGCCTCGAGCAGTCGGCGGTGGCGCTCGGCTACGTGACGGCCGAGCAATTCAAGCAGTGGGTGCGTCCGGAGGACATGGTCGGGACGAAGAAGAAGTAAGATGCGCTCGATGGCGACGCTAAAGACGCCCCGCGACGCGAGCGGGATCGTCGATCACGACCGCGGCTGGGAATTGTGGACCGACATGGTCCGCTACTACCCGTCGGGCGTGCACCGGCGGCGGCTGGTGGCCAACTGGATCGAGCCGCTCGCGCCGCGCGCGATCCTCGACGTCGGCTGCGGGCCGGGCCACATGGTGGACTACCTGCACCAGCGGTTTCCGTCGGCGCGCTGCGCGGGCGCGGACAACGCGGCCGAGACGGTGGAGGCCAACCGGCGGCGGCTGCCGTGGTGCCGCTTCGAGGTGCTCGACATC
>DASREC010000034.1:0-8157 GCA_035652295.1 Polyangia bacterium
GAGCCCCATGCGCTCCAGCTCGTGGCGCGCGTCGGCGTCGGTGGGAAACTTCTCCGCCGGCATCGTCACCATCAGGTGCTCGGGGAAGCTGACGTCGACGGCGATCGGCGTCGACGCGTCGAGCGCGATCGGCTCGCCCGCGCGATCGCGCAGGTTCGTGCCGCCCTTCATCGCCGCCTTGAGCGTGTCGGGCGCGAGGTAGCGCATCGCCTGCACGCGCTCCTGGTAGTAGCCGCGCAGCGACGGCGCCCACGGCAGCGTATCGAAACGCCGCAAGCGGCCGCTCCACGAATCTTTCAGCTCGGCGCGCCCGGCGGTGTCGGCGGCGCGCACCAGCACGCGCGTACCGGTGCCGAGCAGCCGGAAGAACGCCTGGCGCGTCTTCTCGCCGCGCGGCTCGATGAACAGCGCGTTGCGCCGATCGGGCTGGCCGCGCAGCGCCACGTAGCGGTTGTCGTCGAGCGCGATCTTGCGATCGGCGAGCGAGCGCGCGTCGCCGAGGTCGGCCGGCGTGCGCGACGACAGCGCATAGCGCAGATCGGCGCGCAGGTGCCACGTCAGCAGCGCCGCCAGCGCGACCACCACCAGCGCGGCGATCGGGCTGCGGCGGCGCGGCGCCGGCTCGATGCCCGCGAACTCGTCGGCGCCGCCCGGCTCACCGGGAGGAGCGGCGCTCGGCGGCGGCTGCTCTCCGTCGCCTCCTTGGGAAGTTCCTTCGGCCATCGAATGATCCGGGAGATCCTGGTCGGCGCAATCTAGCACACAGGGATCGACAGCGCGACCGGCCGTAAGTTCCCGGCCCGTCAGAGCGGGCAGCGATTGGCGGCGCAGTGCCAGTGATTGTCGTCGCACGAGCAGGTGACGCTGGCGGTGGTGGCGCAGCCGTAGGCGCAGGGCAGCTCGGCCGGCGCGATGCCGCCGCAGCAGCGCGCGCCCTCGACCGGCGCGTCGGCGGGGCAGTGCTGCGCGGAGCCGTCGCAGCAGAGCCACTCGCCGTCGGGGAACAGACACTCGCAGCCGCGCCCGCCGCCGTAGTCGCACTGCGCCCACTCCTGGCAGCCGCCGCTCGCCGGATATTGGGAGGGACACTCCGGCGAGCGGCAGTGCCAGACTTTGCCGTCGCAGTCGCACGGGCCGTACGTCGTGTCGCAATGCGCGCCGGCCGCCGAGCAGGTTTGCCCCGACGACAAATACGAGCCGCACGATTCGGACGGGGTTTGCTCGATGGACGACGGCGACGGCGCGGCGACGTTTCCGCACGCGGCGAGCGCCAACGCAGCGACGAGCGCGAGCGCGACGGTGAGCACGAACGATGCGGTGAGCGCGAGCGGCGCGGCGAGCGCGAGCGGCGCGGCGAGCGCGAGCGGTTCGGCGAGCGCGGGGGGCTTCATCGCGCGCGAGCGGAGCAATGGCCGCGCCACTCGCGAGGTGCGCGGATTTCGCGGCGGCCGCGCGCCCGCGCCCGGACACGAATGTCGCGGCCCCCCGCCGCCGATCGCGCCGCGCCGCCCATTTGACGGCCGAGGTGCGCTTTGCTATCGCTCGTGAGACGATGCCCCGCGTGCTGCTCACCGCCGTCGCGCTGCTGCTGCAAGTGGGCGCGGCCGGCTGCCACCGTCGGGCGCGCTCCGCCGACGAGGCGTTCAAGCAGGTCGAGCGCGCGGTGGCCGCCGGCGACGCGCTGGCGCTCTACGACCTCCTCGACGCGCCCACGCGCGCCGCGGTCAAGGACGCGTTTCACGACGAGGCGCTCGAACGCACCATCATCAGCGCCAAGTATCCCGAGAGCGAGCAGCCGGCCGCGCTCGCCAAGCTCGACGCCGCGGCCGCTCCCGACGTCGAGCACTACTTCGCGCGCGTCGCCGGCGCGCGCAAGACGGTCGAAGGTTTTCGCAAGCGCCTCGGCTCGGTGTCCGGCCCGATCCTGCAAAAGCCCGACGGCGACGCCGCGGTCTGGGTGGCGCGCCAGGACGGCATGCCGTTCCACTTTCGCCGCGACGCCGACGGGAGCTGGGGCTTCAGCGAGCTCTCCGCCGAGTGGGCGCTGGAGAAAGATCGCGCCAACCACGCGGTGAAGACGGTGCGCGACAACGCCTCGCTCTTCGGAGCCAACAAGTGAGCCACGCATGACGCATCGGATCGCGATCATTCCCGGCGACGGCATCGGCGGCGAGGTCATCGCGCAGGCGACGCGCGTGCTGGCGGCGGTGACGCCGTCGTTGCGCACGCCGATCGACTGGGTCGAGTTCGATTGGGGCGCCGAGCGCTGGCTGCGCGACGGCACCACGCTGCCGCACGGCGCGTTCGAAGAGCTGCGCGATCACTATCAGGCGATCCTGTTCGGCGCGCTCGGCGATCCGCGCGTGCCCGAGCAGATCCACGCGCGCGACATCCTGCTCGGCCTGCGCTTCAAGCTCGACCTCTACATCAACCTGCGGCCGGTGCGCCTGCTCGACGAGCGGCTGACTCCGCTCAAGGGAAAACGGCGCGCCGACATCGACCTGCTGGTGTTTCGCGAGAACACCGAGGGGCTGTACGCGGGCGTCGGCGGCAACTTCAAGAAGGGCACCGCCGACGAGATCGCCATCAACGAGGACATCAACACGCGCAAGGGCGTCGAGCGCATCCTGCGCGCCGCGTTCGATGCCGCGCGCCGCCGCCGCAAGAAAGTCTGCATGAGCGACAAGGCCAACGCGCTCACCTTCGCGCACGGCTTGTGGCAGCGCGCGTTCAAAGAGGTGGCGCGCGACTATCCCGACGTCGAGGCGACGCACCTCTACGTCGACGTCGCGGCGATGGAGCTGGTGCGCGCGCCCGAGCGCTTCGACGTGCTGGTGACGTCGAACATGTTCGGCGACATCCTCACCGATCTCGGCGCGGCGATCGTCGGCGGGCTCGGCCTCGCAGCGTCGGGGAACATCCACCCGGGGCGCTGCTCGCTGTTCGAGCCGGTGCACGGCTCGGCGCCCGACATCGCGGGGCGCGGCATCGCCAATCCGATCGGCGCCATCTTGTCGACGGCGATGATGCTCGAGCACCTGGGCGAGCGCGCGGCGGCGGCGAAGATCGAGCGCGCCGTCGAGCGCGCGGTGGTCGAGGGGCACGTGACGCGCGATCTCGGCGGCGCGTTGTCGACGGCGGAGTGCGGGGGGTTCGTGACGGATGCCGTCGCGCAAGACGCCGGGTGAGCCCGTCCAGGGGCTGCTGAACTTCACCACGCCGCAGCGCGCGGAGCCGGTGATCATTCCGGAGCCCGACGCGCCGCCGCGAATCTCCGACGAGAAGATCGAGCCGAAGACCTACGCGGTGAGCGAATTGGTGCGCGCCGCCGGACGCACGCTCGAGGCGCGCTACGGCCTCGTCTGGGTCGAAGGCGAAGTCTCGAACCTGTCGACGCCGCGCTCGGGCCATTTGTATTTCACGCTCAAAGACGCCGAGGCGCAGCTTCCGGCGGTGATGTTCCAGCGCGAGGCGTCGCGGCTCAAGTTCCGAATCGTAGACGGGCTCAAGCTGCGCGCGCGCGGCAAGCTGGCGATCTACGACGCGCAGGGAAAGTTTCAGCTCTACGCCGACGCGCTCGAGCCGGCGGGGCTGGGCGCGCTGCAGCTCGCGTTCGAGCAGCTCAAGCGCAAGCTCGCCGCCGAGGGACTGTTCGACGCCGCGCGCAAGCGGCCGCTGCCGCGCTGGCCGCGGCGCATCGGCGTGGTCACGTCGCCGACGGGCGCGGCGGTGCGCGACATCCTGCGCATCGCCGAGCGGCGCGGCCGCGTGCGCATGCTGCTCGCCGGCTGCCAGGTGCAGGGCGACGGCGCGCCGCGATCGATCATCGCCGCGATGAACGCGCTCGCGCGGCGGCCCGACGTGGACGTGATCATCGTCGGGCGCGGCGGCGGCTCGGCGGAGGACCTGGCGGCGTTCAACGACGAGGAGCTGGCGCGCGCCATCGCCGCGTGCCGCGTGCCGGTGGTGAGCGCCGTCGGGCACGAGGTCGATTTCACCATCGCCGACTTCGTCGCCGATCTGCGCGCGCCCACGCCGTCGGCGGCGGCCGAGCTGACGGTGCCGCTGCACGCCGATCTGCAGGCGCGGCTCGACGAAACGCACGCGCGGCTGCTGCACGCCGGCCGCCGCACCGTCGCCGACGCGCGGCAGCGGCTGGACGCGGCGGTCGATCGCGCGGCCTCGGGGCTCAAGCACTCGATCGCGCGCCGCCGCCGCGCCGTCGACGAGCAGGCGCGCAAGCTGGCCGGCCTGCACCCGCGCGCGCGCCTGCACCGCGATCGCGCGGCGCTGAAGTCGCTCTCGCTGCGCATCGATCTGCGCGCGCGGCTGCACCGCGATCGCGCCACGCTCGAGTCGTTGCGCCAGCGCCTGCTGGCGCGCGCGCGGCTGATCCTCGACGGGCGGCGGCGCAGCTTCGCCACCGCGGCCGGCAAGCTCGACGCGCTCTCGCCGCTGGCGGTGCTCGAGCGCGGCTACTCGCTGGCGCGCTCGGCCGGCGGCAAGCTGCTCACGCGCGCCGCCGACGCCGCGCCCGGCGACGCCATCCAGGTGACGCTGGCCGAGGGCGCGCTCGACTGCCGCGTGGAAAAAATCTCGCCGCCCGCGCGCGACAAGGAAACCAAAAAATGACCACGCGACGCAAAGGCACGAACACCGCGCCGCTGTTCCTTCAGCCGGTGTTGATCGTCGAGCCGTCGGCGGTGAATCGCTCCAAGGCGGCGGCCATCGCCGGCGAGCTGGGCTACGCGGCGCGCTCGGCCGCGGACGCGTTCGAGGCGCACGCGCTCATCGACGGCGCGGGCGCGGTGATCGCCGCGCACCCGGCCTCGGTCGATCTCTATCCGCGGCTGCGCGCGGCCGGCCTGCCGTTCATCGCCGCGTTCGGACCCAAGCAGCCGCAGTCGGCGCAGGTGGCGCAGCAGCTCGGCGCCGACGCGTTCCTCTCCAAGCCGTACCGTCGAGAAACCGTGTCGCTGGCGCTGTTCGCCGCCGCCGGCGCGCGCCTCCTGCGCGATCGCGCGCTGCGCGCCGAGCTGGCGCTCGCCGACGTGAGCGGCGTGAAGCGCCAGGAGGAGAAATCGGGCCTGCTGCACATCGATCTCTTCAAGACGCTGCTGCCGCTCGAGATCCGCCGCGCGCGCCGCCACGGCTACCCGATCGCGATCTGCGTCGTGTCCCTCGATCCGCTGCCCGCCCAGCACCAGATCTCGCCCGAGGTGGCGGCGGCGTGCGAGCCGCTCCTGCGCGCGGCGGTGCGCGACGTCGACCTGGCGGTGCGCTACGGCGACGGGCGGTTCCTGGTTTTTCTCCCGCACACCGACGGGCGCGGCGCCGAGGCGGTGGGGCGGCGCATCGTGGCGGCGATCCGCGACTGCCGCTTTCGCTCGGGCGGCGTGACCCGCATGGTGACCGCGTCGGTCGGCATCGCCACGCCGCGCGAGGGCAAGGCGCCGTCGTTCGCGCGCCTGATCCGCGACGCGCACGCGGCGGTCAAGGCGGCGCAGCTCAAGGGCGGCGACCGCGCGATCATTCGATGAGGGCGGCGCTTCATTGATGAAGGCGACGTCGCGCACCGGGATCCTCGGCGTGATCGGCTGGCCCATCAAGCACAGCCGCTCGCCCGCGATGCAGAACGCCGCGCTCGAGTCGCTCGGCGCCGACCTGGTCTACCTCGCGTTCGCCGTGCCCGACGGAAAGTTGCCGATGGCGATCGCCGGCGCGCGCTCGCTCGGCGTGCGCGGCCTCAACGTCACCGTGCCGCACAAGCAGAGCGTGATGGCGCTGTGTCAGCCCGACGAGCTGGCGCGCAAGGTCGGCGCGGTCAACACGCTGAGCTTCGACGGCGACGTGGTGCGCGGCAGCAACACCGACGTGCACGGCTTCCGCATGATGCTCGACGAGGCGGGCGGCATGACGCCCGGCCGCGTGGTGATCCTCGGCGCGGGCGGCGCGGCGCACGCGATCGTCGCCGCGCTCGAAGGCCTCGCCACGCACATCACCAGCGTCAGCCGCTCGGGCCACCGCGTGCCGGGCGCCGAGCACGCCGCGTGGCCGACCAATGCCGCCGACACGCGCGCGCTGCTCGACGGCGCCAGCCTGCTGGTCGACGCCACGCCGCGCGGCCTCGCCGACGACGCCGCCGCCTTCGACGTCGCCGCGCTGCCGCCGCACGCGCTGGTGCTCGACCTGGTCGTCAAGCGCGAGACGCCGATCGTCCGCGCCGCGCGCGCCCGCGGATTGCGCGCCTCGAACGGCGCCGCCATGCTCCTGCACCAGGGCGCCGCGTCGCTCGAGCGCTGGCTCGGCCGCCCCGCGCCGCTCGAGGTCATGCGCGCCGCCCTCGACGCATCATTGGAGTAGCCGGCCGTGATATCGTACCGGCTGTGAAGACCATCGTAGCCTCGCACAACCCCGACCTGGCGCGAGACTTCGATCGCGACCTCCTGCGTCGCCGCGATCTGCGGCTGGTCACCGCGCACACGACCCACGATCTGATCGAGCGGCTGCGCGCCGGCGCCGACCTGTGCTTCCTCGATCGCATGCTCCCCGACGGCGACTGCCACTCCGCGCTGCAGGCGATCCGCGACGAGAAAAAACTTTCGAGCATCCCGGTGGTGATGGTGACCGCGACCGGCGCGCCGGCGTCCGATCGCGCGCACGCGCGCGAGGCGGGCTTCGCCGACGTGGTCGAGCTGCCGGCGGCGCCGGGCGCGCTGTCGCTCCTGGTGGCGCGGCTGCTCGGCGTGCCGCTGCGCGAGGACGAGCGCTTCTCGGTGCGCGTGCACGTCTTCGAGTCGGGCGAGCACGCGCTCGATCCGCCCAAGGACACGAGCGGCGCCGGCGACTACCTCGGCACGTCGATCGATCTGTCGGAGAACGGCATGCTGCTCAAGGCGCGCAGGGACGTGGCGCCGGGCACGCGGCTCGACGTGCGCTTCGGGCTGCCGGGCCGCGCGGGCGAGCTGGCGATCAAGGGCCGCGTGGTGCGCATCGACGCCGGATCGTTCGCGCCGGCGAAAGGCCTCGCGCTGGCGTTCGACGAGCTCGGCGCGACCGAGAGCGCGGCGCTGCGCGAGTACCTCAAGGTGCTGGTGAGCGGCCGGCCGTTCTACTGGCAGATGAGCGAAGAGGAGGGCCGCCAGGTGGTGTCGCTGTTCGGCGTGCTGCGCGCCGACAGCGATCTCGAGCCGCTCAAGGGGCTGCGCGGCGAGGTCTGGTTCCGCCTGCGCGAATTCCGCCGCATCTCGTCCGATAGCGTGCAGCGCTGGATCGAGCTGATCCGCAGCTTGAGCGGCGTCAGCAAGATCCATTTGCTCGAGTGCCCGATCTCGTTCGTGCACCAGGCCAACCTGATCACCAACCTGCTCGAGCGGCAGGAGGTGGAGAGCTTCTACGCGCCGTACGCGTGCGACGCGTGCGGGCTCGACGAGGAGAAGCTGCTCGAGGTGAAGGCGCACCTCGACGGCGGCAAGCGGCGCCAGCCGCCGGAGTTCCCCTGCTCCGGCTGCGGCGCGCCGCTGGTGTTCGACGATCTGGTCGAGCAGTACTTCGCGTTCCTCGATCGCTGATCAGCGCGAACGATCGCAGAGGCAGACGCCTTCGGCGAAAAAGAAAACGCCCCGCGCGTCGTCGACGGCGGGGCGTTTTACGTGAGACGGATCTTAAAGATCGTTCGGCCGCACGGTCGCGCGTCCGTTGGCCTTCGCGCGCCCGGTCGCCTCGGTGAGCAGGTGATGGACCTTCTCCGACAGCGCCTCGATCAAATCTCCCGACGACATGAAACCGTGGCTCTTGACGACTTCCTTCATCTTCGAGCCCACGATCAGGATCTCCTTGGAGCCACCCTTCTTGCCTGCGCTCTTCTTCGCCATCTTGACTACCTCCCTCGGGGGTTCGCGCCTGGCTGCGGCGCGCCTCAAACGTTCGCAGCATTTTACGGGCGGTCCGATCGGACGCAAGCGTATTCGTGATCGAAAGTGCGGTTTCGAGCGCTTTTACCCGGCGGCGGTCACGGCCAGTTGTTCCACGTAAAATATCCGCCGACGATCACGACCGCGGTCAGCGCCCACGCGGCCCACAGCGCGTACGCGCGCTCGCTCGGCTCGCGCTTGAGGCGCGCGAGCACCAGGCCCGCGACGCCCGCGCCGATCAGCG
>DASREC010000035.1:0-5499 GCA_035652295.1 Polyangia bacterium
CAATATCCGCAGCCGCAATATCCGCCGCAAAAGCCGCCCAATCCTTTAATGCCCTACGCGCCCGAAATCGCGCCGCCGCCGCCCGCCACCGTCGCGCCACCGATGGCACCGCCGCGCGCGCTCGCGCCCGAGCCGGCGCCGAAATATCGCTACAGCGAAGTCACGCGCCCGCGCTGGGGCATGTTCGGCGGCGGCGCCGGCCTGTTCGCGCTGTCGTGGGGAATCCCCGCCATCATGGGCGCGTCGGTCGGCTACGGAAAGCTCGCCATCCCGTTCGCCGGCCCGATCCTCTTGATCACCGACACCTCGCGCTACACGCTCATGCCGCTGCTCCCCTACGTCATCATCGACGTGCTCGCGCAAGCCACCGGCGCGATCGTCGCCATCGCCGGCCTGCTCACCACGGAGAAAGTCTACGTCTACAAACCGGCGCAGCTCACGCTCGCGCCGTCGGTGACGCCGAGCTTCGCCGGCCTCGCCGTGATCGGCCGCTTCTGAAGCATCCGTGCTAGATTCCCGCCCGATGGAACTGTCGGTCATCGTCCCGTGTCTGAACGAAGAGGCAAACGTCCCCGAGTTGGTGCACCGCATCGGCGAGGTGTTTCAACGCGGCGGCTTCGAGGGCGAGCTGGTGCTGGTCGACGACGGCTCGAGCGATCGCACGTGGCCCGCGATCGAAGAGGCGCAGGCGGCCAGCCCGTTCGTCGTCGGCCGCCGCCACGCGCAGAACCAGGGCATCGCCGCCGCGTGGAAGACCGGCGTGAGCGCCGCGCGCGGCCGACTGGTGGCGATCCTCGACGCCGATCTGCAATATCAGCCGGAAGACCTGTTGCGCCTCAAGCGCGAGCTCGAGGTCTCGAACGTCGACGTGGTGCAGGGCTGGCGCTCGCCCGTCGGCCGCGACAAAGGCCCCCGTTATTATTATTCGCGCGGTTTGAACGCCATTTTGAACGCGGCGTTCGGAATGCGTTTACAGGACAATAAATCGGGTTTCATTCTTTGCGCGCGCGAGATCTTCGAAGACCTGCTCTCGTATCGCGGCCAATATCACTATTGGCAGTCGTTCATCATGGTGGCCGCGCACGCGCGCGGATATACGTATAAACAGGTCGAGACGCTGTTCGAGCCGCGCCGCGCCGGCAAATCGTTCCTCGACAACGCGCCGGTCAAAGCAGTAGCGCGCAGCTTCGTCGATATCGGCCGCGCGCTGGTCGAATATCGTTTGAAGCCGCAATCCTCGTCGACGCTGCGCGGCTTCCTCGATCGCGCGCGCCCGCTCGATCGCACGCCGCCCGACCCGGCCTGGCGCCGCGTCTATTGGAGCGGCTATCTGCAACTCTTCGGCGCCACGCATTGGATGATGACCAAAGCGGCCGGCGATCAACTGCGCGATCTGCGCGAATCGCAGTGGCTGGCTCCCGACAAGATGCGCGAGCTGCAAGAGCTCAAGCTGCGCCGCCTGGTGCGTCACGCCTATCGCCACGTGCCGTTCTACCGCGACCGCATGCGCGCCGCCGAGCTCACGCCCGACGACATTCAATCGCTCGATGATCTGCGCAAGCTGCCGTTCCTCACCAAGGACGACGTGCGCAAGCACCTGTACTTCGACATCATGAGCGACAATCACGACAAGGCGGAGATCCTCAAGGTCACCACCTCCGGCTCGACGGGCGAGCCGTTCGTGTGCTTCGTCGATCGCGAGCAGCTCGAGTTCCGCTGGGCGGCGACGCTGCGCTCGATGGAGTGGACCGGCTGGCGCTTCGGCGATCGCCAACTGCGCCTGTGGCACCAGACGCTCGGCATGTCGAAGACGCAGATCGCGCGCGAGTTCGCCGACGCGTTCCTGTCGCGCCGCAAGTTCATCCCCGCTTATGAGATGAGCGACGACACGCTCAAGAGCTTCGTGCGCACCATTGAAGAGTTCCAGCCGGTGCTGCTCGACGGTTACGCCGAGTCGTTCAACTTCCTCGCGCGCTTCTTGAAAGAGCACGGCCGCATGAACGTCTCGCCCAAAGGCATCATCTCGTCGGCGCAGACGCTGCCCGAAGGCTCGCGCAAGGTGATCGAAGAGGCGTTCGGCTGCAAAGTCTTCGATAAGTACGGCTCGCGCGAATTCTCCGGCATCGCCTACGAGTGCGAGGCGCACGCCGGCCACCACGTCGTCGGCGAGGGCTACATCGTCGAGGTGCTCAAAGACGGCGCGCCGGCCAAACCGGGAGAGATCGGCGAAGTGGTCATTACCGACCTCAATAACTTTTGTTTGCCGTTCATTCGTTATCGCATCGGCGATCTGGCCGAGGCGCTCGATCCCGCCGAGCCGTGCGTCTGCGGCCGCGGCCTCCCCCGCCTCGGCAAGATCGAAGGCCGCGTTCAATCGATCATCATCGGCTCCAAAGGCCAATACGTCCCCGGAACGTTCTTTGCGCACGTTCTAAAGGACTACGACCACGCCATTCGCCAATTCCAGATCGTTCAAACCGAGCGCGGCGCAATCACGTTCAAAGTCGTCAAAGGCAAACGCTACAGCGACGAAACGCTCGGCGAAGTTCTAAAGACCCTGCGCCAATTCCTCGGCGAAGATCTGCAAATCGCCGTCGACTTCCAGGAAAACATCGAAATGGTCCGCACCGGCAAACGCCTCGCCACCGTCTCCAAGCTGGGAATCGACTTCCAGCAAATCAAGGCGAGCTGATCGGGAATCGTTTCTTCAGGCCGAGAATCGGGCGTTCGAAGGCAAACCAGGAAATGCTGGCGAATCCAATCGCGGCAAAGAGCCAGATGATGATCTTCAATGGCGGCTCCAAACGCGCGCCGATCAGGTCCTGTACTACGTAGCCGGCGAGGATGTGCCAGAGATAGATGCCGTAGCTGATTCGGCCGAGGTAGCGCATTACGGGGTTGTTTAGAACCGGGCGCGGCGCGGGCGAGGGATCGGCGGCCAGAGCGACCAGCACGGCGAACGCGATCGCGATCGCCGAATAACCGAACACCGCGAACCACTCCGGATTGTGCGCGGGATAGAGCATGCCGAACGGCTCGGCGGGGACGTAGACGAGCCACGCCAGCGACGGGATTGCCAGCCAGCGGCACACGCGGATCGTGCGCTCGCGCAGCGCCGTCTCGTGAAACGCCACCGCCAGCGCGCCGCCGATCGCCAGGTTGTCGATGCGGCACCACGTGCTCACGTACACCGCGATCTGTCCCATGCGCGGCCACGTGAGCCAGCGGACCAGCGGCCCGGCGATCGCGATCGCCACGCACAGCGCGCCCAGGCGCCGCGGCGACAGCAGCTTGGACACCAGCGGCCACACCGCGTAGAAGTGCTCCTCGATCGCCAGGCTCCACAGAATCGCCACGGCGGAATCGACCCAGCCGTGCAGCGCGATATCGATATTGCCGAAATAGAAAATGAACGGCGTCCAGCGATTGAAATGCGCCAGAAGCGGCGGCCAGCCGAACGCGCGCGCGGTGAAGTACACCAGGCCGAGATAGACGATGGCGACGGGGAAGATGCGCAGCGCGCGGCGGATCCAGAAGCGGCGCAGTTGGCGGGGCGCGCCGCGCGAGCGCAGCAGAATGCCGGTGATTAGAAAGCCGCTCAAAACGAAAAAGAGATCGACGCCCATCCAGCCGGAGGCGCTCATGCGGCCGAACGTGGAGCTGAAGAAGCCGGCCGGCACACGCATCAGCGGCGGGCCGTGGTGCCACAAGACCAGCAGGATGGCGACGGCGCGCAGGCCGTCGAGCGCGGGCAGATAGTCGATGGAGCGAAATTACACGCAGGTCGAGGCGCGCGGCAAAATCATTTCGCGCGAGCGCGCGGGAAAATCATTTCGCGCGCGCGAGGCGAGAGCAGGTCATTACGTCGCGTCGGCGGACGAGCGCACGCGGCGGAGCGCGCCGCCTTCGCCGACGACGATCACGCCGCCGCCGGGCGCGGCGCTGATGGCGCGCAGATCCTCGTCGGTGCCGCTGTCGAGCCGCCGCCACGTGGCGCCGCGATCGGTCGAGTGCAGCACGGTGCCCGCGTCGCCGGCGACGTAGATGTCGCGCGGGCCGGCGCCCCACACCGCGCGCAGATCCTCATCGGTGCCGCTCGCGAGCGCGACCCACTCGCCCTCGTGCCGCGAGCGCAGGATCCGCCCGCCGTCGCCGACCGCGTACAACTCGTCGGGCGCGGCGCCCCACACCGCGCGCAGATCTTCCGGCACGCCGGTGGTCTGCTGGAACCAGCTCTCGCCGCCGTCGCTCGAATGGTAGACGGTGCCCGCTTCGCCGACGGCGTACGCGTGACGCCCGAGCGACCACACGCCGTAGAACGCGCGGTCGCCGTCGTCGTCATCGCCGTCGTCGTCGTCGAGCTCGTCATCGGCATCGATCGGCGCGATGGTCGGCGGCGCTTCGTTCCTCGCCGCCCGCGCGCGCACGCCGCGAGACACGAGCAGCGATCCCGCCAGCGCCAGGGGAATGCACGCCGCGCCAATCATCATCTGCTTAGTCTGCATAATGACCTCTTCCTCTCTCGGCAATCGAAACGTCCTCTCGCTCGCCGCTATTCCTTGGATGCGCTCTCGTGGCACCATGCGCCGCATGAGTGATCGATTCCCCATGACGCCGTATCCCGACGGTTGGTTCGCGGTCGCGTACTCCGACGAGCTCGCGCCCGGCGCGGTGCTGCCGGCGCGCTACTTCGGCGAGGAGCTGGTTTTATTCCGAACCGCTTCCGGCGCGCCGCAAGTGCTGGGCGCGTTCTGCCCGCACCTCGGCGCGCACCTCGGTCACGGCGGCTGCGTCGAGGGCGAGAGCGTCGCGTGCCCGTTTCACAAGTGGCGCTTCGACGGCACCGGCGCGTGCATCGCCATTCCGTACGCGCAAAAGATCCCGCCCAAGGCGCGCGCGCGATCCTGGCCGGCGCGCGATCTCAACGGCTTCGTGATGGTGCACCACTCGTCGAGCGGAGACGCGCCGGCGTGGGAGCCGCCGGCGATTCCGGAATTCGGCGCGCCCGACTGGACGCCGACCGAGCGCCGCCAGTGGCGCGTGCGCACGCACATTCAAGAGACCAACGAGAACAACTGCGACAGCGCGCACCTTCGCTACCTGCACGGCCTGGTCGATCCCTCGACGGAGGCGCACTTCGAAGATCACGTGATGCACGTGCGCACGCACGGCCGCATCGACTCCGAGCGCATCGGCATGCCCGGCCTCGACATCGAGGGCGACATCCTCGGCACGCACTGGGGACTCGGCATGCTGCGCCAGCAGTTCAAGCTGCTGGTCGACGGCGTCCTGCTCAGCCTGGTCACGCCCGTCGACGAAGAGCACGTCGACATCCGCTTCGCGTTCACCGTGAAGCACATGCCGACCGAGGAACTGACGCAAACGGTGCGGCAGATGATGATCCGCGATCTCGAGCGCGACGTCTCGGACGACATCAAGATCTGGGAGCACAAGGCGTATCTCGAGCACCCGCTGCTGTGCGACGGCGACGGACCGATC
>DASREC010000036.1:0-12398 GCA_035652295.1 Polyangia bacterium
GGCAACGCCTACAGCGTCCCGGCGGTGACGGGCGGCACTCATCCGCTGCGCATGATCCGTCCCAATCCAGCGCCGAACCACGTGCTGATCTTCTCGCCGTATTTGATTCACGGCGGCGGCGTGAACCTCAATCCGGCCACCACGCGCATGTCGCTGGAGATGCGATTCTCCCGTCGCCGCGGGGGCTGAAAACCGCTTTACACCCCTGGTGAATCGCGCTAGGACCGAGCCCCAGTGGAATCCGCCGCTCCACGCCCCCTGATCTCGGTGATATTGCCGGTCTATCAAACGGCGATCTATTTGCGCGAGCTGTATCAGCGGTCGCGCGCGGCGCTCGAGCCGCTCGGCGACTTCGAGCTGCTGATGGTCGACGACGGCAGCCGCGACAACGCCTGGGAGATCATCCAGGAGCTGGCGGCGCAGGACGCGCGCGTCAAAGGCATGAAGCTGAGCCGCAACTTCGGACAGCACCCGGCCATCTCCGCCGGCTTCGAGCACGCCAAAGGCGAAGTGATCGTGTTGATGGACGCCGATCTGCAAGATCGTCCCGAAGACATCCCGCGCCTCTACGAGCAGCTCAAGGGCGACGTCGACGTGGTCTACACCGTCAAGGAGGGCGAGCGCGAGGCGTTCACGTATCGTCTCACGTCGCGGCTCTACCACTACGTGTTCTCGCGCTTGACCGGCGCACGCGTACCGCCGCGCGTCGGCACCTTCCGACTCTTCTCGCGCCGCTTTCTCGACGCGGTGCTGTCGTATCCCGAGCGCAATATCCTTTTCGGCCCGTTGATGTTTCACATGGGCTTTCAATCGGCGACGGTGGCGGTTCAGCACGTCGAACGCGCCGGCAGCCGCAGCGCGTACACATTTCGCAAGCGGCTGGCGCTCGCCGTCAACTCGCTGCTCAACTACACCGATCTGCCGCATCGGCTCCTGGTGTCGATGGGCTCGATGATCCTGCTCGGCAGCGGGCTGTACCTCGTCGCGCTGCTGGTGAAGTACATCGTGGCGCGCGGCAATTTGCCGCCGGGCCTGACGCTGCTCGCGCTGCTGGTCACGTTCTCGCTCGGTAGTGTGATGCTCAGCCTCGGCATCCTGGGAACCTACGTCTTCCGCGTCTATCAAGAAGTCTTGCGCCGGCCGCGCTACATCGTCGCGCGCAGTCTCAATCTATCGTCCACGAGGAACTGAGCATGCCATCGGTCGTCGACGCGAACATCGAGGTCCACAGCAAGATGGCTCCGACCTACAACGAGTCGGAGCCGCACTTCCGCCCCGAAAACCAGGCCAAGGTGCGCAAGGTGCTGGAGGCGCTGCGCGCGCGCGTCGCCGGCGGGAAACTGCTCGATCTCGGCTGCGGCACCGGCTTCATCATCAACCTGGCGCGCGATCTGTTCAGCGAGATCCACGGCGTCGACGTGACGCAGGCGATGCTCGATCGCGTCGCCACGTCGCCGGGAAACATCACGCTGCACAACGCGCGCGCCGAGAAGCTGCCTTTCGCCGACGCCAGCTTCGACCTCGTCAGCTCCTACGCCTTCATCCACCACACCGAGGATTACTGGGCCATCCTGCGCGAGGCCGCGCGCGTGCTCAAACCGGGCGGGCTTTGCTACGTCGATCTCGAGCCCAACAAACAGTTCTGGGATCACGTCGGTGCGCTCGCGCCGGACGATCCCAAGCTGTCGCCGATCGTCAAGAAGGCGCGCGCGTCGGTCACCGAGACCGATCAGCAGGTCGAGCGCGACTTCGGCATCCCGGCCGAGACGTTCCGCACCGCCGAGTTCTCGAAAGCCATCCTCGGCGGCATCGACGCCGTCCAGCTCGTGCGGCGCGCGCCCGAGCTCGGGTTCAAATCGGTGGAGGTGCGGCGCGAGTGGTTCCTCGGCCAGGCCGAGGTCATGCACGGCCGCTCGTTCGAGGAGGCGGCGCGCGTCGAGGACTATCTGCGCTCGGTCGCGCCGCTGTCCGATCACCTGTTCAAATATCTACAATTCATCTTCCTAAAGTAATGAGCGCGAGCACCGACCCGGTCAAAGTCCGCGAGCTGCGCGAGCGCGGCTTTACCGTCGTGCCCGACGTGCTGCCTCGGGCCGATGTGCCGATGCTGCGCGAATTGCTCGAGCGCTGCATCGCCGAGGATCTGGAGAAGTGGCGCGGCAAGGTCTATCCCGATTCGTTCATGGTGCTCAATCCGATGGCGCGCGCGCTGCCGTTCGCGCAGCTCCTCGAGAACGAGCGGATGCAGGCCTATCTGTCGGAGATGCTCACCGACACCTGCATCCTCTACGGCTATGTCACGTCGAGCATGCCGCCGCGCGGCGCCAACTACGCCGCGCGCATCCACAACGACAGTCCGCGCCTCATTCCCGGTTACGTCACCAACGTGGGCGTGATCCTGCCGCTCGACGATTTCACCGTCGAGAACGGCGCCACGTATTTTCTGCCCGGCTCGTTCACGCGCGCCGATACGCCGTCGGAAGAGGAGTTCTTCGCGCACGCCGAGCGGGTGTTTCCGCGCGCCGGCGACGCGGTGTTCTTCAACGCGCGCACGTTTCATTTCGGCGGCAAGAACGAAACCGAGCGGGCGCGCCACGCGCTCACGCTCAATGTTTGCCGCTCCTACATGCGCACGCGCTTCGACTATCCGCGGCTCATGCCCAAAGCGATCATGGATCAGCTGGGCGAGGTGGGGCGGCGCTTCCTCGGCTTCAACGTGCGCATGCCGTGCTCGCTCGAGGAGTACTACGTCCCCGAGTCGGAGCGCCTGTACAAGGCGGGACAGGGTTGAAGCGCCGCGACGACGTGCGGCTCGCGCCGCTCGGGCTCGAGCACGCGCCGCGCATGCTGGCGTGGATGCGCGATCCGCAGGTGAGCGCCAACATCGGCCTCAAGAGCGAACCGTCGGCGGAGCGCACCACGGCGTGGATCGAGCGCGCGCTCGGCGACCCCTCGATCCGCGCGTTCGCGATCCTGCTCGGCGGCGAGCACGTCGGCAACGTGGTGCTCGATCAGATCGACGAGCGGGTGGGTGCCGCGCGGCTGTCGATCTACGTCGGTGAGCCGGCGGCGCGCGGCGGCGGCGTGGGGCGCACCGCGGTGGCGCTGGCCGCCGAGCACGCGTTCGGCGCGATGGCGCTGCACAAGCTCTGGCTCACCGTACACGCGCGCAACGCGGCCGCGATCAAGAGCTACCTCGACGTCGGCTTCACCGTCGAGGGCGTGCTGCGCGACGAGTTTGTGCTCGAGGGGCGGCGGCTGGCGGCGCTGCGCATGGGGCTGCTCGCCGGAGAGCTGGCGCGGTGAAGGTCGCCATCATCCAGCCGTCGTACATTCCGTGGCGCGGCTATTTCCACCAGATCCAGAAAGCCGACCTGTTCGTGTTCTACGACGACGTGCAATACGACAAGCACGGCTGGCGCAACCGCAACCGCATCAAGACCGCGAACGGGCCGGTGTGGCTCACCATCCCCGCCTCGAGCAAAGGCAACGTCGTCAACAAGACGCTGATCAATCAGATCGAGATCGCCTGGGATTCGCCATGGAACGTCAAACACTGGGCGACCATCAAACAGGCCTACGGCAAAACGCCGCACTTCGCCGAATACGGGCCGCTGCTCGAGCGCTTCTTGAACCAGCGGCCGGCCAAGCTGGCCGACTTCACCGTCGAGCTCACCATCGAGCTGGCGCGCGCGCTCGGCCTGCAGACCAGGTTCGTGCGCTCGTCGGAGCTCGGCGTCTCGGGTGATCGCATGGAGCGCTTGATGGCGACGCTGCGCGCGGTGGGCGCGACCCACTACATCAGCGGGCCGAGCGCCCAGGGATATCTCGACGAAGCGCGGCTACGCGACGCGGGGATCAGCCTCGAGTACATGGTTTACGACTATCCCGAATACAAGCAGCTCTACCCGCCGTACGATCCACAGGTGTCGGTGATCGATCTACTGTTCATGGAAGGACCGCGCGCGCAGGAGCTGATATGGCCGAACCGCTGATCTCGTTCAATCGGCCGTGCTTCGCCGGAAACGAGTTGGCCTATATCGCCGACGCCCTCAAACGCGAGAAGCTGTCCGGCGACGGCCACTACTCCAAGCAGTGCCACGAGCTGCTCGAGCGCGCCGTCGGCTGCCAGCGCGCGTTCCTCACCACGTCGTGCACCGACGCGCTGGAGATGGCGGGGCTGCTGCTCGATCTCGCGCCGGGCGACGAGGTGATCGTGCCGGCGTTCACCTTCGTCTCGACGGTGAACGCGTTCGTGCTGCGCGGCGCGCGGCCGATCTTCGCCGACGTCCGGCGCGACACGCTCAACCTCGACGAGGCGCAGCTCGAGCGCGCCATCTCACCGCGCACGCGCGCGATCGTGCCGGTGCACTACGCCGGCGTCGGCTGCGAGATGGACGCGATCCTCGAGATCGCGGGCCGCCACCAGATCCCGGTCATCGAAGACAACGCGCACGGACTGTTCGGCCGCTATCGCGGGCGCATGCTCGGCAGCTTCGGCGCGCTGGCGGCGCAGAGCTTTCACGAGACGAAAAACTTTTCGTGCGGCGAGGGCGGCGCGCTGCTCATCAACGACGAGCGGCTGGTCGAGCGCGCCGAGATCGTGCGCGAGAAGGGCACCAACCGCAGCCGCTTCTTCCGCGGGCAGGTCGACAAATACAGTTGGGTCGACGTCGGCTCGAGCTTCTTGCCGTCGGATCTGCTGGCGGCGGTGCTGTTCGCGCAATTGGAGCAGCGCGACCAGATTCAAGCCAAGCGGCGCCGCATCTGGGAGTTTTATCGCGAGCGGCTCGCCGATTGGGCCGGCGCGCACGCGGTCGGCCTGCCGTTCGTGCCTCCTCACTGCGAGCAGCCGTATCACATGTTCTATATGCTGATGCCGTCGCTGGCGTCGCGCACCGCGCTGATCGCGCACCTCAAGTCGCGCGACATCGTCAGCGTGTTCCACTATCTCCCGCTGCATCTTTCGGAGATGGGCCGCAAGCTCGGCGGCCGCGACGGCGACTGCCCCGTGACCGAAGACGTCAGCGACCGCCTGCTGCGTTTGCCGTTCTACAACGATCTGACGGAGCCCGACCTGAATCGCGTCACCGACGCGATCCTGCAGTTCCCGCTCTAGCGCGATTCAAACGCGGCGGATGATCAGCGGCGAGCCGTCGAGCTCTTTGAAGAGGCGCGCGGTGGTGGTGTCGCGGTAGCCGAGCGCTTCGGGCGTCTCGGCACAGGTGCCTTCGACGATCACCTCGTCGCCGTTGCGCAGGAGCGCCTCTTCGACGTGGACCTCGCCGGGCGTGAGCGCGGCGGCGCGCGCGCGCAGATAGTCGAGCAGCTTGCCTTTGGGGCGCAGCGTGACGCGTTTGCCGAACGATTCGAGCGCCAGCGAGGCGTGGCGCGCGTCGACGCGCACCGGGCCCGCGCCGTCGTCGGTGACCACTTCGAACGCGCCGCCGCCGGCGTCGTCGATCGGGCCGCTCGGCCCGGCGCCGAGCAGGCGGAACGCGGCGCACGCGAGGCCGCTCAGCGGCGACGTCACCGGCTCGGTCGCGCGCACCTTGCCGCGCACCGTCGCGCGTTTGAGCGTGGGATCGATCTGCGGATCGGGCGCCAATTGAATCGCGATGGATTGGTTTTGCAGGAGGCTGTCGCGCCACATCTCGAGCACCGTGCGCGCGGCGGCGACGACGATGGTGAGCAGCGCCCACGCCACGGCGCCGAACAGGAAAAAGATCTTGGTCGAGAGAAACACCGCGCGGTTCACCAGCAGGTGCGAGACGCCGCCGATGGCGACGGCGACCGCGGCCAGCGCCACCAGCGTCGACGCGTGGCGGCCGAGCCAGCCGATCACGCGCGACAGCCGCTCGGCGCGGCGCGCGTGCGGCGAATCGTGGAGCGCGGCCTTGCGCAGCGACGCGAGCAACACGTCGGCGGCGCCCGGCTTGCGCAGATCGTGCAGCGCCGGCTGGCGGCAGCGCGGGCACGCCGCCGTCGAGAAAGCAGCCCGCACGGAACGCAGACGCGCGTGCGATCGGTGCGCATCAGGCGGTACGGCGGCGGCGCGCCAGCGTGACCACCACGGGCACCAGCACCACCAGGCCTTCGCTGAGCTCTTTCAGACCAATCAACGCGGGCGATAGGGAGCAGTTCAGTGGCAAACGAATCGCGTAATAGACCAGCGCGCTCACCAGGTAGACCTGCATCGCGGGACGCAGCCGCTCGTCGGCGTGCGGCACCAGCGGCAGGAGCGACAGCAAATACCAGGACTCCATGAAGCCGTGCAGGAACAGGTAATAGATGAAGAGACCGCACGCGGCCCACGCGAGCTGGCGCTGCTCTTTTGCGGCGCGCAACGCGGCGTAGACCAGCCACAGCCCGCCGGCGGCGCGGAACGCGAGGCCGACGATCCACGCGGCGGTCGGCTGGTGGAACACGTAGCGCAGCGCACCGCGCGGAAAACATTCGAACGAGCGCGTGCAGTGCTCGAACGCGTCGGCGGGGCTGCCGAGCAGCGCGGAGAAGGCGTTCAGAAAAGGAAACGTGCGGCGCAGGACGATGAACGCGGTGATGGTGGCGGCGATGAAGATCGCGCCGGCGCCGAGCACGCGCGCGGCGGTGACGAAGCGGCGCACGCGCGAAAAGGCGAGATAGCAGACGTCCATTCCGAGGACGAGCAGGCCCGAGGCTTTGACCAGCAAGCCGGCTATCAATGATAGAGCGCCGAGCGTCTGTTGGCGGCGCGCGACGCAGAAGGCGAACAGCGCGACCGAGAGCGCGAGCAGGTTGTCGTTGTGTCCGTTGACCGTGGCCTCGACGATCGCCAGCGGACAGAAGAGGACGAACGCGGCGGCTTTGGAATCGCCGACGGCGGCGGCGGTGAGCCAGGCGACCGCGGTCATCGCCAGCGCGCCGGTCAATTGATAGAGGCGCAGGTGCACGATCAGGTGATCGCCGGCGGCGAGCGCGATCAACTGCGACAGGCGATTGAACAGCGGCCAATAGGCGCTGCCGCCGAATTGCCAGCCGGGCGGGAGCAGCGTGAGGAAACGATCGCCGGCGGGCAGCGTCGCGCGCAGCGGCGCGTAGGGGCTTTGATGAAACGCGGCCATCGCGCGGCCGACCGCCGAGTAGCAGAGCGTGTCGAGCGACAGGAACGGCGGCGCCAGCATCGCCACCGCGTGCACCGCGAAGCCGACCGCGAGCACGCGGCCGAGCGGCCACTCGAGCTTGATCGCGCGCCGCCAGCCGAGCGTGAGCAGCGCGAGCGCGACCAGATACACCGCCGCGTACGCCGCGCTCTCGGAGATCGCCGGCCACGCCGAGCAGTCGTCGCCCGCGCGATCGATGCGGAAGCGCTGCGCCGGCACCGACAAGAGCGCCGCGCCCGCGAACGAGAGCGCGAAGGCCATCCAGGCGCGGGGGCGAGCGGGCGTCACGACCGACGGCACATACCACGACCGCGCGCCGTTTGAAAATCCTCGTCAGCGACGGGCGGCGCAAATCGCGCTTGACACTGACCAGCGGGTCATTAGGATGACACCAATGAGTGGTCGGACCGCCTTGAACGACACCGAGCGGGAGACGCTCCGCGCGAAGTTGATCGCGCGCATCCCGAGCTGGTACTCGCCGCGCGCGCACCAGCTCGTGCCGTCGCTGATCGGGCTCGGCCTGGTGGCGGGCGCGCTGTGCCTGCTGCGCGATCTCCAGGTGTGGCAGCTGGCGATGGTGCCGGCGGCGTTCGTGCTGCTCAACGCCGGCGAGTGGCGCATTCACCGCGACCTGCTGCACAAGCGCACGCCGCCGTTTCAGCTCCTCTACGATCGCCACACGCCCGAGCATCACATGGTGTTCCTCACCGAGGACATGGCGATGCGATCCGACAAAGAATATCGGCTGGTGCTGATTCCGGCGTTCGGGATCCTCGCGGCGTTCGGCGGCGCGCTGATCCCGGCGGCGATTTTAGCGCTGTGCGGGCAGCGCAACCTCGGCGTGCTGTTCGGCGCGACGGCGATGCTCTACTCGATCTCGTACGAGCAGCTCCACCTCGCGTTTCACCTGCCGCCGGACAGCTTCGTCGGGCGGCTGCGCATCATCGCGTTTCTCCGGCGGCACCACGCGGTCCATCACCATCCGGAGCGGATGCAGCGCTGGAACTTCAACGTCGTGCTGCCGCTGTGGGATCTCGTGCGCGGGACGGTCTATCGCTCGGGCCGCTCGGCGAGCGCGGGTCCGGTCACCGGCGCCGCCGACTCCGCCGCGCGCCGCTGAACCGCGCGCTCGACGCGAAACAGGAACGCCGGCAAAAGCGCGGTGAGCGCGATCGAGATCGCGGTCAGGCGCGACATGCCGCCGAGCGCGCCGCCGGGCAGCGTCACCAGCACGCGCGACGACACGATGGCGCCGAGCGCCGACGCGCCGTGCTGCACCGACGACTGGATCGACATGAAGCGCGCGCGCTCGATCGGCTCGGGCACCTTGGACGTGAGCGTCGAGTAGGAGACGTTGCGGAACGCCATCGCGATCATGAAGGCGATGAACAGCGCCATCACCGGCAGGCCGCGCGGGTAGTCGTAGAAGCCGAGGTACAAGACCGCGCCGAGCAGCAGCGAGCCGATCGAGCCGACGCGGAACGAGCCGAAGCGATCGACCATCGCGCCGACGATGCGCAGCGACAAGAAGCTGGCGACGCCGCCGGCGAGGTACAGGCGATCGAGCTCGCTGCGCGGGTAGTGCAGGTTCTTCTGCACGTAGGCGGCGATGTTGGGGATGACCAGGAAGCCGGCCATCATCACCGTCGCGGTCATCAGGTACGACGCGCGCACGATCGGACGCGCCAGCAGTGAAGACAGCGACGACAGCGACGCCGCGTCCGGCGCGCGCGACTCGAGATGCAGGCGCAGCGGCGGCAGCAGGAAGATCGACGCGACGATGATGACCAGGCCGAGCCCGGCCACGACGAAGAACGGCAGCCACCAGCGCCCGCCCTGCGCCAGCCACAAGCCGGCCGGCACGCCGAGCACCTGCGCCACCGAGAACGCGCCCATCACCGCGCCCATCGCCTTGCCGCGCCGCTCGGGCGGGATCACGTCGGCGATGATCGAGAACGCCAGCGACGTGGCCGGCCCGCCGAACACGCCGGCGATCACGCGCGCCAAGAGCAGCGACGGCAAACCGGTGGCGAGCCCGCCGGCCGCGGTGCCGGCGACCAGGCCGAGCATCGCCACGCCGAGCGCCGAGCGGCGATCGAAACGATCGAGAAAGTACGAGCCGATGATGCCGGAGATCGACGCGGCGGCGGTGTAGCTGCCGGCCACCAGGCCGAGCTTCGACTCGGGGATTGAGAGCGCGGCCGCGAAGTCGGGGCCGAGCGGCATCACCATCACGAAGTCGAGGATGTTGACGAACTGCACCGCCCCGACGAGAAACACGATGGTGCGTTCGTTGAAACGGGGCGGATTCGGTGTCGTCATCGTTGGGCGATCAGGTGGGCGCCTCGCGCGGCACCACGATCAACTCTAGCATTTCGATACGGCGCAGGACGCGCACCGTCAAGGCGTCGCCCACCGGCCATTGGCCGAGCAGGCGCTGCAGCTCGTCGATGCTGCCGATCGGTTTGCCGCCCGCCGCGAAGACGATGTCGCCGTCGCGCAGGCCGGCGCGGTGCGCGGGGCCGCGCGGCTCGACGGCGGTGAGCTCGACGCCCGACTCGGCGGCGAGCGCGTGGTGGCGGGCGAGCGCGCGCGGGATCGGCCGCGTCTGCGCGCTCACGCCGAGGTAGCTGCGCCGCACGCGCCCGAGCGTCATCAATTGCCCGAGCACCCACTTGGCGGTGTCGACGGGCACGCTGAAGCTGATGCCCTGCGCGCCGAGGATCATCGCCGTGTTGATGCCGATGACGCGCCCGCGGCTGTCGCACAGCGGCCCGCCCGAGTTGCCGGGGTTGAGCGCGACGTCGCTCTGGATCACGTTGTCGAGGGCGCGGCCGCCCTGCGCGCGCATGGTGCGGCCGAGCGCCGAGACCACGCCCGCCGACACCGTCGACGAGAAGCCGAGCGGGTTGCCGATGGCGACCACGAGCTGCCCGACGCGCAGGCTGGCCGACGCGCCCAATTCGGCGAACGGCAGCTCGCGGTCGGAGCGGATCACGGCGAGATCGGTGGCGCGATCGACGCCGACCACGCGCGCCACGTGCGACGAGCCGTCGGTGAGCGTGACCTCGAGCCGCTCGGCGCGGTCGACGACGTGCGCGTTGGTGAGGATGTAGCCGTCGGGGGTGAAGACGACCCCGGAGCCGGAGCCTCGGCGGCGTCCGGGGTCGGTGCCTTGGTGGATGCTGACGACGGCCGGGCCGACGCGCTCGACCACGTGGATCACTGCGGTCGAGTAGGCGTCGAGCAGCTCGCCGTCAGAGGGGACGGGAACGCGAGCGGGCTCCATGTTGGATCTCACTTGGGTTTGGACGCCATCTAAAGCTGGATATCCTCCAATCGGATATTCGCCGATTGGATTTCAGCTAAAGCGTCACCACGCCCGTGCGGATGAGGTAGGCCAGGGTCGCGCGCTGCTCGCTCGACAAGAGCGCGTGGATCTGGCCCAGCGCCTTGGACACCGCGTCGCGCAGCCGCTCGGCGCTCTTGACGCGCAGCGTGCCCGACTCGTCGGCCTTGGCCTTGTCGAACGCGTCGCCCGCCACCGCGTCGGCGAACCCGGCGATGGTGCGCCGCCCGTCGACCTCGGCCTGCGCGCGCTCGGTCTTCAGCTCTTGAAGGATGCGCGCCAGCTCGCCGACCTGTTTCTCGTCGAGCTCGAGCTTGTAGGCGAGGAAGCGCAAGGGGCGCCGCACGCCGAACTCGCCGCCGCCGTGGTGCTCGCCGCCCGAGGCCTCGCGCGCCCACTCGCGCGGATCGCCGCCGCCCCAGCCGCCGTGGCCGCCGTGCTCGTGGTGACCGCCGCCACCGCCGCAGCCGGCCCACGCGCCTTCGCCACCGCCGTGATGGCGGTTCTTCCACCAATACATCATGCCTGGATGCATTCGAGTCCTCCTCTGCCGGGGCGAATCGCTCCCGGCGGGTCTATGGCGTGCGGGAAAAATTCCTCGCACGTAATCTCAAGCTAAAGCGCGGCTGGCGGGCTGTCAATCGGCTCATCGGCGCGCGTTCGGCGAGCGCGAGAAGAAATAGAGGAAGCGCTCGCTCTTCTTCGGCACGTGGCCCATGCCGCAGTCGGGCATGTTGGCCAGGCTCTCGGGCATGTCGTCGACGGTGGGGCCGCCGCAGCCGGAGTGGCGCGCCCAGTGGCTGCCCTCGGGCGCGTGCGCGCGCAGCTGCTGGGCGATGACGTGCCCGGCGTTGTTCTTGGCGAGATCGGGCGGGCGCGGCAGCGAGCGATCGACCTGCGCGGCGAGGAACGCGATCCGCTTGTCGGCGAGCGCGTCGCCCTCGAGATCGTCGAACCTGCGGCTCGGCTGCGCGCGCGGGAACGCGGCCGGGGCGACGGTGACGCGGCCGTCGGGCCGGATGACGGCGAACAGCGGCTCGCCGGTGACCAGCGCCACCTCGCGCAGCTCGTCGGCGGGCGCGCACACCAGCTCGGCTTCGGAGAGCGGCGCGAGCTGGTCCTCCGTGGCGTGATCGAGGAATTCGCCGAACGCGCCGCCGCGCTCGTACTTCTCGTCGTCGCCGGCGGGGATCACGATCACGAACAGCGGCATTCCCTTCTTGCGCGCGCGTTCGAGCGCGGCGCGCAGATGGCCGCGCTCGGTGAACGGCGTGCCGCTCGGCTTCGCGCCGCCGAACGTCGCGCTCACGTCGCCGCGCGCGCGCACCGCCCACCCCGCCGCGGCCGCCGCCATCGCTTGCAAGAATCGCCTGCGCTGCATCTCGACCTCGCTCCCATTCCATTATACGGTGTCGGCCACGACATCGATCTGACGAGGAGGAGCGACCATGATGACGACGCCGTCCGGGCTCAAGTACGTCGACGAGAAGGAAGGCACGGGCCCCTCGCCCGCACGCGGCAAGACGGTCACCGTGCACTACACCGGCACGCTCGCCGACGGCAAGAAGTTCGACTCGTCGCGCGATCGCAACGAGCCGTTCTCGTTTCAGATCGGCGTCGGGCAGGTCATCAAGGGCTGGGACGAGGGCGTCATGTCGATGAAAGTCGGCGGCAAGCGCAAGCTCATCATCCCGGCCAACCTCGGCTACGGCGCACGCGGCGCGGGCGGCATCATTCCGCCGAACGCGGAATTGCATTTCGACGTCGAGCTGCTCGGCGTCGGGTAGTCGTCGGCGCGGCGGACGGATGCCACGCGCGGGCTTGCGACTCGCGTTCTTTTTTTCGGCAGTCCTCAGGCGCTATATGGCTGACTTCCGACTCCTTGCCGCTCCGACGAGGAGGGCTTA
>DASREC010000037.1:0-18806 GCA_035652295.1 Polyangia bacterium
GTAGACGCCGGGCGGCACGACGGCGACGGCGCAGGCGTTCGAGACCGCCGAGCCGTCGGAGGCGAGCAGGTTGCCGGTCGCGTCGAAGATGCCGACGTCGAGGTCGCCGTAGACGATGTCGTAGAACACGTCGGCGCGCAGGTTGAGCGTCGAGGCGGTGGTGAACGACGTGGTGTTGGCGCGGAAGTAGTCGACGTCGTGGTTGCCGGTCGCGGGATTCGGGCCCACCGGGCAGATCGCCATCTTGGTGATCTTCGCCGTCGGCATGTCGGGCGTCGGCAGCGGCGCGTCGAGCGCCTTGTCGGGCGAGTCGTTGGGCTCGAGGCTGGAGTCGGGGCAGTCGGTGACCAGGTTGAGCATCGCGTTCTGGTGCGTGCCGGTGTAGACGCCGGTCTTCGGGATCAGCCCGCCGGCCATGTCGTAGCCGGCCTGCGCGATCGGACGCTGGCAGCGGCTCTCCATGCGCGGCGGCGTGGCGTTCATGTTGACGAACGGCAGGCACTTGGTGCCGTCGGGGCACGCCGGATCGTCCATCGGGTGGCAGTAGTATCCCACCTCGCCGGTGTCGGGGTTGTAGCAGCCGGCCGCGAAGGCCGCGGTGCAAGCCAGGAGTAGGGTGATGCGCATGTGTTCCTCTAACTAGAAGGAGAAGCCGGCGATGAAGCCCGCCTGACGTCCGCCGGCGACCGGCCCGACGTTCGGCGTGATGTACCACTTCGAGACGTCGGTCGACGGCGCGCGCTTCTTCGGCTGCTCGACGGTCTTGCGCGATCCCATGTAGCCGACGAGCGCGACGATGCCGCCGCCGACGGTGGCGATCACGCCGACCGTGGTCATCGCGATGCCGACGGTGTTCCAAAGCTTGCCCGACGACTCCTGCGCGGCGAACTGCGGCGAGCCCATCGCGTTCGGATCGTTGTTGAAGAAGATCGGGTTGCCGTTGCCGTCGATCGGGTTGCGGCTGGAGAAGCCGACGGTGTCGGAGAAGCTCGACGCCTGCGCGAGCCCGACCGCGCCGACGACCACACACACCACGCCGACGCCGGCGGTGACGACGCCGGCCCAGAAGAGGCCGCCGAGCCCGCCCGTCGAGCCGCTCGACGAGCGCGCGGCCGCCTTCTTGGTCGTCTTCGCCTGCTTGTCTTTCGGCAACTGGCCGCTCATCGGCGCCGCCTCGTCGTCCATGTTGTGCCCGCCCTGCTGCGCCGCCTTCGGCGTCTCGCCCTCGCCCTCTTGCGACGTGTCGACGGAGGCGAGCACCTGCGGCTTGGCGCTGGCGTCGATCATGATGACGTTCGGATCGGCCGGCGAGCCCGAGTTCTTGACCACGCTGCCCGCCGGATCGCGCGCCTCGACGTAGTACTGCAGCGCCTTGCCCTGCGCGGCGTCGGCGGGGATGCGGCCGACCTTCTCGGTCCCGCGGCGCTTCATTAATACTTGGGTGAAGTCGGCCTGCCCGGCGACGCGGTAGAAGACGTAGACCTTGACGCCCTTCATGACCGGCATCGAGACGCGCACGTCGATCGGCTGATCCGGCGGCGCGGCGTCGATCGGGTTGTGCGCCCACTCGCGCGGCATGTCGACCTGCTTCTCGACGTGCTTCGGCGCCACCGGCTCGGGCCGCGCTTCCTCCGTCGGAGGCTTGACCTGCGTGTTGCCTTCGGGCTGCGCGCCGCCGCCGGCTTTTTCTTTCTGCACCTCGGCGATGATGCCCTTGACCTCGTCGCGATCCTTCGCGTCGGGCGGCGCCTCGTCGAGATACTTCTGATAGAAGTGCAGCGACAGGTCGTAGTCGCCCATCTTGCGATACGTCGCGCCGATGTTGAGGAGCAGCGCCGGCAGCCGCTTGAGCAGGTACGCCTTCTTCAGCTCCTTGATCGCGACGTCGTAGTGCCCGGCTTTGTACGCCTCGAGGCCGGCCTTGTAGTGCTCCTTGGCCATGCGCGTGACTTCCGCGTCGTCGGCGTCCTGCGCGTGGACCTGCGCGGCCGAGGCACAGAGCAGCGTGGCCAGCGCCACCGTCGATAACAAGGTTTTCATCGTGCTTCCTTTTTATTTACGCGAGTGGTGCGTGGCGCGACGGTACGACTACTGCGCGAACGGGTCAACCCAGTCGCCGCCGCCGCCCTTGGTTTCCTTCTTCGCGGGCTTGGCCGCTTCCTTCTTCGCGGGCGCGGGGGCCGCCGCTTCCTTCTTCGCGGGCGCGGGCGCAGTCGCCTTGGCCGCCGCGGGCGCTTCTTTCTTGGCCGGTTTCTCGACGGGCGCGGCGTGGTGCACCTTGGCCGCTTTGTGCGGCGCGGGCGCCGGCAGCGCGACCGCCGGCTGCGGCAGCGGGACCGGCTGCGCGGGCTGCGCGATCGGCTGCGCGGGCTGCGCCGGCTGCGCGCCGAGCGGCGTCACCACCGGCTGCGCCGGCTGCGCGATCGGCTGTGCCGGCTGCACCACCACTTGCGGCGGCGCCTGCACCACCACCGGCTGCTGCGTCGGCATCATGGTGCGCACCATCAGGAACACCAGCCCCGCGCCGATGATGAACGCGAACAGCAGCCCGCCGATGATCACCAGCGGGTTGGCCGTCCACGGCACCTGGTTGATCGGCAGCTGCTGCGACACCAGCTCGGTGCGCTCGATCTTGCGGCGGCGCGACGGCTCCGGCGCCGGCTCGTCGTCGTACTGCGGCTCGTCGCTCGCCGCCGCCTGCTCTTCTTCTTCTTCGGGCGCGTCGTAGACCGGCGGCGGAAGCGGCGCGGGCTCGGGCGCCGGCGCAGGCGCGACCACCGCCGGCATGCCCTTGACCGTCTGCTTGCGCTTGGCGTCGATCTTCGCCACCGCGCTCGCGACGGCCTTCGCCACCGGCTCGGGCGCCGGCTGCACGGCGGGCGTCGACTTGGTCAGCTTCTTCTTGTCGATCTGCGGATCGGTCTTCGCCGGCTTGACCTTGATCGGCGCCGAGACGTGCTCCTCTTTCTCCAGCACGTCATCATCCGATGGCTCGTCGAGCAGCTCGACGTCGCCGGTGTGCAGATCCCAGCCGTCGGTCTGGACGCTGGTCGGGAACGACGCGTTCGCCTGGCTGATGAAATCCTCGAGCGACGCCTCGACCGACTCCGACGAGTTCGGATTGGCCTCGCCGTTCTCGGTCTTGTTGGCGGCGTGCTGCAGATCGGCCGGGCGCGTGGCGCGCGCCAGCTCGGCGACGTCGAGCTTGGGCATCGGCGCCGTCGCGTCGGGCGCGGTGAGCGCGGCCTGCTTCATCGCGCGCGCTTCGGCGGCGCGCGAGATCACCTGGAACGCCGCCGCGTCCTGCAGCATCGACGGGCTCGCCTGCACCCAGCGCTCGATCGCGTCGCGCAGCTGGCGAACCGCTGCATAGCGGCCCGCGGGAACCTTGACGAGCGCGCGCAAGATGATCCGCCCGAGCTCCGGATCGACGCCCGGCGGCGGCGACGGAACTTCGGCGAGGTGGCGCATCATGACCTGCCCGTGGCTCGGGCCGGCGAACGGCAGCGTGCCCGAGAACAGCTCGTACATGAGCACGCCGAGCGCGTAGATATCGGTGCGCGCGTCGGCGGTGCCGCCGAACTGCTCGGGCGCCATGTAGAACGGATTGCCGACGATGACGCCCTTCTCCACGCCGCCCGCCATGCGCGCGGCGCCGAAGTCGAGCACCTTGACGACCAGCTGCTCCTCGCTCGGCGTGAGGTACACGTTGCGCGGCTTGAGCCCGCCGTGAACCACGCCGGCCGCGTGCGCCGCCTCGAGCGCGTCGCAGACCTGGCGCACGATCTCGAGCGCCTTGCGCGGCGCGAGCGCGCCCGACTCCTCGAGACCGTTCTCGAGATCGCAGCCGATCAGCTCGTCCATCGTGTAGTAGAATTGGCCTTCGTCGTCGAAGCCGGCGTCGTAGACTTTCGGCAGGTGCGGATTGTCGAGCGCCGAGAGCTTTTGCAGATCGGCCCACAGCTTGTCGGCGGTCTCCTTCCGCGACAGCTCGCGGTGCATCACCTTGACCGCCATGCGCGAGCCGACGAGATCCTCGGCGCGGTACACGGCGCCGGTCGGCCCTTCGCCGATGTAGCTGGTGATCTCGTAGCCGCCGAAGTTGCGCCCCACGAGCGGCCCGAGCTCATCGCTCGCCGGAATCGGGTGCGGGAGCGGGGTCTGCGAGGTGATGCTGTTCGACATTTTTTTCACGCCTCCACTGAACTGATTGTCCGGCCGGTCGGGTCGCCTTCGAAATGCACGGAGTGTACCCCCACGATCCTCGTCGAGGAAGCAGAAAAGGCGCAAGCAAAGCGACGCGATGAGGGGTAATGGTTGGACCTGCTCCGCGCCCGCGGTGACCGAGATTCAGTCATGCGTCGTTTCTCCGGCGCGACAGCCTGTCACAGAAGCTTATACGTAAACGGTGTTGAGATTTTCGAACTCGTGAGCCAGACGCTCGATCTCGGTCTTCGAGAGGTATCCCTTGCGCGCCACCGACTCGCCGATGCGGACGCCGGAGCGCCAGTGCTCGGCCAGCGCGTCCAGGAGCTGGCCTTCGTCGATCACCTTCCGCTCGACGAGAAAATCGCCGAAACGGACCTTCTGAAGCTTCGTCGCCATGATTCTCGCCCCCAGTCCTGCCCGCCGACCTACATCTCATACTCACCCCCACCTTGTCAACGGGGTGGCTTGCGCGGTCGATTTTGTATACGCTCCGCACCCCCATGCCTCCCCAGCCGCCCAAACGCCGCCGCGCGCCGGGCTTCGAGCCAAAAGTCCGCCGCGGTACGGTACGCATCACGCCGGACATCGCGGCCCGGCTGCGCGCGGGGCATCCTTACCTGTTCCGCGAGGCGCTCGGCGGGCGGCCGCTGCGCGAGAGCGCCGGCGAGCTGCTCGAGATCGTCGACGACGCGGGCGAGTTCGTGGCGCGCGGCCTGTACGATCCCGACGGCGTGGTCGCGGTGCGCGTGCTCAGCCGCGATCCCAACGAGATCCTCGACGGCGCGGCGATGGAGGCACGCGTACGCGCGGCGCAGGCGCTCCGCGAGCAGCTCCTGCCCCGCGAAGGCATGACCGCGTACCGCGTGCTGCACGGCGAGGGCGACGGCCTGCCGGGCGTGACCGTGGATCGCTACGCCGATCATCTGGTGGTGCACCTGTTCTCCCCGTCGGTGGAGTCGATCCGCGACGGCCTCTACGACGCGCTCGAGGCGGTGTGGAAGCCGCGCGCGATCTACGAGCAGAAGCGCTACAAGCCGCTCGCCGGCGATGCGCCGCGCGGACCGGCGCAGCTCGCGCGCGGCGAGGTCGCCCCCGTCGAGCTCGAGGTCGAAGAGTACGGCACGCGCTTCGTCGTCGACGTCACCGCGCCGCTCGGCACCGGCCTGTTCCTCGACCTGCGCGAAGGCCGCCGCTCCGTCGCCGAGCGCGCCGCCGGCAAGCGCGTGCTCAACCTGTTCTCCTACACCGGCGCGTTCTCCGTCTACGCCGCGAAGGCCGGCGCGCGCGAGATCGTCTCGGTCGATCTGGCTCCGAAAGCCCACGCGCGCGCGCGCCGCAACCTGCAGGCGAACGGCCTGCCCGAGACCGGCCACGAGCTGATCCCCGGCGACACGTTCAAGGTCCTGGCGCGCATGGCCGAGCGCAAGCGCAAGTTCGATCTGATCGTGCTCGATCCGCCGTCGTTCTCGCAGGCCAAGGGGCGCGTCTTCTCGGTGCAGAAAGATTATCGCGAGCTGGTCGAGGCGGCGCTCTCCGTCGCGGCGTCGAACGCGCTGATCGCGTGCGTCTCGAACACGATGAAGATGTCCGTCGAAGAATTGGATCGCGCGATCGGCGAGGCCGCGGGCCGCGAGCGCCGCATCTTGCGCGTCGTCGAGCGGCGCGGGCTGCCCGCCGATTTTCCCGTCCCCGCCGGTTTCGCCGACGGGCACTACCTGAAGTTTTTCCTCTGCGCCGTGATCTGAGCTAGCGCGGCGACCAGCGATCGGCTTGCTCGGTGAGTGCGGCGTCGAGCACGGCGTCGGGGACGTAGCCGTGCAGGAGCGGGCGGCCGGCGATCGCGGCGCCCGCGGGCTCGGCGGCGGTGGCGTCGCGCTCGTCGAGCGACACGCGATCGGAATTCGCGGCGGCGCGCGCGAGCGAGCGGCGCGTGTGGAGCAGCAACGGGCAGTTGTACGCCTGGCGGATCACCAGCGGCAATTTGCCGCTGCGCGCCGGCTCGATCGGATCGGTCACATCGATCAGGCGCGCTCTCGACGGTGAATCGCCGAGCGCGCGCTCGAGCAGCCGCGTGTCGCCGCGCCGATCGACCTCGACGAAGCCGTGGCGCTCGAGCCCGGCGGCGTGGAGGAACCGCTCGTCGCCGGTGGCGATGGTCAGCAGCCCGTCGACGTGCTCGGCGCGCGCGTCGGCCTCCAGCGCGGCGAACAGCCGGGCGCCGAGCCCGCGTCCGCGCGCGTCGCGGGCCAGCCACGGGCAGAACAGGAACCACCGGCGCCCGTCGGCGGCGACGGGATAGAGCGCGGCCTCGAGCGGCGCGTAGAGCAGCTGCCCGACGACGCGCGCGCCGTCGTAGATCAGCTTGGCGCGCAGCGCGCCGCCGAGGCGCGGACGGGCGCGCTCGCGGCACTCGGCGCTCTCGCCGGCGAGCGGCACCGGAAGCTCGGCGGCGCACGCATAGAGATCGCCGAGGCGCGCCTCGTCGGCGTCGACGATCGGCAGCGCGGCGGCGCTGGCGCGGCGCTCGGCGGCGAGCGCGTGCTCGACGGCGTCCAGCGCCTCGTGCTCGGCGCGGCGCGCTTCGTCGACGAGCGCGTGCGCCTGGTCGCGCGCGTTGTTGGTGAGCATCGAGCCGGGCGCGGGCGGAAACGGGTGGCAGCCGGCCAGCTCGGCGAGCATCGACGCCGAGCGGCGAAATGCCGCAAGCGCGCCGTCGAGCTCGAGTCCGAGCGCGCGCGCGCCGTCGAGCCAGCCGCAGATCGCGGCGCGCGATTCGGCCCAGCGCTGCGCCGAGTAGGCCAGCCCGCCGGGATCGATCACGCCGCTCTCCAGCGCCGCGAGCGCCGTCGCGAACGCCGCCAGCCCCGTCGAGAAACCGGCGAGCGTCGGCGCCGGCCCGCGGCCGTGGGTGAGCGCGGCGCGCAAGGTGGCGAGCGCCGCCTCGACGGGCGCGAGCGGCACGCAGCCGACGAGCTGCAGCGCGAACACCACGGGCACGTCGCCGCGCCCGAGCTCGCGCGCGTCGAGGCGCGCCGGCCCGACGCCGTCGAGGATTCCGGAAACCTCCAGCTCGTCGCCGTCGCTGCCGCGCACGACGCCGAACTCGGGCGCGTGCACGCCCCAGATCATCGTCGGCCGGCCGGCGGCCAGCCCCGCGCGCGCGAACGCCACCGCGCGCGCCTGCGCCGCCGCGTGCAGCGCCCCGCGCTCACTCGACGCGACGATCTCCGCCAGGTAGCCGAGCCGCTCCGCCGCCGCGCACAGCTCCTCGCGCCACGGCCACGCGTGCGGCCCCGCCAACGAGACCTGCGCGTCGACCGAAACCCGAAACGCCAACCCCGACGCCGCGGCGATCTCCGCCGGCGATCGCGGATCACCGAGAGAGCGCGCGCAAACCGCCAGCGCGCCCGACGCCGTGTCCCACGCCCGCGGCAATCGCAGGTCTTCCGAAAGCTTCACGCGCGAAGCATGCGTCAATCCCCCCGCGCTGTCGACGGCCGGAGCGCCACTCGGTCAAATTGGTTCAAATTGGCAAATTGACGCGTTTTACGCCAAGGCAGCGAGCACTGCGCGCTCGCTAACGCCAGGCGCGCGCGAACAGCGACGGCGACAGCGCCGCCTCGAGGACGTCGCGCACCGCCGGATCGCGCTCGCCCGCCGCCGCCGCCACCGAGAGCGACAGCAGCCCGACGAGCTCTCCGCGGTCGCCGACAACCGGGATCCTCAGAAGGTAGCAGGCGAGCATCGCGCGCACCGCATCCACCAGCGCGCTCGCAGGCGAACAAGTGGGGATCTGCGGCGACACCAGCCCCGCTACCGTCGGAGAATCAAGTTTGTCGGCGACCGCTTCCAGCAAATCTTCGACGTACACCACGCCCACGAAGCGCTCGCGCTCGACCACCGGCACGAACCCGCCGCGCTCGGCCAGCAGCCGCGCCACCGACGAGACGAGCGCGCGCCGATCGATCGCGCGCGCCGGTTCGAGCGGCACTTCGCCGCAGCGGATCAGCCCCTGCGCCCAGCCGAGCCGCGCGATCGGCGACGGGGCATACGCCTGGCGCACCAGCGGGCTGAAGGGCAGCGCGCCGGCGGGTCGTGAGAGCGACACCGGCACGCCGCGTCCCTGCTCGCTGAACTCCCCCAGTCGATCGATGTGGTCGGGCACGGAGCCGAATAGTTCACGCTGCGTGCCAGGAAACTCTCGTCACGCGCCGCGCGCCGTCGCTGCGATCACGCGCGGCGGATCGCGTCGGCCAATCCGTCGAGCGGCACGACGTGATCGACCGCGCCCGCCTCGACGGCGGCGCGCGGCATACCGTAGATCACGCACGACGGCTGATCCTGCGCCAGCGTCACGCCGCCCGACGACTTGATGGCGCGCAGCCCCTCGGCGCCGTCGCGTCCCATGCCGGTCATGACCACGCCGACCGCGCGCCGGCCGAACACGCGCGCGGCGGCTTGCATCGTCACGTCCGCCGACGGGCGCACGCCGTTCACCTCCGGCCCGTCGAGGATCCGCAGTTTTCCGTCGGCGTCGACCTCGAGGTGATGGCCGCCGGGCGCGATCAGCACCAGGCCGACCTCCGGGCGATCGCCGTCGACCGCCTCGCGCACGCGCACCGCGCACAGCGTGTCGAGCCGCTCGGCGAGCGGCGCGGTGAAGCCGGCCGGCAGGTGCTGCACGACGATGAACGACAGCGACGTGTCGGCCGGCACCATCGGCAGCATGCGCGACAGCGCCGCCGGTCCGCCCGTCGAGACCGCGACGATCACCACCTTGGGACCAACGAGCCCGACCGGCCGCGACGCGGTGATGCGCGGCCCCGCCGTCGCGCGCGGCGCCACCGCGATCGCCTGCGGCACCGCCTGCGCGGCGGCCACCAACTTGGCGATCAGCTCCGGCCCGACGCCGAGCAGCTCCGCCGAGACCTCGCCCGACGGCTTGGTCACGAAGTCCACCGCGCCCGCGCCGAGCGCCTCGAACGTCTCGCGCGCGCCTTCGCGCGTGTGCGCCGACACCATCACCACCGGCGTCGGCCGCAGCTTCATGATCTCGCGCACCGCGCCCGCCCCGTCGAGCCGCGGATCCTTCGCGAGAATTTTTTTGATCGCCGCGCGCATGAACAGCGAGTCGTCGGTGATCAGCACGCGGATCTTGTTCATCACAAATCCTTCAGTCGCAGCGCGACGTAGGCGGTCACCGGATCGTTCACGCCCTTGAGCTTGAGGCCGGGGCGCGGCTCGTAGTCGATGAAGTCGCGCGTGGCGGCGTACGTGCGCTCGCCGACCAGCACGCCGCCGCGCGGCGCGTTCGACTCGAAGCGCTGCGCGCGATTGACGGTGTCGCCGATGACGGTGTAGTCGCGCCGCACGTGCCGCGAGCCGATGTCGCCGCGCACCACCGGCCCGAGGTTCACGCCGATGCGGATCATCAGCGGCCGCTTCGACTCCGAGTTCCACACGGTGAGGCGCGCCTGCATCGCCAGCGCGGCGCGCACCGCACGCAGCGGCGGCGGATCGGCGTTCGGCAGCGGCTCGAAGATGGCCATGATCGCGTCGCCGATGAACTTGTCGATGTCGGCGGCCTCGCCTTTGAGGATCGGGCACATCGCGTCGAAGAACGAGTTGAGCAGCTCGACCACCTCGAGCGGCCGCATGTCGCACGACATCGACGTGAAGCCGCAGATGTCCGAGAACAGGATCGCGACCTCGCGCTCGTCGGCGCGCACCTTGAACTTGTCGCCGTCGCGCGCAGCCTCCTCGGCGGCGCGCACTGCGCCGTCGGAGATGTACATGCGGCTGGCCTCTTTGTACGCCAACAGGCGTCTTTCGGCCAACACGCGCTCGACCATCGCCACGCACTTGTCGACGGAGAACGGCTTGACGAGGTAGCTGGTGAGCCCGACCGCGCGCATCTGCGCCTGGTCGCGCCGCGTGTCGCGCGCCGTCAGCATCATCGCCGGCAGGTCGCGCAGCGCCGGATCGCGCTTGAGCGCGTGCACCAGCTCGAAGCCGGTCATGCGCGGCATGTCGTAGTCGGTGATCAGCATATCGAACTTGTGCGCGCGCAATTTCTCCAGCGCCTGCTGCCCGTCCTCGGCGACGGTGACGGCGAAGCCCTGCCGCGCCAGCGAGTCGGCGACCAGGTGGCGGATGGCCGGCGAATCGTCGACGACCAGGATGCGCTCGCGCTGGCCCGGCTCGAGGCCCGACGTCGAGAGCAGCGAGCGGATGCGCGACACCAGCTCGTCGGGCACCGCCGGCTTGACGAGATAGTCGTCGGCGCCCGAGTCGAAGCCGCGCTCGACGTCCTGCGCCTCGCCGAGCGCCGAGCAGATGATCACCGGCAGCGGCGAAAGATCGGAGCGCTCCTTGAGCGACTTGCACACGGCGAACCCGTCGAGCTTGGGCATCTCGACGTCGGTGATCACCAGGTCGGGGCGGCGCTCCTCGGCCAGCTCGATCGCCTGCGCGCCGTCGAAGGCGGAGACCACGTCGTAGCCCGCCTCCTCGAGGATCGGCACGGTGTGGCGGTGGATCAGCGCCGAGTCGTCGGCGAGCAGGATCAACTTGCGCGCGCGCGTGACCGCGCCGATCACGTCGAGCAACTCGGCGGCGGAGAACGGCACGCGCAGGAAGCTGACGCCGGCGGCGCGCGCGGCCGAGCGATCTTTCTCGTCGGGGGAGAGCAGCACGGTGGCGATGGCGCGCGCCTGCCCGCCGTCGCGCAGCGAGTCGGCGAGCTGAAGGCCGTCCTCCGCGCCGACGCGGCGCGCGACCAGCAGCACGTCGGGCGGCTCGGCGCGGCACGCCGAGCGGCACGCCTCGACGTTGTCGAAGCTGGCCACCACGTGACCCGCCGCGCGCAGCGGCCGCCGCACGAACTCGGGCAGCACGCCGCCCGCCGCCAGCACGTACACCGTCGTCACGCCGGGCTCCCTTTGCGCGCGCGGCCGAGGTGCCGATCGAGCGCGCGCACCAATTCGCCCGCGTCGAGCGGCTTCACCAGATATTCGTCGACGCCGGCGTCGAAGCCGCGCACGCGATCGATGTGCTCGCCGCGCGAGGTCACCATCACGATCGGCACGTCCTTGTGGCGCGGGTGCGCGCGCAGGCGGCGCGTCAGCTCGTAGCCGTCGAGCGCCGGCATGATCACGTCGGTGGAGACCAGATCGAAGCCGGCCTGATCGCCGTCGGCCAGCGCCAGCGCCTCGGCGCCGTCGCGCGCGGCCAGCACCTCGCAGCCGTGCGCCTCGAGCGCGCGCTTGAGCGACTCGCGGATCACCTCCGAGTCCTCCGCCAGCAGCACGCGCGGCCGCTTGCGCGCCGTTCCCGTCGAGGGCGCGGCCGCATCGGGCGTCTGGCGCATCTTGGCGCGCGCCGGATCGGCGCGGCGCGCGAGCCCGCGCTGCACCAGCGGCACCACGTCGAGGATCAGCGCCACGCGATCGCCGATCAGCGTCGCGCCCGCCGCGCACGGCACCTGCTCGACCAATTCGCCGAGCGACTTGAGCACGATCTCGCGTTTGTCGACGAGCCGATCGACCACCAGCCCGTACGTCTCGCCCGCCGCGTTCACCAGGATCACCGGCACGTCGCCGATATCCGATGGCGCCGCCGCGCCGTCGAGCTCGAGCGCGTCGGCGACCCACAAGAGCGGAATCTGCGCCGGCGGCTCGCCCTCGCCCGCGTCGAGCAAGAGCAGGTCGCGATCGTACACGCGGTGGATCGACGACGCCGCGACCGCTAGCGATCGCTCCACCACGTCGAGCGGCAGCGCGTAGTCCTGTCCGGCCACGCGCACCAGCAGCACCTGAATGATCGCCAGCGTGAGCGGCAGCTTGATGATGAACGTCGAGCCCGCGCCCGGCGTCGAGTGGATCTCGATCGATCCCGACAGCCGCGTCACCGTGTCGCGCACCACGTCCATGCCGACGCCGCGCCCCGACACCTCGGTCACCCGCGCCGCCGTCGAGAAACCGGGCCGGAAGATCAAGTCGAGCACCTGCTTCTCGTCCATCGCATCGAGCTCGGCCTGCGTGGCGAGATTCTTCTCCAGCGCCTTCTTGCGCAGCTTGTCGGGCTCGATGCCCGCGCCGTCGTCGGCGAGCGTGATCAGGATCTGGTTGCCGCGATGCTCGGCCGAGAGCAGGAGCGAGCCCTCGGGCGGCTTGCCGGCGGCGCGGCGCACGTCGGGCAGCTCGATGCCGTGATCGACGCCGTTGCGCACCAGGTGCATCAGCGGATCGTCGAGCTGCTCGAGCAGCACCTTGTCGATCTCGGTGTCGACGCCGTCGAGGTGGAGCTGCACCTGCTTGCCGAGCGAGTGCGCCAACTCGCGCACGGTGCGGTGATATTTGGTGAACACGCGGCCGATCGGCAGCATGCGCAGCTTCATGACCTGCTGGCGCAGTTGGCCGGAGACGTGATCGAGCGAGCCGGCGCCGTCGGTGAGATCGGTCGACAGCTCGGAGAAGATGCGCTGGAAGCGATCGAGATCGTCGAGGACGAGCGGGCCGCGTTGATGGCGCGCGCGGCGCAATTGGCCGTCGAGCTCGCGCGACAGCGCGCCCAGGCTGGCGACGGTCGAGTGCAGGCCGGTGCGCGCCAGGACCAATTCGCCGACGAGGTTGAGCAGCGAGTCGAGCTTGTCGAAGTCGACGCGCAAGGTCTGCTTGGCCGCGGGCGCGCCCGCGCGATCGGCGGCGGGCTCGGCGTGATCGGCGGACGCGCCGTCGGCGCCCGCCGCGGCTTGCGGCTGCGCGTGCGCTTGCGTCGACGGCGCGCGGAGCTGCGCGAGTTGGCGATCGATCGGCACGTCGATGCGCCGCCCGGCCGCGCGGTCCTGCGACGCCTGTGGCCGCGACGCCGCGTCGAGGATCGCGCGCAGCCCGTCGAGCGCCGCCAGCAGCGCGTCGACCACCGGGCGATCCGCCGCGCGCGAGCCGTCGCGCACCTGCCCGACGAGGTCCTCGGCCGCGTGCGCGAGCTGGTTCATGCGCCGCAATCCGACGAACCCCGACGAGCCCTTGATGGTGTGCAGGTCGCGAAAAATCTCGCGCACCAGCTCGGCGTCGCGCGGCGCCGACTCCAGGCCCAACAACTTTTGCGACAGCGCCTCGATGCGCTCCGACGCCTCCTCGAGGAACGGATCGATCATGTCGTCGTCGACTTGAGGCACCCACACCGCCTCGTCGCACATCGCCGGCTCGGCCACCGGCGACGGCGCGGGCGGCGGCTCGGGATCGGCGGCGCGCAGCGAGCGCAGCCCGTCGGTGGCGGCGGTGAGCGCGCTCACGTCGTCGAGGCGCGCGCCCGACGCGTCGGGGTTGCGCAGCCGATCGATCGCGTCGGTGAGCGCGGCGGCGCAGCGTTCGAGCGCGCGCGCGGCCGGCGCCCACTCCGCGCCCGCGGCGACGGCGAGCAGCGCGTCCTCGGCCGCGCCCGCCGCCTGCGCGATCGGCTCGACGCCGATCAGCATCGCCGCCGCGCGCACCGCGAACGCGCCGCCGGCCAATTCGCGCAGCCGCGGCTCCGTCGGCGCGGTGTCGCGCAGCGCCGCCAGCTTCTTCACCTCGACGCTCGCCTCGTCGAGAAACCGCTGCCACAGCAGCTCGGCGTCGCTGCTCATCGGCCGAGCCCGTTGCGCGCGAGCCAGCGGCGCACGTTGGCGCGCGTCGAGCGCAGCTCCAGCTCGGGCGCCGCCTCGGCCGCGCGCTTGAGCACGCGCGCGGCGTCGTCGCCGAGGAACGACGCGCCGTCGAGATCGACGATCGGCCGCGGCAGCACGATGTACGGGCGCAGCTCGAGCGAGAGCCGCTCGGCGTCGTGATAGTCGCCGCTCAGCCGCAGCACGCGCTCGGTCTTCTTTTCGCCCGCGTCGGATTTCTTTTCGCTCGCGCCCGCGTTTCCATTCGCACGCGCGTTTCCGTTCGCGTTCGGTTTTTCGTTCGCGCTCGCGTTTGCGCTCGACGGTTTTTCGTTCGCGCTCGCGTCTCCGACGAGGATTCGCCCGCTCTTCGAGACCGGCTGCGGCTGCATGCGCGCGCGCTTGCGATAGATGACGCCGTCCTCGTCGCGGACCGGCTCGAACAGCTCCTCGTGATCGCGCAGCGTCTCCGAGTAGCCGAGGAACAGGTAGCCGCGCTCGCGCAGCGAATCGGTGAGCCGCGCGATCACCTCGGCGCGCCGGATCGCGTCGAAGTAGATGAGCACGTTGCGGCACAAGATCAGGTCGAACCCCGTCGGGTAGCGCGCGTCGAGCAGGTTGTGCCGCTCGAACTGCACCCGCGCGCGCAGCGCTTCGCCGACGCGCCCGCCGTCGAGAAAACGCGCCGCCAGCGCGGGCGGCACGTCGCCGGTGCGCTCGGCCGGATACTGCCCGGTGCGCGCGGCGGCCAGCGCCTCCGACGAGAGATCGGTCGCCAGCACCTGGAACTCGACCGGCGGCTCGACGGCGCCGAGCAGCATCGCCAGCGTCCACGCCTCTTCGCCGGTCGCGCAGCCGGCGCTCCACACGCGCACCGCGCGGCCGGCGTCGCGCGCCTCGCGCACGCGCTCGGGCAGCACGCGCCCGGTCAGCGCCGCCACCTGCGCGCGGTGGCGAAAAAATCGCGTCTCGCCCACGCGCAGCAGATCGGCCAGCCGCGCCGCCTCGTCGCCGTCGTGGACCGCGCGCTCGAGGTACGCCGCCTCGTCGAGCCCGAGCGCCGCCGCGCGATCGCGCACGCGCGCGTCGAGCAGCCACGCCGGCGGATCGAGCCCCGCGTAGCGGCGAATGCGCTCGGCGACGCGCCGCCGCAATTCAGCGGGCACGCGCTAGCTCCTCGCCACCCGCCGCCGATCGCTCGAGTGCTCGGGCAGCGCCACCGCCGACGCCTCGGGCAAGACGCGCTCGCCGCCGCCGTCCGAGCGCCCGTTGCCTTCGCGCTCGATGCGGAAGTTGCGCACGAGCTGCTCGAGCCGGAGCGCCAGCGCGTGCAGCTGCTCGCCCTGCACCACCGCCTCCTCCGACGAGCCGAGCACCTCCTGCGCGATCTTCTGCACGGCGTCCATGTTGCGCGCGATCTCGTCGGAGACCACCGCCTGCTCTTGCACCGAGCGCGCGGTGTCCTGGATGACGTCGATGATCTGCCCGAGCGACAGCTTGAGCGAGCCGGCCACGCCCATGTGATCGCCGAACGCGCGCGTGGCGTTCTGCATCGCGGTCACCGACTGCGCGGTCTGCTGCGTGATGCTGGCGATCAGCCCCTCGATGTCTTTCGCGCTCTGGCCCACGCGCCGCGCCAGCGACGAGACTTCGTCGGCGACCACGGCGAAGCCGCGGCCCTGCTCGCCGGCGTGCGCGGCTTCGATCGACGCGTTGAGCGCGAGCAGCGACGTCTGCTCCGAGATCTGCCGGATGACCTCGACGATCGATCCGATGCGCTTGCCGCTCTCGCCGAGCTGCGTGATGGTCGTCGCCGCCTCGTCGATCATCTCGCTGGTCTTGCCGAGGTGATCGACCGCGTGCGTGAGCTGGTCGCCCGACTCCTTCGCCACCTTGGTCGCCTGCGTCGCGTTCTCCGCCACCTGCTGGATCGACGACGACAGCTCGGTCACCGCCGCCGTCGACGACTCGATGCGCGTCGCCTGATCTTTGGCGCCCGAGAGCATCTGCTTCGACGCCGCCGAGATCTCCGCCGACGACGCGCCCACCTGGAACGACGCGCCCTGCACCTCGCTCGCGAGCTTGTGCAGGTTGGCGAACATCGCGTTCAGGTTCTCCGCCAGCTCGGTCATCTCGGTCGCGTTCGAGCGCACCTCGAGGCGCCGCGTGAGATCGCCGCCGCCGTGCGCGAGGTCGTGCGTCGCGGCGATGAACTGCTTGATCGGCCGCGTCACCAGCACCGAGAGAAAGAAGCTGACGATCGCCGCGATGCCGAGCGCCACGGCGAGCACGAACAGGTTGTCGTGGATCATCGCCTCGATGTGCTGCTCCTTGCCGGCGCGGTTGCGCAGCACGTTGAGCATGCCGACGAGCGACATGGCGTTTCCGTCGTAGCCGTTCACCTGCGCGGCGTAGAAGTCGTGGCGCCCGTCGGGCAGCGTCACCACCGTCGACTTCTGCCCGCCTTCGTCGACCACCTCGCGCGCCTCGAGCCGCACCGCGCGCGCGATGTCGTCCCAGTCGTCGGCGTGCGCCGCCGAGGCGGTGGTCTCGCCGTTGTGCACCAGCGCCAGCTCCACCTGCTTCTTCGGATCGTCGGAGGACTCGATCTTGAACTCGGCGAACAGCCGCTCGAGGTGCGAGCCGATCACGATCGAGCCGACGACTTGATTGTCGACGACGACCGGATTTCCCGCGACCAGGAACGCGCGCTTCTTGTGCTCGAGCAGGCTGTTCGACACCGGGATGTTCTGCTTGAGATCGTTGAACAGCCGCATGCCCGGCACGTCGGTCGGATCGATGGGCGAGCCCTTGGTGGCCACCACCTCGCCGTGCTTGTCGACGATGACGATGAAGTCGGGATGCAGCGATCGCGAGAGCTGCTTGTCGACCTGATCGAGGATCGGCCGCGTCGCCGCCTCGCCGCCCGTCGAGCACGCGTCACGCAGCCGCTGCGACGACGCCCACAGATCGACCGCCGCCTCCATGCCCTGCGACATCGCCTTCTGGAACGACTGGTAGCGGCGGAACACGCCCTGCAGCTCCAGCCCCGACGACGCGGTCTTGTGGACGATCTGGTTGGTGTAGAGGAAGTTGACGAACAGGATCAGGATCGCGAGCCAGAAGCAGCCGCCGAAGATCTTCCACTTCAGGCTCACTCGCGGGATCAGTCGCATCGGGGCCTCGGGGTCACGCGGCGGCGCCTTTTCCTCGACGGAAGGGACGCAGCCGTTCGGTTGCGAGCACGCGTTCGGGATCGAGCAGCAGGAGCGGCGCGGGCGGATCGCCGTACGACACCACGCCGCGCAGATACGACGCCGGCTCGGCGGCCAGCGTCGGCGGCGGCGGGCGCACGTCGGCGGCGGCGACCGAGACCACGCCGAGCAGGCGATCGACCAGCAGGCCGGCGGCGGCCTTGTCGCTCGAGCGCGCGCCCGTCGAGCGCAGGATGATGATCGAGCGCTCGTCGGCGCGCGTCGTCTCGGCGTCGAGCTCGAGCAGGTTGCCGAGATCGAGCACCGCCACCACTTCGCCGCGCAGGTTGATGAAGCCGGCCACCAGCGACGGCACCAGGAACGCCGGCGTCACCGGGCGCGGCGGAAGCGTCTCCTTGACCGAGCGGATCGGCGCGCCGAACGTCTGTCCGCCGAGCGCGAAGGTGACCAGCTTCTGGTGCTCCTGGTCGCCGCCGTTGGGTGAGGAGACAGGCACAGCCCCGTCAGGTTACACCAATCGGCGGTAGGCGGCACTCACCTCGGCGAAGCGGCGCTCGAGGTCGCGCAGGTCCTCGGGCGCGGCGCTCGGGTGACGGTCGGGGTGGAGCTCGCGCGCCAGGCGGCGGTAGGCTCGCTTGACCTCGTCGACGGTGGCGCCCTCGGGCAATTCGAGCATGCGGTACACCGACGCGGGCGCGGGCGCGGGTTGAAAGCGCAGCGCGCCGACGGCGTAGAGGAACGACAGCAGCCGCGCGGCGCGCGCCGGCGGACACAGGTTCGCGGCGTCGATCTCGTCGGTGGCGCGCGGGCGGCCGAGGAACGCCACCAGCGGCCGCTCGTCGTGGCCGACGCACGACGGGTGCGGCGGCTGCGGCAGCGAGATCGTGCCGAGCCCCGCGCGCACGCGCCACGCGGTCGGCTCGAGCGCGCCGCGATCGAGGAAGTTGCGCACCGGCGCCGCCGGATGAAACGGCGTGCACGCGCCGCGCTTGCGGGCGGCGGCGCCGTCGTCGAAGCGCGGCTCGCCGTCGGCGAGCGGCAAGAGCAGCCGCAGCGCGTCCTCGCCGCGGATCGGCATCGGCCGCACGCGCTCGGCGATCGGCGCCAAATCGATCGCGTGCACCCAGCCGCGAAACAGCTCGACGGTCACCAGCGCGCCGCCCGACGGCACGCGCAGCGAGCCGCTCGCCTGAGCCTGCCCCAGCTCGTAAAGGCGCCGCGCGATCACATTTCTACTTTAACGGGGAGACGTTACTTGCGCAGAGATTTTGCGTCGTCGAGGATGCCGCGCCGGCGGGTCTCGACCAGGTATTCCTCGACGGAGGCGTTGACGTCCTCGTTGAACTTGACCTTGGCGTCGGCGATCTCGCGCAGCGCGGTGACCGCCGGCTTGTTCTCGCACTCGACCAGCGGCTTCGATCCCTTCGAGATCTGCCGCGCGCGCTCGGCGGCGAGGATGGTGAGCGCGAAGCGGTTACCGACTTTATCGAGGCAGTCTTCGACGGTGACGCGAGCCAAGGGTGTTTCCTCCGCGTTGGTAAACGCTGCATCCTAGCGGGTCGTTTTCGCCTGTCAAGCCGCATCGCCCGTTTCCGCCTTGAAAGGGTTGCCGGGGGGTCGTACTCTAAAATGAGGCGTCTTTGTTCGTTCAAGAGCGGGGTGGATTGGCAATGCGCGTCGTACCGATCAACTGGACCGACCTCGAGACCGCGTTCGAGCGGAACTCTCCGGAT
>DASREC010000038.1:0-18330 GCA_035652295.1 Polyangia bacterium
TCGGCACCGAGGGCAAGCTCGGCGGACAGGCCGAGGTCGCCGGTGTCGCCGGCGCCTGGAAGTCGCTCACCGACAACCTCAACGTCATGGCGCGCAACCTGACGACGCAGGTGCGCGGCATCGTCAAGGTCGTCACCGCCGTCGCCAACGGCGACCTCAAGCAGAAGCTCTCGGTCGACGCCAAGGGCGAGGTCGCGGCGCTCGGCGACACCATCAACAACATGACCGACACGCTGTCCACGTTCGCCGAGCAGGTCTCGACGGTGGCGCGCGAGGTCGGCGTGGAAGGCAAGCTCGGCGGCCAGGCGCGCGTGCCCGGCGTCGCCGGCACGTGGAAGGACCTCACCGACAACGTCAACTTCATGGCGTCGAACCTGACGACTCAGGTGCGCGGCATCGTCAAGGTCATCACCGCCGTCGCCAACGGCGACCTCACGCAAAAATTGGTCGTCGACGCGCGCGGCGAGGTCGCGGCGCTCGCCGACACCATCAACTCGATGACCAACACGCTCGGCACCTTCGCCGATCAAGTCTCGACGGTGGCGCGCGAGGTCGGCATCGAGGGCAAGCTCGGCGGGCAAGCCAAGGTCCCCGGCGCGATGGGCACGTGGCGCCAGCTCACCGACAACGTCAACCAGATGGCCGAGAGCTTGACCACGCAGGTGCGCGCCATCTCCGAGGTCGCCACCGCGGTGACCAAGGGCGATCTCACCCGCTCGATCGACGTCGGCGCGGAGGGCGAGGTCGCGGCGCTCAAAGAGAACCTCAACCAGATGATCGTCAACCTCAAGGAGACGACGCAGAAGAACACCGAGCAGGACTGGCTCAAGACCAACCTCGCCAAGTTCTCGTCGATGATGCAGGGGCAGAAGAACCTGGAGACGGTGTCGCGGCTGATCATGTCGCAGCTCACGCCGCTCGTCGGCGCGCACCACGGCGCGTTCTTCATGCTCGACTTCGAGGGCGCGCAGGCGATCTTGAAGCTGACTTCGACGTACGCGTATCGCGAGCGCAAGGGGCTGTCGAACCGCTTCCGCCTCGGCGAGTCGCTGGTCGGGCAGTGCGCGCTCGAGAAGAAGACCATCCTGCTCACGCGCGTGCCGGCCGACTACATCCAGATCTCGTCGGGGCTCGGCGAGGCGACGCCGCTCAACATCATCGTGCTGCCGGTCCTGTTCGAGGGGCAGGTCAAGGCGGTGATCGAGCTGGCGTCGTTCGGGACGTTCTCGCAGATCCACCAGATCTTCCTCGATCAGCTCACCGAGTCGATCGGCGTGGTGCTGAACATGATCAGCGCCAATATGCGCACCGAGGAATTGCTGCAGCAGTCGCAGAGCCTGACGCAGGAGCTGCAGAGCCAGTCGAAGGAGCTCACGCAGCAGCAGGACGAGCTCAAGCGCACCAACTCGGCGCTGGAGAAGCAGGCGCTCGAGCTGGAGGACAAAGCGCGCCTCCTCGAAGAGCAGAACAAGAAGGTCGAGGTCAAGAACCGCGAGGTGGAGCTGGCGCGCGTGTCGCTCGAGGAGAAAGCCGAGCAGCTCTCGCTCATCTCCAAGTACAAGAGCGAGTTCCTGGCGAACATGTCGCACGAGCTCAGGACACCGCTCAACTCGCTGCTCATCCTCGCCAAGCTGCTGGCCGACAACAAAGAGGAGAACCTCAGCGAGAAGCAGATCGAGTACGCCAAGACGATCTACGCGTCGGGCGGCGATCTGCTGTCGCTGATCAACGAGATCCTCGACCTGTCGCGCGTCGAGGCGGGCAAGATGCACGTCGAGCCGCGCGACGTGGTGATGACCGACCTGGTCGACTTCGTCGAGCGCAACTTCCGGCCGCTGGCGGAGCAGAAGGCGATCGACTTCCGCGTCGATCTCTCCGAGGAGCTGCCGGATCACCTGCGCACCGATCCGCAGCGGCTGCAGCAGATCCTCAAGAACCTCCTCGCCAACGCGTTCAAGTTCACCGAGCACGGCTCGGTCGAGCTCAGGGTGCGGCGCGCCGATCCGCGCACCACCTTCCAGAGCACGTCGCTCACCGCCGCCGAGGTGATCGCGTTCGACGTGATCGACACCGGCATCGGCATCGCCAAGGACAAGCAGCAGATCATCTTCGAGGCGTTCCAGCAGGCGGACGGCAACACCAACCGCAAGTACGGCGGCACCGGGCTCGGGCTGTCGATCAGCCGCGAGATCGCGCGGCTGCTCGGCGGCGAGATCCAGGTGGAGAGCCAGCTCGGGCGCGGCTCGACGTTCACGCTGTTCATGCCGCGCGCGTACATCGGACCGGACACGTCGCCGAGCTTGCCGTCGCTGCCGCCGTCGGGCCGCCGCCAGGAGGCGAAGGCGCTGCCGCTCCAGGCGCAGCCGGCGCCGGCGCAGCCGAGCTCGGTGATCGACGGCGCCAACGTGTGGGGCCCGTCGCCGCATCCGGAGCCGGACGCGGTGGTGATGCGTCCGGTCGAGGACGATCGCGAGCACATCCGCGAAGGCGATCGCGTGCTCTTGGTGATCGAGGACGACGTGAAGTTCGCGCGCATTTTGGTGCAGCTCGCGCGCGAGAAGAACTTCAAGGTGGTGGTGGCGACGCGCGGCGACACCGGTCTCGCGATGGCCAACGAGCTACAGCCCGACGCCATCACGCTCGACATCCAGCTCCCGGTCGTCGACGGTTGGGCGATCCTCGATCGGCTCAAGCGCAACCCGCGCACGCGCCACATCCCGGTGCACGTGATCTCGGTGATCGATCGCAAGCAGCGCGGCGCCACCGTCGGCGCGTTCGCCTATCTGGAGAAGCCGGTCACCAAGGACGCGCTCGACGGCGCGCTCACCCACGTCTCGCGGTTCCTCGAGCGCGGCGTCAAGCGGCTGCTCCTGGTCGAGGACGACGCCACGCAGCGCAAGAGCATCAGCGCGCTCGTGGGCGAGGGCGACGACGTCGAGATCACCGGCGTGCCGACGGCGGAGCAGGCGATCGAGCAGCTCCAGTTGCACGAGTTCGACTGCATGGTGGTCGATCTGCTCTTGCCCGGCTCCGACGGCGGCAAGCTGATCGAGGACGTGAAGTCGAACCCGCGCTTCCGCGATCTGCCGATCGTGGTCTACACCGGCAAGGAGCTCCAGCCCGGCGAGGAGAAGCGGCTCAAGCGCTACGCCGAGTCGGTGATCGTCAAGAGCGGGCTCCAGTCGCCCGAGCGCTTGCTCGAGGACACGGTGACGTTCCTCCACCGCGTCGACGAGAAGCTGCCCGAGCACACGCGATCGATCCTGGCCGAGCGGCGCGTGCACGATCACGCGCTCAGCGGGCGCAAGGTGCTGATCGTCGACGACGACGTGCGCAACATCTTTGCGCTCACCAGCGTGCTCGAGACGCACGAGATGCAGGTGATCTACGCCGACAACGGGCTGGCCGGCATCGAGCTGCTCGATCAGACGTCGGACGTCGACCTGGTGCTGATGGACGTGATGATGCCGGATATGGACGGGCTTGAAACCATCCGCCGCATCCGTAAGAACCCCAATCACATGTCGCTGCCGATCATTGCGATCACCGCCAAGGCGCTGAAAGACGATCGCGAGAAGTGCCTGACCGCGGGCGCGTCGGACTACATCCCGAAGCCGGTCGACACCGAGAAGCTGGTCGAGCTGATTCGGCTGTGGCTGCCGCCCAAAGGTGAGAACGGGAATGGGAGCAGCTAGCCTGGCCGATTCGCCAAACGAGACGGCGCGTGAGATCGGGAGCGCGCCGCTGCTGCTCGTCGACGATCGGGTCGCCAACCTGATCGCGCTCGAGGCGGTGCTGGCGCCGCTCGGCGAGCAGATGGTGCGCGCCACCTCGGGCGAGGAGGCGCTGCGCCGCGTGCTCGAACGCGAGTTCGCGGTGATCCTGATGGACGTGCAGATGCCGGGGCTCGACGGCATCCAGACCGCCGAGCTGATCAAGCGGCGCGAGCGCTCGCGGCGCATCCCGATCATCTTCCTCACGGCGATCCACCGCGATCCGTCGTACGTGTTCCGCGGCTACGAGAAGGGCGCGGTCGACTACCTGCTCAAGCCGTTCGAGCCCGAGATCCTGCGCTCGAAGGTCTCGGTGTTCATCGAGCTGTTCCGCAAGGAGCTGGAGATCCGGCGGCAGTCGGCGCGGCTGGCGGAGCTCGAGCGCAAGGCGATCGAGCGGCGGCACGAGCAGCGCTTTCGCGCGTTCAACGACTCGCTGCCGATCTGCATGTGGGCGATGGACGCGGGCGGGCGGCCGTACTTCGTCAACCGCCACTGGGTGGAGCTGACCGGGCTCGACCTGGTCGCCACCACCGGCGACGGCATCTGGCAGGTGGTGCACGAGGAGGATCGCGCGCAGCTTCGCGAGGCGTGGGACGCGTCGGTCGGGCGCGGCGAGCCGATGCAGCTCGCCTTGCGCGTGCGCCGCGGCGACGGCGTCTGGCGCTGGCACCAGGTGAGCGCGGTGCCGGAGCGCGACGAGCGCGCGCGCGTGATCGGCTGGATCGCCACCGCCACCGACATCGACGATCAGAAGCGCGCCGGCGAAGCGGCCGAGAGCGCCAACCGCACCAAGGACGACTTTCTCGCCATGGTGTCGCACGAGCTGAGGACGCCGCTCAACGCCATCCTCGGCTGGGCGGAGATGCTGCGCTCGGGCCGGCTGCCGCCCGATCGCGTGGCGCGCGCGCTCGAGGTGATCGTGCGCAACGGGCGATCGCAGGCGCAGCTGATCGAGGACCTGCTCGACGTCTCGCGCATCGTCGCCGGCAAGCTGAAGATCGAGCGCGAGCCGCTCGAGCTGCAGGCGATCGTGGCGGCGGCGATCGACACCGTGCGGCCGATGGCGCTCGAGAAGAAGATCGCGCTCGAGGCGTCGGTCGGCTGCGGGCAGTGCGAATTGCGCGGCGACGCGCACCGGCTGCAGCAGGTGGTGTGGAACCTGCTCTCGAACGCGGTCAAGTTCTCGCCGCCCGGCTCGGCGGTGACGGTGGCGCTCGACGCGCGCGGCGGCGAGTTCGTGCTGCGCGTGCGCGACTCGGGCATGGGGATCGCGCGCGAGTTCCTGCCGCACGTGTTCGATCGCTTTCGCCAGGCGGAGGGCGAGGCGCACGGCGGGCGCAGCGGGCTCGGGCTCGGCCTGGCGATCGCCAAGCACATCGTCGAGCAGCACGGCGGCGCGATCGCCGCCGAGAGCGAAGGCGTGGGACGCGGCGCCGAGTTCACCGTGCGCCTGCCGCGCTCGGAGGTCGCCGCGCCGGCCGCGAGCGTCGAGAGCGAGCTCGATCTCTCGGGGCCGATCACCAACACCATGGCGACGGTGCCCAAGCCCGTCGAGCCGCCGCGCCTCGACGGCCTGCGCGTGCTGGTGGTGGACGACGAGACCGACGCGCGCGACCTGGTCGCCGAGTTCCTCGCGCAGGCGGGCGCCAGCGTGACCGCGGCGAGCGGCGTGCCCGAGGCGCTCGAACGCGTCGGCGCCCACGAGTTCGATGTGCTGGTGAGCGACCTCAGCATGCCGCAGCAGGACGGCTACGCGCTCCTGGCGGCGCTCAACGAGCGCGGGATCGATCTGCCGTCGATCGCCATCTCCGCGCACGTCTCGACGGAAGATCGCGGCCGCGCGCTCGAGGCCGGCTTCGAGATGCACCTCGCCAAGCCGTTCGACGAACGCGCGCTGATCGACCTGATCGCGCGCCTGCCCCGCGATCGCTGATATGCTCGCCGGGTGAGCGATCTGGTCCGGCACCTCCCGCCCGACGTCGTCAAGATCGCCCTCGTCCTCTCGTTGTCGTTCCTGATCGGCCTCGAGCGCGAGGAGCACCGCGTGCACGACCAGGCCGGCGGCTTCGGCGGCGTGCGCACGTTCCCGCTCATCGGGCTCACCGGCTACGGGCTGGCGCTGCTCTCGGGCGCGCAGCTCCTGCCGCTCGCCGCGGGGCTGCTCGTCGTCGGCGGCTTCATGCTGATGTCGTATCGGCAGAAGCTCGCGAAGAACCCCGAGGGCGCGGGCATCACCTCGGAGATCTCGGCGCTGGTGACGTACGTGATCGGCGCGCTGGTCTTCTACGAGCACATCTGGATCGCGTGCGCCCTGTGCGTGGCGAGCGTGCTCTTGCTCGAGCTCAAGCAGGGGCTCGAGAGCCTGGCGCGGCGCATCGCGCCCGAGGAGATCGCGTCGTTCGCCAAGTTCCTGCTCTTGTCGGTGGTGATCCTGCCGGTGGTGCCGAACCAGTCGTTCACGCGCTTCGAGATCAACCCGTTCAAGACGTGGCTGGTGGTGGTGGCGGTGAGCGGCGTGTCGTACGGCAGCTACGTCTTGCAGCGCTGGCTGCGCGGGCGCGGCGGCGTGCTGCTGTGCGCGGTGCTCGGCGGCGCGTACTCGTCGACGGTGACCACGGTGGTGCTGGCGCGTCACGCCAAGGACGCGCACGCGCCGCACCTGTACTCGGGCAGCATCTTGACCGCGTCGGGGATGATGTACCTGCGGCTGGTGCTGCTGCTGCTGCTGTTCAACCGCGCGCTGGCGATGAAGCTGGCGGCGCCGTTCGTCGGGCTGGCGGCGATCGCGATCGCGTTCGGGTGGTGGTGGTCGCGGCGCGCCGAGAGCTCGCGCGGCGCGCCGGCGAACCCGCCGAACGAGCGCAACCCGCTCGCGCTCGGCGCGGCGCTGTTGTTCGCGGTGATGTTCGTGACCATCCTGGTCGCGACGCGCGTGGTGGCGGCGCACCTCGGGCGGCGCGGCATCTACTCGCTGGCGGCGCTGCTCGGCGTGGTCGACGTCGACCCGTTCATCTTGAGCCTGGCGCAGGGCGACGCGCCGGCCGATCCGGGCGTCGTGGCGTCGAGCATCGCCATCGCGGCGGCGAGCAACAACCTCGCCAAGGGCGCCTATGCGTTTTTCTTTGCCGATCGCAAGACGGGGTGGATGAGCTTCGCGCTGCTGGCCGGGCTCGCGGGGCTCGGGTTCTTGCCGTGGTTGTGGCTATGAGGCGCTGGGTCGCGATGGTCGCGTTGTTGATTCCCGCGCGCGCGTTCGCGCAGCTCGACGCGCCGCCGGAGCCGCCGCTGCCGGAGAAGCCGATCGAGGCGCCGCAGCAAAAGCCGGAGGAGACGGCTACGGCTACGGCTACGGCTACGGCCACGGCCACGGCCACGGCGCCGTCGAAGGTTGCGTTGCCCGAACCATCGCCGCTCGGGCGGTATCGCGCGGTCGTGCGCGCGCACCGGCCGTCGCCGGAGTGGACGCAGGATCGCAGCTTCACCTCGACGCGCTTCTGGTTGCTCGATCCCGGCAACTTCGAGGTCGAGTCGTGGCTACGCACGCGCGTGTTCCCCGAGGTGAACGGCACGCGCGCGCCGGCCGAGCTCCTGTGGCAGCACGAGATCGAGATCGGCGTGTGGCCGCACGTGCAGGTCGATCTCTACGAGAACATCACGTTCAACGTCGAGGACGACGGCGTGCGCCGCATTCAGCAGGAGGGCAACCAGCTCGAGGCGCGCATCGCCATCCCGAGCTACTACGGCCAGCTGTTCGCCAACCCGGTCATCTACGTCGAGTGGCACCCGCGGCACAACCAACCCGATCGCGCCGAGCTGCGCCTCTTGCTCGGCGGCGCGCCGACGAAGTGGATGTACCTGGCGGTCAATCCGTACGTCGAGACCAACGTCGAGCCGACCGACTTCTACAACGCGGCGCTCGATCCCAAGAGCGGCCAGCTCCAGGTGGTGCACACGACCAGGTTCATCGCCGACATGGAGTTCGGCACCACCGCCGCGCTCGGCTTTCGCGTGCACGAAAAGTTTCGCGTGAGCACCGAGCTCAAGATCGGCGCCGACATGCTCGGCGACGAGAAGAACCGGCTGCACTTCGTGTGGTGGATCGGCCCCGGCTTCATCTGGCGCCCGCTGCCGGCGCGCTATTCGAAGTACCTCAAGATCATGGGCACGTGCTTGTTCGCGATGCCGGGCACCGACTCGGGCGCGCAGCAGTTCGAGCCGCTGTTCATCATCGGCTCGCAGTTCTAGCCGCGCGCGCTATTGCCAGGCGACGTCGAGCTTGACCGTCGCGCTGTGGCCGGCGAAGTCGGTGACCGCGAGGACGAAGGCGTCGGTCTGCTGCGGCACGCCGCCGAGCGCGAACGTCTTCGCGCGCGACGCCTGCGGGCAGTAGCTGAAGTCCTCGGGCACGATCAACGACTGCGAGCAGGTCACCGTGCCGTCGGAGTTGTTGATGCACTTCGTGTCGCTGAGGGCGAGCGACTTGACCGCTTGATCATCGGTGCCGCCGTATTCGAGCGCGGGCGTGGTGCCCGACGGCAGCGTGATCGAGACCGGCGGCCCGCCCGAGTTGGCCACGCTCGCGCCGACCACCAGCCGCGCCGCCGGCGGCGCGCCGTCGTGCAGCGGCACCGCGAGGCACGTCGGCGCCGGCGGGCACCCCGTGAGCGACTGGCAGATGAACAGGGGCGGCGTATCGACCGCCGCGTTCTCGTCGCAGTCGGCGGCCAGCGCGGTGAAGCTGTAGAGCCGATCCTGCTCACGCGCCGCCTGGATGGTGACGGTCTGCTTCTCGAGCTGATTGGCGCACGCGAGCGGCACCGGGGCGACCGAGACGTGCTGCGGCACGCCGAGCACGCCGTTGTTCACCGGATAGTAGTAGTAGTCGATCGCGAGCTGCTTCATGTTGCAGGTGTCGCTCGCCAGCAGCCCGACCTGGAGCGGGTCGCCGGGCGCGACGATGGCCGCCGGCTGCGACTGCCGCGCGTCGCTGGTGATCGAGCTGCCGTTCACGATCAGCGTGGCGAACGGCGGCTTGCCGTCGGGACACGTCGGCTGCGGGCACTGCGACAGTCCCGCGCAGGCGCCGAGCGCGAGCGCGTAGATGACGAGCGCTGAACGGTAGCCACGGCCTCGGTCGTTGGTCATGCCCCCTCCGCGGATCATCATATCCAATACCGAGGGCCGGACGGCAAATTGCCGCTCACGGGATCGTCAGCGAGGTCTCGATCACGGTGAATGCGGAGGAGCCGCTCACGTAGGCGATGCGCAGGACCAGCCCGTCGCCGGCGCGCGCGTCGAGCGCGGGGAGGGTGACCGTGCCGTCGAGCCACGGCGCGAGGTGCAGGCTTCCGCCCGGCTGCGGCGTCGAGTCGATCCCGCCGAGCAGCGCGTCGCCGCCCGCGGCGCGATGCAGGAGATCGGCGCGCAGCATGGCGTCGGCCGCCGGCGTGTACGCGTTCGCGTGAATGTGATACGCGCCGGCCGGGAGCGGACCTTTGAGCGCGTAGTAGATCGAGAGAGAGTCGCCGACTCTCAAGCCGCTCGGTCAGAAACCGTCGGCGGGCGCGTGATCGTAGTAGCAGCGATCGGCCTCGCCCGCGGTGCAGTAGCCCTCGACGAGCGCGAGCGGTCCCTGCGCGCCCGAGCACGCAGCCGCCGCCAGCAGCGCGCAGAGCGCCATCGCTCTCATCGCGGCGACGTTATTCGCCGGGCGCCGCGATTTCAAGCCGTGTTACGTTTTCGCGCGTGAGGGCGTCTTCGCGCGTGAGCGCGGTTCGCGCGTGCGTGATCGCGGCGCTCGCCGGCTGCGCGGCCTCGGCGCTCGCCGACGGCGCCGCGCTCGACGGGCCGGGCCGCGCGATGCTCGACTCCTTGCGCGAAGAGGCGCTGCGTCCGAGCGCGCTCGTCAAGCGGCTCGCGCTCGCGCCCGACGCGCAGGTGGCCGACGTCGGCGCCGGCCCCGGCTTCCTCACGCTGCCGCTCGCCCGCGCCGTGCCGCGCGGCGCGGTGCTGGCCACCGACGTGCGCGCCGACTACCTCGCCGCCGCCGCCGATCGCGCCGCGCGCGCCGGCCTCTCGAACGTGCGCACGCGCGTCGTCCCCGCCGATCGCCCGTCGCTCGACCCCGCGTCGATCGATCTCGCCGTCCTCTGCCAGCTCGATCACTACTTGAAGGATCGCGCCGCCTACTTCGCCGCGCTGGTGCCGGCGCTGCGCCCGCGCGGCCGCATCGCCCTCATCAATTACGTCCGCTATCGCGAGGCCGATCTCGCCGCCGCGCGCGCCGCTCACCTGCGCGTCGTCGACGAATGGGCGCCGTCACCGCCGTTCTTCCTGTTGGTGCTCGCGCCCTACCAGCCGTAGTGCAGGTAGTTCCACTCGCGGTGGCGCCACGCGGCTTCGCGGCGCGCGTGCTCCCAGCGCTCGCGGCGCTCCATCTCGCGGTGGCGCCCGTACCAGTCGACGCGCTCGCGGCGATACTCGTGCGCGGAGGCCGGCGCGGCGAACGCCGTGGTGGCGAGGGTTCCAACGACCGCGGCCAATCCCAGCTTTGCGAAGAACATGATCCACCTCCTCGCCCCGTGGGACGGCGCGGCGCGCGCTTCATTTTTGCGTTTTACAATTCTTTACCGCCGCGCCGTATGCTCCCGCCCATGCGCGCGATCGTGATCACGAAGCCCGGCGGCCCCGAGGTTCTCGAGCTCAAAGAGGTGGCGACGCCCGAGCCCGCGCGCGGCGAGGTGCGCGTGCGGGTGCATGCGACGGCGGTGAACCGCGCCGATCTGCTCCAGCGCATGGGCGCGTATCCCGCGCCGCCCGATGCGCCGGCCGACATTCCCGGGATGGAGTTCGCCGGCGAGATCGACGCGGTCGGCGAAGCGGCGGGGGAGTGGAAGCTCGGCGACCGCGTGTTCGGCCTGGCGGGCGGCGGCACGTACGCCGAGCAGCTCGTGGTTCACGCGCGCGCGATCGCGCGGCTGCCCGAGCGCGTGTCGTTTCACGAGGGCGCGGCGGTGCCCGAGGCGTTCATCACCGCCTACGACGCGATGGTGACGCAAGCCGGCCTCGCCGCCGGCGAGACGGTGCTGATCCACGCCGCCGGCTCGGGCGTCGGCACCGCGGCGATCCAGATCGCGCGCGCGATCGGCGCCCGCTCCGTCGGCACCGCGCGCACGCAGGCCAAGCTCGAGCGGGCGCGCCCGCTCGGCCTCGACGCCGGCGTGGTGCCCGAAGCCGGCCGCTTCGCGCAGCAAGTGATCGCGGCCAACGGCGGCCGAGGCGTCGACGTGGTGCTCGAGCTCGTCGGCGGCGCTTACGTCCCCGAGGATTTCCTGTGCATGCAGACGGGCGCGCGGCTGATGCTCGTCGGCCTGCTCGCGGGCGCGCGCGCCGACGTCGACCTCGCGATGCTCCTGCGCAAGCGCCTGGTCGTGCGCGGCACCACGCTGCGCGCGCGCCCGCTCGAAGAGAAGATCTTGGCGACGCAAGTCTTCGCGCGCTCGATCGTCCCCCTCTTCGCCTCGGGCGCGCTCGCGCCGATCGTCGATCGCGCCTTCCCGCTCGCCGAGGCCGCCGCCGCCCACGCCTACGTCGCGTCGAACGAAGGCTTCGGCAAGGTCATCCTCACCGTCGGCGCGTGAGCGCCCGCCGGCCGGCACCTATTAATGATGCGCCCCGCGGCAGCGGGCGAAGCGGCGGCGCGCGGCGGCGATCGCCCGGTACGTGCCGTCGTAGTTGCGCGCGCCGCCTTCGATGAACTCGACGCCGAGGAACACCAGGCGCGCGCCGGCGCGGCGGAAGCGGTAGGTGTGGCCGGTCTCGAGCTCGGCGGCGTGAAAGCCGCACTCGTCACCGTCGCAGCTCAGCTCGTACCAGCCCCACATCCGCACCGCGTCGGCGAGCAGCGCGCGGATCTCGGCCGCTTCGCTCGCGAGCGCGCCGCCGCAGACGTGACGTTCGGCGACGTCGCCCGCGTAGTAGAAGCCGAAGCGCGCGTCGAGCAGCGGCGCGATCGGCCGCTCTCCGGCCGCGAGCTGCCGCATCAGCTCCTTCGTCGGCGCCGCCGGCTCGCGCCGATCGATCGCCGCCGACGTCAGGTCCGCCCAGAGCGCGAGCACCAGCAGCGCCACGTGTCTTTTACGCAGCGCGGGCCGGTCGCCTTCCGAGCGTTACGTTATATAGTCAGCGCGCATGGAACCGTCTCGAAACGCAACTCGCCGCGGCGGCGGAGCGGTGTGGCGCGCGCTCGGCTATCTGCGCCGCTACCAGGGCGAGACGCTCGGCGCGCTGGTGGCGCTCCTGCTCGTGTCGGCCGCCAACCTCGCCGCGCCGCAGATGGTGCGCTGGGCGATCGACGGCGGTCTGGCCGAGCGGAACTGGCACGCGATCGTCGGCGCGGTCTGCGGGCTCGTCGGCATCGCGATCGGCCGCGGCCTGTTCAACTTCGCGCAGGGCTACCTCGCCGAGCGCGCGTCGCAGGGCGTGGCGTTCGATCTGCGCGACGGGCTGTTCGCGCGCATCCAGCGCTTGAGCTTCAGCTACTACGATCAGGCGCAGACGGGACAGCTCCTCACGCGCCTGACCAACGACGTCGAGCAGGTGCGCACGTTCGTCGGCTCGGGCGTGGTGCAGCTCGCCGCGTCGCTGGTGATGCTGCTCGGCTGCGCGGTGCTCTTGTTCGTCATCAACTGGGCGCTGGCGCTCGCCGCGCTCGGGGCCATCGCGCCGATCTTCTGGCTGCTGAAGAAGTTCGTCGGCAACGTCGGTCCGCTCTTCGGCAAGGTGCAGATGCTGCTCGGCCGCTTGAACGGCGTGCTGCAGGAGGTGCTGCAGGGCCTCAAGGTGGTGCGCGCGTTCGGCGGCGAGCCGCGCGAGGCCGAGCGCTATCGCCAGATCAACCACGCGCTGCGCGACCACAACCTGGAAGTGGTCAAAGCCGTCTCGAACAACTTTCCGTTCGTGAACTTCTTCGCCAACCTCGGCACGCTGGCGGTGGTCGGCTTCGGCGGCTGGCAGATCTTCCGCAGCCAGCTCACCGTCGGTGAATTGATCGCGTTCAACAGCTACCTCGGCTTTCTCTTGATGCCGATCATGACCATCGGCTTCCTCGCCGCGCAGATCTCGCGCGCCGGCGCGTCGGCCGAGCGCGTGTTCGAGCTGCTCGATGCCCCGCTCGAGGTCACCGACTCGCCGGGCGCGCGCCCGCTCGGGCCGATCACCGGGCGCGTCGAGTTCCGCGACGTGCGCTTCCGCTACGCCGGCTCCGAGCGCGAGATCCTGCGCGGCGTCAGCTTCGCCGTCGAGCCGGGCCAGTTGGTGGCGCTCCTCGGCACCACCGGCGCGGGCAAGAGCACCATCATCAACTTGATCCCGCGCTTCTACGACGCCACCGGCGGCGCGGTGCTGGTCGACGGCCACGACGTGCGCGAGGTGACGCTGTCGAGCCTGCGTTCCCAGATTGGGATCGTGCTCCAGGAGGCGCTCCTGTTCTCCGGCAGCGTGCGCGACAACATCGCCTACGGCCGGCCCGAGGCGACGCTCGACGAGATCCGCGCAGCGGCGCAGGCGGCGCAGGCGGCGCCGTTCATCGACGCGCTGCCGCAAGGCTACGACACGATCATCGGCGAGCGCGGCGTCGGCCTCTCGGGCGGGCAGCGGCAGCGCATCGCCATCGCGCGCGCGCTGCTCACCAACCCGCGGCTGCTCATCCTCGACGACTCGACCTCCGCCGTCGACGCCGAGACCGAGATGGCGATCCAGGACGCGCTCGACAAGCTGATGCGCGACACGCAGCACACCGCGTTCGTGATCGCGCAGCGCATCTCGACCGTGCGCGACGCCGATCTGATCCTGGTGCTCGACGACGGCCACATCGTCGCGCACGGCCGCCACGAGGAGCTGCTGCAGACGAGCCGCGTCTACAACGACATCCTCGGCTCGCAGCTCCAGGCGCCCGACGCCGCGAAGACAGAGGCGGCCTGATGCGCTGGGTCGGCGGCCTCGAGACCATGGCGCAGGAGAAGCGCACCGCGCGCGATCGCAGCGCGGTGGCGCGCCGCCTCGTCGGAGAATTGCGGCCGCATCGCCTGGTGCTGCTCGCCGCGCTCGCGTTCATCCTGACCGGCGCGCTCACCGCAGCGCTCGGCCCGTGGCTGGTGAGCCGCGCGATCGATCGCGACATCATGGGCCACGACGGCGCCGGCCTCGCGCGCACGATGCTCATGCTGCTCGGCGTCTACGCCGTCGGCGCGCTCGCCGCCCGCGCGCAGACGCGCCGCGTGGGCGCGACCGGCCAGCACGTGCTCGCCGAGATCCGCGCGCGCCTGTTCGAGCAGCTCCAGTCGCTGCCGCTGGCGTTCTTCGACAAGCGTCCGATCGGCGACCTGATGAGCCGCCTGCTCTCGGACGTCGACACGCTCAACCAGCTCCTGTCGCAAGGCCTCACGCAGCTCCTCGGCGCGCTCCTCGGCCTCATCGGCATCCTGGTCGCGATGCTGGCGCTCAACTGGCGGCTCGCGCTCGTGTGCTTCACCATCATCCCGGCGATGCTCGCGATGACGGCGTTCTTCGCCGCGCGCGCGCGCGCCGCGTTTCGCAAGACGCGCCAGACCGTCGGCGACGTGACCGCCGATCTGCAGGAGGAGATCGTCGGCGTGCGCCAGGCGCAGGCGTTCAACCGCACCGACGTCAACATCCAGAAGTTCCGCGCGCGCAACGCCGCCAACCGCGACGCCAACGTCAACGCCACCGGCATCACGTCCGCGTTCTCGCCGTCGATCGACGTGCTGTCGACGCTGGCGATGGCGCTGGTCATCGGCTACGGCGGCTGGCTGGTGTTTCACGGCCGCCTGTCGGTCGGCCTGCTCGCCGCGTTCCTGATCTACGTGCAGCAGTTCTTCCGCCCGGTGCAGCTCGCCGCGTCGGTGTACACGCTCATGCAGTCCGCGCTCGCCGGCGCCGAGCGCATCTACGGCCTCCTCGACGAGACGCGCGAGCCCGACGAGGCGCCCGGCGCCGTCGCGCTCGAGCGCATCCAAGGCCGCCTCGAGTTCGAGCACGTCTCGTTCGGCTACGACCCGGCGCACATGGTGTTAAAAGACGTCGATTTCGCGATCGAGCCGGGTAAAACGGTAGCGCTCGTCGGCAAGACCGGCGCCGGCAAGACGACCATCGCCAGCTTGATCGCGCGCTTCTACGACGCCACCGAGGGCGTGGTGCGCGTCGACGGCCACGACCTCGCGCGCGTGACGCGCAAGAGCCTGCGCGCGCAGCTCGCCATGGTGCTCCAGGAGCCGTTCCTGTTCTCCGGCTCGCTCGCCGACAACATCGCCTACGGCCGCCCGTCGGCGACCCGCGCCGAGATCGAAGCCGCCGCGCGCGCCGTCGACGCGCACGGCTTCATCGCCGCGCTGCCGCAAGGCTACGACTCGATCCTCGGCGAAGGCGGGCAGACGCTGAGCCAGGGCCAGCGCCAGCTCGTGGCGTTCGCGCGCGCGGTGCTGGCCGACCCGCGCATCCTCATCCTCGACGAGGCCACCGCCAACATCGACACCCGCACCGAGGCGGTGATCCAGAAGGCGCTCGCCACGCTGCTCGCCGGCCGCACCAGCGTGGTGATCGCGCACCGGCTGAGCACCATCCGCAACGCCGACTTGATCCTCGTGATCGAAGCCGGCCGCCTCGTCGAGCGCGGCACGCACGACGCGCTCATCGCCGCGAACGGCCTCTACGCCGATCTCTACCGCCGCCAGTTTCGCGACGCCGCGGCCGCTACTTGAGCTCGACGAACAGCTGATACGCGTTGTGGCTCGGGTCGAAGAACCCGGCCTGCGAAGGCGAGACCCGCACGTAATAGGTGCCGGCCGTGAGCCCGGTGACCGTGTAGTCCTCCTGGAAGTCGAAGTCGTCGCTGGCACCGTTGACGCTGGTCCCGGTGCTGTCGAGGACGTCGATGACGGTGTCTGTCTGCGCGTCGCCGCCGGTGGCCGCGTGGATCGTCGTCTTGCCGGCCGGGACGACGATCTTGTAGGTGTCGACGTCGTTTAGCGCGGCGACGGCGCCGTAGCCGAGCGTCCCGTTCACGAGCCCGGGCAGCGTCGCCACGCTCTGGGCGCCGGCCGTGGCGTCGTTGTTCGCGCCCGCCGTCTCGGCCGTCTCCGCCGCGGCCGTGCACGCGGACTCGAAGGTCGTGATCGCCACGGTGGCGGGCGTCGCGCCGGGGCCGAACGTGTTCGGGTCGAGGCCGTCCTTCACGACGACATAGATGGGATCGGCCGCCGTGGTGCCCTTGCCGTAGCGGATCCCGAAGCCGGGCGAGAGCGCGTCGGCGTACTTGCCGCTCTTCGGGATGGCCACGCCGGTGACGTGCCCGTTCGGCGAGCCGAGGGTGAACATGACGAACCGCTGCGAGGCGTCCGCCGGCGTGAACTGGTAGAGCGCGGTGTCTTCGGCGCTCGCGATCGTGCCCGAGCCGGCCGCAGTCGAGGTCAGCGCCGTGGGCGCGCGCGCCGCGATGGTGAACGCGCTCTTGAGCGGCGAATCGACGCTCGAGCCCGAGGGGCCGCTCGAGACCACCAGGTCGACCGCGCCTGGAGCCGCGAGCACGTCGGCCTCGACCTGGAATTGAATCGAAAAGTCGCTCGGCGTGGGCGTGCCGAGGATCGCGACGCCCGGGCTGCTCAGCGTGACGCCGAGGTTCGCCGGATCGAGCGGCGTCGTGATGTCGAGCATGCGGATGCTCAGGGTCGCGATCCCGCCCTGCGGCACGCCGCCGGTTTGATCGATGGTCACCTCGAGCGGCTCTTTGATCGTGAACGCGCCCTTGTAGACCTCCATGTTGGTCCCGTCGGTCACCGTCACGTCGGTGGCGGCGAGCTTGGCGTCCGCGCCGACGGTGACGTTGACGATCAGGCCGGTCGCGCTCGCGGCCGTGACGCTGTTCACCTTCACCTTGGAGTCGGCGAAGGCCACCGTGGTCGCGCTGCTCCAGCTCGTCGCGTCGCCGGAGATCTGCACGTCGACCGTGCGGCCGAGAAAAGCGTAGGGCGGGGTCACCGCGCTGATGCTCGGCGAAGCCGTCCCCGTGCCGCCCGGCGGGCCCTGCGGTCCGGGCTTGCCTTCGGGCCCCTGCGATCCGCTGCAGCCCGCCACGATCACCAACACGCCAACCCAACCCGACGCTCGTTTCATGCCCCGCTCCTTCGCGGTATGGTTCCCGCGTCGGCCCGTCATATCGGAAGTGCAGGGCGCTGGCAAATCGCTACCGGACGCACGGAGGTCCCATGAGACTGACGCGGCTGACGCTGTTCTATCCGGCGACGTATCTCTTGAGCGGCGGGCTCGCGTTCGCGGCGGCGCCGTCGCTGGCGCTCAAGCTGTTCTTCTCGAACGGCAGCTACGGGACGGTGTTCCCGCGGTTCGCCGGCGTGCTCACGTTCGGGCTCGGCGTGCTGGTCGCGCAGATCATCCGCCACCGCGCCGAGGCGCTGTACTCGACGGTGCTGTGGCTGCGCGCGCTGTTCTGCGCGGCGTGGATCGCGCTCTACGTCGCGAGCGGCGATCCGCTGTTCCTGATCCTGCTCGGCATGGTCGGCTTCGGCTTCCTGCTCACCGCGTCCGCGTTCTTGCGTGAGCGCCGTCGCTGATCGCGGTCGGCCGGCTCACACGCACTGGATCGTGCTGGCGCAGATCACGTCGGCGCCGAGGGCGGGATCGGGCGGCTGGCAGGTGAGCGTTTCGCCCGGCATCGCGAAGCCGGAGCAGAGGCCGCCGAGGCACGCGCACGTCGGCGGGTTGGTGCAGCCGAGCGGGCGGGGCGCGCAGGTCCACTGACTGCAATCGCCGCGATTGAGGAAGACGCACAGCTCGGTCGACGGATCGCACGGCGCCTGGCAGTGAACGCCGGCGAGATCGCTCGCGCGCGCCGCGTCGACGGGCGCCGCCAGATCGATCGCGGCCGCGTCGACTGCGTCGATCGTATCGATGGGTCGAGTGCGGCAGCCGGCGAGCAGCACCACGAACAGAAGCGCCGAGCGCATGGCTCCACTCTACATGCTAAAACGCGAGCTGACGTGCACGGGCTCCTCACCGCCGGCTGGCCGATCTGGACGATGTTCGCGCTCGGCAGCGCGACGCTCGCCTTTGCGCTGACGCACGCCATCCGCGCCGAGCGCTGGTCGCTGTGGTGCGCGGTGTCCTCGCTCGCCGTGACGCTGGTGAGCAGCGTCTTCCTCACCGTCGTCGCCCTCACGCACTCGTTCGCCGGCGTGGCCGGCGTCGACCCGTCGCTGAAAGCCACGGTGCTCGCCAAGGGCATCAGCGAGGCGATGAACTGCACCGGCGTCGCCCTCGTCGTCGTCCTGCCGCTCTGGATCGCGCCGTTCGTCGTCGGCGAAGTCCGCCGCGCGCGCCGCCGCCCCCGGCGTTAGAGTAGTCGCGTGCGGGTCGACTACCTCATCATCGGCGCCGGGCTGGCCGGGCTCACGCTGCGCCGCACGCTCGATCGCCGCAAAGAGGTCGTGGTCATCGATCCGCACCCCGGCGGCTGGAAGATCGG
>DASREC010000039.1:0-23856 GCA_035652295.1 Polyangia bacterium
GGCGGAAGTTTCGCAGGCGGAAGTTTCGCAGGCGGAAGTTTCGCAGGCGGAACATTCGGCGGATCGACGTTCGGCGGATCGACGTTCGGCGGCTCCTCGTTCAGCGGCACCTTCGGCGCCGGGTTCGCCAGCGGCAGCTTCGCGGGTGGCGGCTTCGCCGGCGGCGGCTTCGCCATCGGCGGCGGCTACGGCAACACCATGCTCATGGGCCCGGCGATCGGCTCGCTGTCGTCGGCGGGCGTGCCCGCGACGTGGGGCGCGTTCGCCGGCTTGAACGCCCCGCAGCCGCTGCGCCCCTTGCCGATCGACACGCGCCCCTACCTGCAATCGAACGGCACCGTCTCGGTCAGCGTCACCGACAACAGCACGTTCGGCGTCGGCGGCCAGGTCACCACCACCACGTCGAGCTTCTCCAGCGACGTCGGCGGCGGCGCCAGCTTCAGCCAACGCATCACGTTCGACAGCTTCGGAGTGTGAGATGGGCGTCATCATCGATCAGGTCGACGGCGAAATTCACGATTCTCCCGCGGCGCCTCCGCCGGCGGCGTCGCAGGGCGCCGGCGCGCAGGCCGACACGCCGGAGAACGACCTCGAGGAGATGCAGCGCAAGCTGACGCTCATGCACCGCCGCCACCACCGGCTGCACGCGGACTGAGCCATGGCCGAGCAAGCGCTCTCAACCGCCCCGACGTATCACGCGCGCCCGACGGTGCGCGTCGACGGGCAGGACAACACCGAGGTCACCGCCGCGATGCTCACCATGCGCATGGTGGAGCAGGAGGGCGGGCTGTGCTCGCTCGAGCTGCGCCTGGCCAACTTCGGCGGCTCGAGCGGCGGGCCGGAGCTGCTGTTCGACGACGAGCAGGCGGTCAAGCTCGGCTCGGAGCTCGCCATCTACTCGGGCGACGTCGAGACGCCGCAGGAGATCTTCCGCGGCGTGGTCACCGGCTTCGAGTCGGAGTTCCCCGAGGGCGAGCCGCCGGAGCTGGTGCTGCTCGCCGAGGACAAGCTGCAGCAGGCGCGGCTCACGCGGCGCACCAAGACGCACGACAACCTCAAGCTCTCCGACCTGGCGAGCAGCGTCGCGTCCTCGATGGGGCTCACCGGAAAAGCCACCGGCCTCACCGACGATCTCGGCACGCAGGTGCAGCTCAACGAGAGCGACCTCGCGTTCTTGCGGCGGCTGCTGGCGCGCTACGACGGCGACCTGCAGGTCGTCGGCGACGAGCTGCAGGTTTCGCCGCGCGGCGAGGTCAAGCGCAGCGAGGTGGAGCTGGAGCTCTACAGCCAGCTGCGCCGCGTGCGCGTGACCGCCGATCTCGCGCACCAGGTGACCGAGACCTCGTGCACCGGCTGGGACGAGGTCAAGGGGAGCAAGATCAAGGCGACGTCGAAGGGCGTGAACTCCGGCCCGGGCGCGGGACGCACCGGCGCGTCGATCCTCACGGACGCGATCGGCGAGCGCTCCGAGCACGTCGGCCACCTGGTCGCCACCACGCGCGCCGAGGCGCAGGCGATCGCCGACTCCGACTTCGACCGCCGCGCGCGCCGCTTCGTGATCGTCGACGGCACGTGCGAAGGCAACCCGAAGGTGCGCGTGGGCACGCACGTGACGCTCAAGAGCGTGAGCACGCGCTTCGACAACACCTACTACGTGGTGCGCGCGGTGCACCGCTTCGATCAGAGGTCGGGCTACGTCACCGACTTCGAGGCTGAAGGCGCCTGGCTGGGGAACCCATGATGCGATCGCAAGAACTGGAACGCGCGCCGCTGCAACCGCGGCTCGGCACGCACCTCGCCGAGGTGGTCTCGGTCAAGGACACGACCGGCCGCGGGCGCGTGCAGATCCGCCTCTACGATCACGACAACGTCGGCAAGCAGGACGCGCCAATCTGGGCGCGCGTGGCGGTGCCGTTCGCCGGCTCGAAGATGGGCGCGTTCTTCATTCCGGGAAAAGGCGACGAGGTGCTGGTCAGCTTCCTCAACGGCGATCCGCGGCTGCCGATCGTCGTCGGCGGTTTGTGGAACGGCAACGCCAAGCAGTCGGAGACGCTCGGCGGCGCGGGCGATCAAGTCGATCGCTGGACGCTCACCGGCAAGAACGGCACGCGCATCGCCATCGTCGAGGAGCAGGCGGGCGCGGTGATCAAGCTGTCGACGCCGCAGGGCATCACCATGACGATGACCGATCAGTCGGGCGGCAAGGTCGAGATCAAGCAGGGCGGCACCACCATCACCTCCGACTCGCAGGGCGTGACGGTGAAGACCAGCGGCAAGATCGCGATGACCGGCTCGCAGATGAACGTCACCGCCGGGCAGGTGAGCTTCACCGCGGCCAAGGTCTCGTGCTCGTCGATCCTGCAGGCGGTGACGGTGCAGGCCTCGACGGTGATCAGCGGCGTCTACACCACCGGCGCGGGGAACGTCCTATGATGGCACACGACGTGGTGCTGCGCGGGCTCGGCGGCGGCGTGCCGCTCCTGCTCGAGCGCACCGATCAGAAGTTCATCGACGCCACGCTGGCGGCGTGCTCGACGCTCGATCCGCTGCCGGCGCTCGAGTCGTCGCGGCCGGGCACCGACGACGCGGTGGGTGCGATCAAGCTCTACCAGCCGGTGCACCGCTCGTTCACGCTGGCGATGCTCGAGGCGGCGTGCGATCAGTTCGGCGAGCCGCGGCTCGATCCGGCGAAGATCGATTCGTCGGGCTTCGTGGTGCGCCGCGTGGCGCGCGCCAACACCAAGAAGCGCTCCAAGAACGACGGCGAGCCGTCGACGGTGCGCGTGCTCGAGGCGTGGGTGCAGTCCGAGGGGCAGATGCGCGGCTGGCTGCCGTTCACCGACGCCGACGACGCCGATCTCGATCCCGATCCGGCGCGCCGCCCGCAGCCGTTTCACGCCGGGCAGCCGGAGATGAAGAAGCTGCTCGCCGCGCTCACGCCGCAGGCCGCGCCGCTGTCGGAGGACGTGACCGCGCTGTTCGTCGCGCCGACCGAGGTGTGCGAGGCGTCGCGCCGCTCGATCCTGTACGGCGTGGTGCCGGTGACGTCGTCGGAGACCAGCGAGGCCAGCCCGGCGCTGTCGGCGATCGCCAGCGACGACGCCACGCAAGATCTCGTCGATCGCATCCTGCCGGTCTACTTCCAGCAGAACGACGGCCTGCGGCTGTCGAGCACCATCGGCGGCGTGACCTTCAGCCGCCTGGACGTGCAGAAGGACGACAGCGCGCTGCAGCTCTACCTGCAGTTCCTGCGCACGCTCCAGGTGCAGCTCGATCTGCTCGGCGACAGCCCCGAGTCGGAGGCGCTGCGCACGGCCATCGACGGCAACCTGCGCGTGTTCTTCAGCGACGACGATCGCGACCCGGGCTCGAGCGCGCTCCAGCACCTGACCGACGCGATCAACGCGCTGGTGCTCGGCGGCGACGCGTCGGTGACGCTGCCGCTCACGTGGGACGCGGTCTCCGCCGCGCAGGCGTCGACGCTCCACGACTCGGTCACCAGCGCGCTCGGCGCGCGCGCCCGCGCGGTGCTGCCCGCCGAGGGACGCTTCGACGATCAGAAGGCGCTCTACCACGTGCGCGCGTTCATCCGCGTCCTGCGCGACGACGGCTGCCCGCCCGAGCTGGTGTGGAGCGACCCGAGCCCCGACTTCGAGATCGTGCCGTGGTTCGAGAGCGGCAAATTGCCGCCGACGGTGATTCAGCTCCCCGAGGTGTCGCTCGCCAACTTGAAGAAGTTCAAACCCAACGTCGCCTTCAAGGTGCCGGGCACGCTGTTCAACTTCCTCAACAAGAATAAAGCCAAGGATCTGATCGACGGCAAAGGCTCGCAGGGCGACGACGACGGGATCGATTGGATCTGCGGCTTCAACATCCCGATCATCACCATCTGCGCCTTCATCATCCTGTACCTGTTCCTCACGCTGCTCGACATCGTCTTCTGGTGGATGGCGTTCATCAAGATCTGCATCCCCATCCCGAGGAAGCTCTGATGGGCGCGCGCGCGATTCCGCCGCTGCTCGGCTGGCCGCTTTTGCCTCGTCCCGACGAGCAGGGCGCCATCGCCTACCCGACCGCCGAGGAGAGCGTGCGGCAGCAGATCCGCGTCATCCTCGCGACCAGCCCGGGCGAGCTGCTGATGCGCCCGCAGTTCGGCGCCGGGCTCGAGCAGTTCCTGAACCAGCCGAACACCATCACCACGCGGCGCGCAATCCAGGATCGCGTCGGCGCGGCGCTGGCCAAATGGGAGCCGCGCATCTTGATCGATCGCATCGACGTCGCCGAGGTGGCCGCGCAGCCGTCGGCGGTGCGCGTCGAGATCGCCTATCGCCTCAAGCGCACCGGCGCTCCCGGGTCGATGGGGCTAACGATGGAACTTGGAGCCTAGCGAATGCCGATCCGGCCGCCTGCACTCGACGACCGCTCGTTCGCCGACCTCGTCGACGAGGTGCTGTCCCGCATTCCGGCGCACTCGCCCGAGTACACCAATCCGCGCATCGGCGATCCCGGGCGCACGCTCATCGAGCTGTTCGCCTGGCTCACCGACGCGATGCTCTACCGCGCCAACCTGGTGCCCGAGCGGCAGCGGCTCGCGTTCCTGCGGCTGCTCGGCTCGCCGATGCAGGCGGCGGTGGCGGCGCGCGGGCTGATCGCGCTGCAGATCGACGACGACGACGCGAGCGCGATCAGCGTCGCGCCGCTGGCCAGCATCGACAAGCCGGTGCCGTTCGAGACGCGGCGCGAGCTGACGGTGGTGCCGGTGAGCGCCGAGGGGTTCTACAAGCGCAAGCTCACCGACGACGAGAAGTCGCAGATGGGCGACCTGGCCTCGCGGCTGTCGGCGCTGTACGGGCTGTCGGGCCCGCCGCTCCTGTACGTGACCACGCCGGTATTCGCCGGCGGCGCGCCGCAGCCGTCGGGATTCGACCTGGTGGGCGACACCATCGACGGCTCGCTGTGGCTGGCGCTGCTCGCGCCCAAGAAGGAGCAGCTCGACGACGCGCGCGCCGCGCTCGGCAAGGATCCGAACGGCGGGCAGGTGCTGCTCAACGTCGGCGTGATGCCCAACATCAACATGCCCGATCCGCTGTCGACCGACATCGGGCCGCGCGGGCGCATCCCGCACGTGTGGGAGGTCTCGACGGGAAAAGAGGTCGGCGGCAAGCCCGAGTACGTCACCTGCGACGAGCTCGAGGACACCACCGCCGGGCTCACGCGGCGCGGCGTCCTGCGCGTGCAGCTCCCGTCGGAGTCGCGGCTCGGCGCGCTGCCGAACGACGTGCGGCGCGCGGTCAACGCCGGCACCGACGATCGCCCGCCGCGGCTCGACGACGCCGCGCAGGCCGAGCGCCTCGTGTGCTGGCTGCGCCTGCGTCCCGACAAGGGCGTCACGCGCCTGGCGCTGAGCTGGGTCGGCATCAACGCCGTCGAGATCGATCAACGCTCGACGGTGACCGGGCGCGTGATCGGCCAGTCGACGGGACGGCCGGAGCAGGAGCTGCAGCTCCCCGGCACGTCGGTGGAGAAGGAGACGCTGGTGCTCCAGGTCGAGGAGCCGCAGCGCGGCTACCAGGCGTGGACGCTGATCGACGATACGCTGCTCGCCGGCGGCGGCGACGGCGTCTACGCGCTCGACGCCGAGGCGGGCACGGTGCGCTTCGGCGACGGCGTGCACGGGCGCATTCCGCCGCTCGGCGCGCGCATCCGCGTCGGCATGATGCGCGCGGGCGGCGGCGTCGCCGGCAACCTGGCGCCCCATTCGCTCGGCGACGTGAGCGCGCGCGACTTCAACGGGCAGCGCATCGATCGCAAGCTCAAGGTGGTGCAGCCGCTGCCCACCGACGGCGGGCAGGACTCCGAGGATCTCGCCACCGCCGAGCGCCGCATCCCGCAGCTCCTGCGCAACCGCGATCGCGCGGTGACGGCGCAGGACTTCCAGGCGCTGGCGGCGCAGGCGCCGGGCGTGATGATGGGCCGCGTCGAGGTGATGCCCGGCTTCAAGCCGCAGCAGCGCCGCTCGGGGATCCCGGGCGTGGTGTCGGTGCTGGTGCTGCCGTTCGCCGATCTCGGCCCGCCGCCGAATCCGCGCCCCGATCGCCCGTTCCTCGAGGCGGTGCACGCGTTCCTCGACGAGCGCCGCCCGCTCACGAGCGAGCTCTACACCATCGGCACCGAGTACAAGCCGATCGGCTTGAGCGTGGGCGTGACGATCAAGGACGGCTTCTCGCGCGACCAGACGCTCACCAACGTGCGGCTCGCGCTGCGCCGCTTCTTCTGGCCGCTCGTGCCCGGCGGCCCCGACGGCACCGGCTGGCCGCTCGCGCGCGCGGTGCGCGACCGCGAGGTCGAGGTGGTGGTGGCGCAGGTGCCGGGCGTGCAGGCGGTGCTGGGCGTCAACGTCTTCAAGCAGGGCGACGGCGATTGGACCAAGCTGCAGCGCGTGCCGCCGCAGTTCCAGGCGCAGCACGATCTGCTCGACTGGCAATTGCCGGAGCTGCTCTCGGTGGTGGTGGTCGCCGACGAAGTGCCGCCCGACGATCTGCACGGCGTCGCCAATCCGTTCGCGCAGGGCCAGGGCGTGGCCGTGCCGGTGGTGCCCGAGGTCTGCTGAGTGGACGCGAACGGCCAGCGCTTCTACCTGCTCGCGCAGGACGCGCACTGGAAGCCGGTGGAGGATCCTCCGCTCACCGACTTCCGGCGCTCGACGCTGCGGCTGGCGAGCCGCGCGCCGTCGCTGGCGGCGGAGAACGTCGACGCGGCGATGCCGCTCGTCGAGCTGGTGCCGGGCACGCGCGACACGTGGGGCACGCGCGCGCGCTGGAGCGCGGCGGGCGGGCAGGTGCTGGCGGCGGGCGCGGTGGCGGGGGAGGTGCCGATCTACACCGCGCCCGCGGGGCAGCAGGCGACCGACGTGGTGCTCGGCTGGGACGGCGTGCTCTACGTGGCGTTCGAGGCGCAGAAGAAGATCGTGCTCAGCGATCGGCGCGGCCGCTGGCCCGACGCCGAGATCTCGTTCGCCACGTTTCAGCCGTGGCGACTCGCGGCGAATCCGGCGGGCGGCGTGTGGGCGCTCGATCGCAAGGGCGGGCTGCTCGGGCGATTGCACGGGCTGCCGCTGCGCCCGCGCCCGTACGGTCCGTACGCGCCCGACGTGTTCCGTCCCAATCCGGAGAACTTCGATCCGCCGCGCTTCGAGCTGTTCGACGCCGTGCGCTTCACCGCGCCCGAGCAGGCGGTGGCGCTGGCCGCTTCGCCCGACGGGCGGCTGGCGGTGCTGTCCTGGTCGGGGCTCGGCAACGTCGACGCGGCGGTGCGCTTCCTCGACGGCGCGACGCTCGGCGCGCCGGTGCGGCTCAACGGCTCGCGCCATCCCTACAGCCTGACGTGGGCCGAGCCCGATCGGCTCGCGGTGCTGTGCGACGTCACGCCGGCGGGCGCGGGCGTGACGCCGGCGCGCGAGGTGCGCGCCTACGCCGCGCGGCCCGACGCCACGTCGCTGAACCCGGTCGGCGACTTCTATCCGCTGCAGGGCCACGACGGCGGTCCGTTCCTGCACGGCCTCGCGCTGCCGGCCGAGTACCCGACGGCGGGCGCGGGCGCGCAGCCGCTCAACTACGTGTCGATGCCGTCGTACGAGCGGCGCGGCTCGGCGCGCAACGCGGCGCCGATCGACTCGGGCGATCCGCGCACGGTGTGGCACCGCCTGTACCTCGAGGCGGCGGTGCCGCCGAACACCGAGATCGACGTGTGGCTCGCCGCCACCGACGATCCGGCGGCCGATCCGGCGGCGCTCGACTATTTCCCGCACCGCATCGGCGGCGCGCCGGCGTCGTCCGATCGCGACGTGCCGCGCGGCGCGTGGCTGCGGCAGCGCTCGGAGCTGGCGTTCCACGACGGGCTGCTGCCGTGCGCGGCGAAGCCGGGACAGTCGGGGCTGTTCACCGCGCTCATCCAGCGCGCCGGCCGCCGCGTGCGCGCGCTGCGCGGCCGCTTCCTGCACGTGCGCGCCGAGCTGTCGGGCGACGGCCGCTCGACGCCCGAGCTGGCGGCGCTGCGCGCGTGGGCGTCGCGCTTCTCCTACCGCGATCGCTACCTGCCGCGCCTGTATCACGAGACGGTGTTCGGCCCCGACGCCGACGCGGCCGATCGCGCCACGCCCGCCGACTTCCTCGATCGCTACCTCGCCAACTTCGAGGGCGTGCTGACGCAGATCGAGGATCGCATCCGCTTCGCCGATCTGCTCACCGACGCGCGCACCACGCCCGCCGACGCGCTGCCGTGGCTCGGCGGCTTCATCGGCTTCGACTTCGATCCGGCGCTGCCCGAAGATCGGCGGCGCGCGATGCTGGAGAACGCGCCCGATCTCTACAAGCGGCGCGGCACGCTGCGCGGGCTCGAGCAGGCGCTCGACCTCGCCACCGGCGGCATGGTGTCGACGGGGACGGTGGTGGTGCTCGAGGACTGGCGCCTGCGCCGCACCTTCGCCACCATCCTCGGCGCGCGCCTCGACGTCGAGGACGATCCGCTTTTGCCGGGCTTGATGATCAGCGGCAACAGCTACGTCGGCGACACGCTGTTCCTCGGCGAGGAGACGAACAAGGAGTTCCTGGCGCTGTTCCGCGACCAGGCGATCCTCACCACCGACGAGAGCGAGGCGGTGCAGCAGCTGTTCGAGCGGCTGGCGCACCGGGTGACCATCTTCGTGCACCAGGCGCTCGACGACGAGACGGTGGCGCTGATCAAGCGCGTCGTCGAAGCGGAGAAGCCGGCGCACGTCGACTACCAGGTGGTGACGTCGACCGAGCCGTTCCTGGTCGGGCTGGCGTCGCTGCTCGGCGTCGACACGTACCTGCGCGATCTCCCGCCGCCCAAGCCGGTCACCGTCGGCGCGAGCCGCATCGGCGTGAGCGACTACCTCGATCAGCCGGCGTCGCTCGACCCGCGCATCGGCGAGGTGGCGCGCGCCGACGCGCCGCCGGTGGCGCAGCCGAGCGGCGATCTCACCGTGCCGTTCGGCCAGACGTTCGCGCTCGACGGCTCGCGCTCCACGTCGCCGCCGGGCGATCCGATCATCGACTACCGCTGGACGTTGCTGAAACCGAACTAGGAGACCACGATGCCCACCTTCGTACCCGGACAAGAGCAGAAGTTCACGTCGTCGACGGTGACCGTCGACGGCGGCCTGCCCGTCGGCACCTATACGTTCCAGCTGATCGTCGACGACGAGTCGGGCAAGTCGTCGGCGCCCAAGACGGTGCAGGTCACCATCGTGGCGCAGCCGGTCGCCAACTTCGTGTTCAACCCGGCCGCGCCGGCGCCGGTCACCACCTTCACGCTCGACGGCGGCTCGTCGACGAGCCCGGGCGGCAAGCTGGTCACCTGGCGCTGGACGCTGCTGCCGGCGATCGGGCCGCGCCCGACGCCGGGCCCGCTGCCCGGTCCGCCGACGCCGATCGGGTAGCCATGGCCAAGTTCACGCAGGGAGTCGAGGTGGTCACGTCCACGCCCACCGTCACCGTCGACGGTGGGCTGCCGGCGGGCGTGTACCGGTTTCAGCTCGTCGTCGAGGACGCGACCGATCGCACGCGCCCGCCGGTGGCGAGCGCGCCCAAGATCCTGACGCTGCAGATCCGATCGCCGCTCGTGATCGGATGACCGAGGAGGCTCGATGACCACCACGCTCGACACGCTCGACGCCAAGCTCGACACGCGCGAGGATCTCGACCGCGTCTACTACGAGACCGGCATCGCGCTCGACAAGAACTCGTTCCGCGCCGACCAGGACTATCACCGCGGCCGGTTGGCGCGCGCGCTGGCCTTCCTCTCCGGCGCCGGCACGCTGAGCGGGCTCAAGGTGTCGTGGGATCAACCCACCGACGAGATCAAGGTGTCGGCGGGCGTGGCGGTCGATCGCGTCGGGCGGCTGGTCGAGATCCGCCAGGAGGCGTGCATCCGCCTGCCGCGCTGGGTGCAGGGGTGGAAGACGTCGGAGCTGCGCTTCTACACGCCGGCGCAGGCGACGACGATCCTCGGCGCGCCGGCGGCGGCGGGCGGCGTGATCGCCGACGTGTACCTGCGCTTCGCGGTGTGCGAGCGCGGCTTCACGCCGGCGTTCGCCACCGGGCCGTTCGATGGCCTCGACGCGGTGGCGCCGTCGCGGCTGCGCGACGCGTACGAGCTCAAGCTGATCGCGCGCGCCGAGGACACGCCGCCGCTGCCGCAGAGCCGCTGGTCGCCGCTCAAGGGCGCCACCGATCCGCAGCGTAAACAGAAGCTGCACGACGCGATCGTCGACGGCCACACGGCGATCGATCCGACGGCGCCCAACCCCGCGCTGCCCACCGACTCGCGGCCCGACTCCAAGCTCTACTTCGATCCGAACGCGGTGTTCCTGGCGCGCGTGCTGGTGCCGGCGACCGCGAACGCCAACGCCGACCTGCCGCCGGCGCGCAGCAACAACCCGCCGCTCGTCGCCGACGGCGACCGCCCGTTCGTCTACACCACCAACGCGCTCGCCATGCTGCTGTGGGGGATCTGAGATGACCACCGTCAACGTGAACCTCTCCTCGATCGATCTCGGCCCGGCGCGGCTCGAGCTGCGCGACGCGGCCAAGGTCAGCGACATGCTGCAGGCGGGCACGCTGGTGCTCGACGCGCGGCGCACGCGGGCGCTGTTCTTCAACGGGCGCTTCTTGGCGGCGCTCGATCTCACGCGCGAGCGCGACTACCTGCTCTTGCGCATGGCCGACCTGGCGCGCGCCGGCGGCACCGGCGTGGTCACCGGGCTCAACGTCTCGGCGGCGCCGGGCGCCACGTCGGTGACGATTACGTCGGGCCACGGCGTGACCCCGGCCGGCGAGCTGGTGGTGATGCCGCAGGACCGCATCATTAATATAGTCGACCTGCCGACCATCGAGCGGCTCAACGCCGCCTTCGGCCTGAGCCAGATCCCGAACGATCCGCAGCGCAGCCCGACCGGCCTCTACGTGCTGGCGCTGCGGCCCGTCGAGTTCACCGCCAATCCCATCGCGTCCTATCCGACGTCGGTGTCGGGCGCGCGCTCGACGCACGACGGCGACATCATCGAGGCGGTGGCGGTGACGCTGGTGCCGTATCCGGAGAACGGCGCGGCCACCAACCCGATCGAGGCGCGCGCGCGCGCGGCGCAGCGCATCTTCACGCAGGACGGCCTGCCCGAGCTGCCGACCAACTCGCTGCCGATCGCGATGCTGATGCTGTCGAACAACACCATCTTGTGGATCGATCCGTTCATGGTGCGGCGCGAGATCGGCGCCGAGCACGAGGACATCGTCGGGCTCGGCATCTCGCCGCGCGCGCTGCGCGAAGCCCACATGATGCAGTACGACCAGCACCTCGGCGAGGTGCTCAAGCTTCGCGGGCAGAACGGGCATTTTGCCGCACACGACTACTTCCACGCGCTGCCGCCCGCGGGGCGCATGCCGGCGGCGTCGATCGATCCGACCGACTTCTCGCAGCTCTATTTCCCGTCGCAGGTGGACGTCGACCTCTCGGTGATTCCGGAGGACGAGCTGCCGGCGATGCTGGAGGAGAGCCTGCTCCTGCAGCCGATCGATCTCACGCAGCCGGATCAGCTCGAGTCGACGTCGGTGCTGGTGCTCATCCCGAAGCCGCGCGCCGAGCTGCGCAAGCTCGAGGGACAGCTCCAGTCGCTGCAGCGCACGCTCAAGCCGGTGGCGCCGGGGCTGGTGTTGCGGCGCGCGCCCATCGACGTGCTGCGCGGGCTGCTCGTCGGGCGGCCGTTCACGCCGGTGCTCGATCCCACCGACGCGATCAACGCCGCGTGGCGCACCGAGCTGGCGGGACAGACGATGCTCTACTACGTGCGCCGCCGCCACCTCAACTACAAGGCGAGCGTCTCCGGCGTGTCGGTGGCGGCGGGGCGCGACGAGGTGCAGGACGGGCAGCGCCTGGCGCAGTGGATGAGCGCCGAGGGCGATCCGACCAACGCCGACTTCACCGCGCTCAAGGCGCGCGCGACCGCGCCGGCGGTGGCGGAGATGGTCTACTGGCTCTCGTCGCCCGAGTTCCAGCCGGTGACGATCTCGTTCGGGCCCGGCCCGGTCGGCCCGCCGATCTCCATCGACGTGCCGACGCGCGTGATCACGGCGACTCCCGCCGGCACGGTGCTGCCCGGCCGCATCATCCCGCCGCCGCTGCCGGTGCTGACGACGACGCCGCTGCATCCGCTGTCGAAGGTGTACCTGATGGCGGCGGTGTTCGACCTCAAGCAGATCCCCGGCACGCCGACGCGCGCCAACGTGCTCGACGTCGAGCAGCTCTACGCCGATCCCGACTTCGGCGCCGGCACCGCGCGCTTCGCCGCCGGCCTGGCGCAGCCGCAGGCCGACACGCTGATGCCGGTGCTGTCGCAGACCGGCCAGCTCCCCGCGTTCGATCTGGTGTCGCGCAAGCTCTCCGACGCCGATCTGGCGACGTTCAAGAACAACATCCTCACCAACATCATGGCCGAGGATCCGGCCAAGCGCGTCGCCGACCTCGCGGCGTTCATCGTCACCAAGCAGCGCGAGGTCCAGTCGTGATCATCGAGCCGGCCTCGATCGTGCTGGCCAGCCGCGTGAGCCGCACGATCGTCGATCCGCTCGACGGCGAGCGGGTGGTCGCGCTCGTGCCCGATCTCGCGCCGGTGGTGGACAACGGCGCGTGGCAGCACCCCAACCTGTTCTCGGGGCGCGCGCTCGGCGAGCAGCCGTTCATCGACGAGCAGAACGAGCGCGCGGCGCGGCTGGCGCTGCGCGGGCGCATGGTGACCGCGGGCGTGGTGGTGGGCTTCGAGATCGATCTCGAGCTCGCCGGGCTGACGCGCTTTCTGCACGTGGCGCCGGGCTACGGCGTGTGTCCGTCGGGCGAGGACCTGTCGATGCCGGCGCCGCTGCGCGTCGACCTCGCGGGCGTGCCGGTGGTGGGCGTGAGCGATCCCGTCGACGTCGCCGATCCCGACGTCGAGGCGGGGCGCCCGCCGGTGAGCATCGTGGTGTTGACGCCGTCGACCGCCGAGATCATCGCCAACCTCGACGACCAGGATCCTTGCGAGCAGGATCCGTCGCAGGACTCGTTCGCCGACTGGCAGCGCATGGACGGCTTCAAGCTGCGTCTGGTGCGCTGGCCCGACTCGTGGGCGCTGCCGCCCGCCGGCCCGCGCCGGCGCAACCTGCTGGTCAACGCCATCTTCGAGGCCGAGGCGCAGCTCGCGCCCGACGAGCTCCTGCCGTGGGAGAAGTTCGGGCTGCCGATCGCGCTGCTCAGCCTGGGCGCGGCCGACGCCACGTTCGTCGATCGCTCGGCGGTGGTGCGCGCCGGCGGCCACCCGCGCCGGCGCAGCGCCATCGTGCGCTCGCCCAGCCTGCTCTTGCGCCAGGCGCGCATGCAGCAGCTCGCCGAGCAGCTCAACGAGATGACCGGCGTGCCGATGAACCAACTGGTGCAGAGCTTCCGCCACCTGCCCCCCTGCGGCATTTTGCCGCGCGCCGCGTTCGCGCTGCGCCCGACGCAGAACCTGTTCTTCCCCGACTCGTTCGCCATCGACGCCATGCCGATCCCCGTCGAGCAGCTCGACGGCGCGCTCAAGGCGAGCGCGTCGCTGCAGCCGTTCGATCTCGACGCGCCCGATTACCTTCGCGTGCTGGTGCCGGTGCCGCAGGCGTACTACGAGCCGCGCCTGCTGGTGACCGAGGTGATCGATCCCGCGTTCCAGGCCGCCATCGATCACTTCCTCACCGAGGCGGGGCTGCGCCGCGCCAACCGCGACACGCTGTGGCAGCTCATCCACGACGTCACCGAGCGGCTCTACGGCACCGACAAGGCGACGGTGATCCCGACGGCCGATCCCGACGCCGTCGAGCAGGAGGTGGCGGTCAACGATCCCACCGACGAAGAGACCATCGAGATCGCCAAGCCGCGCGTGCAGTACAACGCCGATCTCGACAAGGTCAACACCGGCCTGGCGATGGCGCCGCTCTCCGACAAGGAGAAGGCGCTGTTCATTCCGCCGACCGGCCAGCCGATGCCCTCGCTCGACGACGGGCTCACCGCGCTCAAGGGCAGCATCGACAAGACCGACGACGCGATCGACTTCGGCTTCCTGCGCTCGCAGACCGACATCTATCGCATCCGCCAGCACATGCTCGGCGCGGAGGCGGGGACGCGGCTGGCGACGTCGCCGGCGCTGGCGAGCATCGCGCGCGGCGAGACGGCGGTGGCGGTCAAGCAGGAGCTGAGCGACTTCTTCTCGAAGACGCTCAAGACGGCGCGGCCCGGTCCGTCGCTGCCGCAGCCGCCGGCGATCCGCCGCTTCGTGTTCGCCCAGCGCGCGCCGACGGCGTCGCGGCTGCGCTTCGCCGCGCTCAACCTCGGCACCTCGTTCACCGCCCCGACGTTTTCGCCGTCGCCGTCGGTGTCGACCTCGCTGCGCAACGAGCTCACCGTCGGCGGCAACCTCGCCAGCACCAACCTGGCGCGGCTGCTCGACGGCGGCGGCGGCACCAACCTGCTCCCGCCGCCGAGCCGCGCCGGCACGTTCAACAACCCCTCCGACGCCGTCACCGGCCAGAGCGCGCTGCCCGGCGCCGACTTCGTCATCCGCACCACCGCCATCGCCGAGCGCGTGCTCGAGTCGCCGGCGAACGAGGCGCGCAACTGGGCGGTGACCAACAAGCACGACTCGGTGATCGCGCTGCTCGACGCCGCCATCAACCTCGACGACGTGGTGGTGCCGAACGCGCTGCTCGCCAACGGCGACGTGTTCAACGCCAGCGGCAAGCAGTTCGTCGTCGGCAGCGCGAGCGCGACGCTGTTCTTCGAGGACGTGGTCGTGCCCGGCGCGCCGACCACCAAGAAGCTCTCCGGCGTCGACGTGGTGCTCGATCCCACGCAGCCGACGGTGAAGACGCGGCTGGCGCCGTTCCGCACCATCGCCACCTACCGCGACACCGACACGTACAAAGGGCGCGTCAAGCTCGGCGACATCCTCAACGAGTACCCGTTGCCGCAGGACAGCGACGAGTCGGGCGTCTACTCCAACACCATCGCGGCCATCGAGGACGCGATCCGCATGTTCCGCTACGCCGAGGGCATCGTGCAGCGCTACCGCAACGCGCTGGCCGCCGTCACCGCCGCGCGCGACGACATCCGGCTGATCCTCGCCGCCGCCGACGCGCGCCTGGCGTCGGTGCAGCGCGAGCTCGACGAGCAGCGCCACGACGTCGCCACCGCGCGCGCCCTCAAGCTCGACGAGGATCACCGCCTCGCCGACATCAACCAGCGCCGCGACGCGGTGATCGCGCACCACGTGAGCTTCCTCGCCTACGTGCGCGCGCGCACCGCCGACGGCGTGCTCGACGCGCCGGCGCACACGCTCGATCCCGCGATCGCCGGATCGATCATCCCGCAGTGCCTCGCCGACCACGGCGCGACGCCGCCCGATCTGCAGGCGATGCTCGAGCTGTTCCGCGAGGGGCCGGTGAGCTGGTTCCCGCAGCTCGAGACCATCCTCGACGAGCTCGATCGGCTCGAGGCGCAGCAGCGCGTCCTGCGCATGGCCAAGCTGCGCGCCTATACGCGTTACCAGCTCGGCTACTCGCCGTGGACGTGGCAGGCGTCGGCGGGGCGCTACACCGATTCGCTCGACCGCGTGTTCTCCGCGCAGCGGCAGGTGGTGTCGGCGCTGCGGCTGCGCGCGGCGGCGATCGACCTCGGCATCTTCGCGACGCTGAGCTGGCAGGACGCGCGCGTGCTGACGGGGCAGCACGTCTCCGTCGGCGATCTGATCGACGGCGGCCACGGGCGCGCCGATCTCGGGCAGCGCGCCGCGCAGGAGCTGCAGGACCTCGCCGCCATCGCCAGCTGCCTGCACGATCGGCTGAGCCGCGTGCTGCCGCGCATCCGCCTCGACTGGGCCGAGCAGCTCAGCCAATACGACGCCGGCGTCAGCCTGCGCAACCTGGCGTCGCTGCCGCGCTGGGGCGAGCTGCCGTTCCTCGATCGCCACGACATGCAGGAGATGGTCGACTGGCTCTACGGCCAGGTGTCGCCGTCGGTGCCGGAGGCCACGTCGCTGATGCACGACCTGGTGCGCGTGTGCGTGCTGCTCGCCAGCCACGCGCCGGTGAACCAGATCATCGCCGGCCACATGTACCAGGCGGCGCCGGCGGTGCGCGGCGGCAACCTGCACATCACCATCGATCCGTCGCTGGTGCGCGTGGGCATGGACGTGTTCGTCTACACGCAGCCCAACCGCCCGACGGTGCGCGGCACGGTGGAGGACGTGGTGGGCGGCGTCGCGCGCGCGCGCATCCTCGACGCCGACGACGGCGTGGTGAACGTGGCCAAGGGCGCGACCGTCCACTTCCAACATCCGCAGCTCGGCTACACCCGGCAGAGCTACAAACAGCTCTCGTAGTGGACGCGGCGGAGCGGCGGGTCCGCAGGCTCCAGCTGCGTGCCGGCGACGCGCAGCTCGTGCGGCGCGGGGCGATCCTCGTCGAGGACGCGCTGCGCACCATGACGGTGCCGGGCGGCGAGGGGCCGCGCGTGCTGCTGATCCGCAAGCTCGCGCTCGGGCGCATCCCGAGCGGCGCGCCGCCGTCGACGGTGGCGCTGCGGTTCGGCGAGCAGCTGCGCATGCTCGCGGCGCGGGCGGTGCGCGCCGACGAGCCGCACGCCGCCGCGCCCGCGGTGTGGTTCGCCGACGAGGTGGAGCCGCTGATCGCGCTGGCGCGGCGCGTGGCGCTCGGGCTGCCGGCGCAGGCGTGGTTCTGGCGCGCGGCGGTGGCGGGCTACGCGCCGACGATGCCGGCGCGGCGCTTCTGGCAGCTCGTGATCGAGGGCGCGCTGCGCACGCGCGCCGGGACGCATGCGGTGGTGGCGCTGGCGGAGACGCTGGTCGAGGCGCGCGCGCTCGACCGGCTGGCGGCGGTGCTCGAGCCCGTCGACGGCGAGTCGCTGCTGCGCGCGTTCGGCTGGTCGCGGCCGGCGCCGGGCGCGCCGGTCGAGCCGCTCGCGCGCGAGGCGGAGCCGCTCGCGCCCGGGTGGGAGGAGGCGCTCGCGCCGTTCGCGCGGCGGCTCGGCGCCGACGACGCGCGCGTGGTGTGGCTGACCGCGGTGGCGCTGGCGGCGGTGCGCCCGCCGCGGCTGCTCGATCGCCGGCTGGCCGCGCGCGCGCGCCGCGTGAGCGAACGCCTGGTGCGCGCCGCGCCGTCGACGGAGCCCGCGCCTGCGCGCGCGAACGACCAGCCCGCGCCGTCGCCGAGCGACACGCCGCCGCGCTCCGCCGCCGTCGAGCCACCAGCGCCGGCGAAACCGATCGCGCCGCCGCCTCCCGTCGAGCCACGCGCGCCCGCGCCGGCTCCCTCCGCGCCGGATCCGTCCGCGCCCGTCGTGCCGCGCGCGCCCGCGCCCGTCGTGCTCGACGCGCCTGCGCCGCCGATCGCGCCCACGCCCGTCGAGCCGCGCGCCGCGGCGCCCGTCGAGCCGCGCGCGCGCTTCCACCTGCCGTCGCGCCGCCGCCCGCCGCTCGTCCTCGGCGAGCCCGCCGACACCGAGTGGGCCGGCCTCTACTTCCTGCTGCCGCTGCTCATGCGCCTCGGTTTGCCGTCGCTGCTGGCGGCGCAGCCGGAGCTGCTCGAGCTCGATCTCCCGCACCGCGTCCTGCGCCGCTTGGCGCGCCGGCTGGCGATCCCCGACGACGATCCGATCCTGGCGCCGCTCGTCGAGCCGCCGCGGCGCGCCGGCTACGCGCCGTTCGTCGTGCCGCGCGCGTGGTGGCCGCTCGCCGCCGCGCCGCTCGCTATGTCGCGCGCGCCCGAAGCGCCCGGCGTGCGCCTGCTCGCCGACGCGCGCGGCCTCCCGCTGGCGTTGTGGATGGGCCGCGCTCCCGACGGCGCGCGCGCCCTCGCCGCCGCGTCGTCCGTCCGCCGCGCGCCGCCCGCGCCGCTCGACGAGCCCGACGTCGCCGCGTGGTGCGCCGCCGCCGAGCGCTGGCTCGAGCGCCACGCCGAGCTCACGCTCGAGCAGTTGGTGCGCCGCCGCGGCCGCGTCTGCCTCACGCGCACGCACCTCGACCTGCTGTTCGCCCTCGACGACACCGACCTGCGCGTGCGCCAGGCCGGCCTCGACTTCAACCCCGGCTGGCTCCCGTGGTTCGGCCGCGTGGTCGTCTTCCACTACCTCGACGACGGCGAGGGGCCCTGATCGCCGCGCGACGCTCGCTCGATCGCGAGTGTCACTTTCATGTCATGATTCGATCATGCGCCGCCGCGAGCGCCTGTTCGCCATCACCGAGTACCTGCGCGGCCGCCGCGCCGGGGTCACCGCCGCCGCGCTGGCGGAGCGCTTCGGCGTCACGCTCAGGACCATCTACCGCGACCTCGACAGCCTGCGCGACGCCGAGCTGCCGGTGCGCGCCGACCGCGGGCGCGGCGGCGGCTTCGCGCTCGACCGCGCGTACACGCTGCCGCCGGTGAACTTCACGCCGCGCGAGGCGGCGCTGCTGGTCGCGCTCGGGCAGTTCGCCACGCGCATGCGCCTCCTGCCGTTCGCCGACACGCTCGGCGGCGCGCTCGACAAGGTGCGCGGCGCGCTCTCGGCGTCGGCGCAGCGCGAGCTGGTCGACCTGGTCGACGCGCTCCAGTTCGTCGGCGTCCCGGCGCACGCGGTCCGGCCGGCGGTGCGGCGCGCCGTCGAGCAGGCGTGGTTCGAGCGCCAGCCGCTGCGCCTCCGCTACCAGAGCCCCGACTACGCGGTGACCACGCGGGTGGTGCGCATCGTGTCGGTGATCCTCGAGCGCGGGGTGACGCTGCTCAACTGCGACGACCTCGACAAGGCCGAGCCGCGCCAGTTCCGCCTGGACCGCGTCATCAGCGCCGAGGTGGTCTGAACGAACCCGGCCAAACAAACCTGACAAAAGGCTGTCAGTCGTGGCTGCTAGGCTCCTCTCATCACGCGGCGCCGCCGCACTGTTCAGGAGGCCTCCATGAGCCACGCGATCCACTGGTTCGAAATCTTCGTCACCGACCTCGACCGCGCCGTGCGCTTCTACCAGACGGTGCTCGACGTGAAGCTGCGCCGCGAGCAGGAGGACGACCGCCCGATGGCGATCTTCGCCTCGGCGGTGGAGAGCGGCGTCGGCGGCGCGCTGGTCAAGCAGCCGGGACGCGAGCCGCTCGCCGGCGGCGTGCTCGTCTACCTCGACGCCGACGGCAAGCTCGACGCCAGCCTGGAGCGCGTCGAGCGCGCGGGCGGCCAGGTCGTCATGCCCAAGACCGACATCGGCCCGCCCGGCTTCATCGCGCTGGTGCGCGACACCGAGGGCAACGTGGTCGGGCTGCACAGCGAGCGCCAGCCCCGGCGGGCCGACTGACGGCGCTCCGCCTCCCGGTGGCGCGGTCGCGTTCGTCGAGCACGCGCGGTAAGATCGATCGCATGCGAGGATTCGCCTGCGCGCTCGTGCTCGTGCTCGCCGCCGCGCCGCCGGCGGGCGCGGAGAAGCTTCAGCTGGTCATCAAACAAGAGTTCGAGAAGACGCGGGCGCACGTGTCGCTCGATCCGGCGCTCAAGCTGTTTCTCGACGGCGCCGGGCTCAAGGTCGACCCGCGCGCCGAGTACAAGCTGCTGATCGAGCTCGACGGCAGCGCGACGTCGTCGACGTTTCAGGCGGACGAGTGGAACGCCCGCGGCCAGCGCAGCGGGCGCAAGAGCGAGCGCTGGCTCTCGGCGTCGGTGGTGGGATCGTGCGAGCTGTGGCGCGGCGGCGAGCGCGTGCAGTCGGGCGGCTTCACCGGCGACGGCGAGATCGACAAGGCGGTACTGCACGGCGGGCAGTACGCGTCGCGCGCGCAGGCGCCCTATCAAGCGGCGGCCGATCACGCGACGCTGGCCGGCTGCCTGGCCGCGGCGCTGCGCCCGATCGTCGAGCCGCCGGCGATGGTGCGCGCGCTCGACGCGCTCGACGCCAAGAAGATCCCCGACGACGTGAAGGCCGAGGTGCTGTGCCTGCTCACGCGCGAGAGCGACGCGAGCGCCGTCGATCGCGTGGCCGCGCAGCTCGAGCGCCGCGGCGTCGCGTTCGATTCGCTCGACGCCATCAAGCAGCAAAAAGATCCCAAGCTCGCCGGCGCGGCCGCGTTCGTGCGGCTCAAGCGCACGTCGAGCGACGACGAGCGCGCGGCCATCGCGCGCTACTACGGCGACCAGGTGCTCAAGACGCGTCGCTGCTGGTGCGGGGACGGCGGCGCCGACGATCTCGGCATCCTGCGCGCGATGGGGCCGGCGATCGAGGACGTGCTCGTCGAGAAGGTCAAGGACTACGATCGCGACGTGCTGGGGAACGCGGCCAGGCGGGCGGCGGCGCTCAAGCTCACGCGCGCGGTTCCGACGCTCGGCGACGTGGCGCGCCGCGACGCCGACGACTGGTACAAGCGCACCATCGCCATCAGCGCGCTCGAGGGCATCGGCGATCCGGCGGCGTGCCCCGCGCTCAAGGAGGCGGCCGCGTACCCCATGCTCGAGGTGCGCAAGCCCGCCGAGAACGCGATGAAGAAGCTGCACTGCGAGTGAGCCCTCGATGAGCAAGCACCCGCCGTGGGCCAACCGGAACGCCGTCGCGTGGCAGGAGCTGGCGCGCCCGTTCGCAGGCGGCATCCGTTGCGTGGCGCTCGACGGAGGCGCGCTCGTCGTCGAGACCGACGAGGCGATCGCGCGCTCCGCCGACGAGGGCGCGACCTGGACCAGCGCGCCCGCGCCGCCGCGCCGTCCGCCGGGCGAAGGCGCCGTCGTCGAGGCGCTCGCCCCCGACGGCACGCGCTGGCGCAGCCTCGAGCGCCACGACATCGTCTTCTATCCCGGCGGCCCCGGCCCGCGCCCGATCCTGCACGCCGGCTACCCGATCACGCGCGCGATCGAGCGCTCCGCCGACGGCGGCCGCACCTGGACGAAGGAGCGTGACGACCTCAGCGCCTCGGCGTTCGTGTTCGACGCGCGCGGGCGCACGTGGGTGGCCGGCTCGTCGGGGCTGTGGCGCCGCGACGAGCGCGGCTGGAGCCGGCTGCACGACCAGCCCGCCACCGGCGTCGTCGTCGAAGGCGAGCGCGTGGTCGTCGCCGGCTACCGCTCCTGGCTCTCGCTCGACGGCGGCGCGAGCTTCGCCGAGCTCGCCGAAGAGTGCCACGAGCACGGCCCGTGGGGGCTGCTCGAGGCGCGCGCCGTCGATCTGCAGTCGCTCGCGCGCGGCCCCGACGGCGCCGCGTGGGCGCTCGCGCGCGGCCGTTCGCACGACGGCGTGTTCCGCCTCCCGCCGGCGGGCGACCGCTGGCAATCGCTCAACCTCGGGCTGCACGTGATCCCGCGCGTCGGCGGACGCGCGTCTTCCCTGAGCCTCGCGTCGCTATGCGTGACGCCGGCCGGATCCGCCTTCGTCGGCGGCGCCGGCGGCCTGTTCCGCCGCGCGGCCGGATGATCGCGGCGGCTCCGGCACCTACGACTCCGGCGCCTACTGACGCTCAGCAGCCCGGCGGAGCGCCAAGCGGTTCGGCGAGCGGCGGATCAGGAGACGAGCGCGCGGATGACTTCGTCGATCTCGGTCTTGCCGGTGACGGCGCGATCGCCCCTCGGCGCGACCTTGCCGCTGGCGAAGCCGGCGTACATCTCGGCGAACTCCTCGGCGAACGGCTTGGGCACACCCGCCTGCGTCATCGCCGCGACCTGACCTTGCGGCGGAACGTCGACGACGTTGAGCGTCTTGCCGAGCGCGGCGCCGAGCTTCTGCGCGAGCTGGCGCACCGAATACGCCGGGCCCTGCAGATCGATCGTCTCGCTCTTCTTGGCGCCCTCGAGCAGCGACTGCACCGCCAGCGCGCCGATGTCGCGCGTCGCGATCATCGGGACCGGGTAGTCCGCCGACGGCAGGAAGTTGGGATAGATGCCGGCGTTGCGCGCCGCCCCGAGCGCCATGCCCACGTTCTCCTGAAACGAGCCGGCGCGGATCGCGGTGAGGTTCGTGCCCGCGGCGCGCAGCGCGTTCTCGAGATGGTGCAGCCCCTTGATCGGCCCGGTACCCTCGGCGAGATCGGCGCCGATCGACGACAGCATCACGACGTGCGGCACGCCGCTCGCTTTCACCGCGCCGGCGATCGTGTCGGCGAGCTTGCGCTGCGACGCGTAGACATCGGTCCACGAGTAGTCGGGCGGAAGCAGGGTGAAGAACGCCTTGGCGCCGCGCAGCGCGCCGGTGAGGAACGCCTGATCGCCGAGCGAGCCGACGGCGACCTCGGCGCCCAGCTTCGACCAGGGCGCGCCTTTTTGCGCGTCACGGACGATGACTTTGACCGGCTGCTTCTTGTCGAGGAGCTGCTTTGCGACGACCGAACCCACGTGACCCGAGACTCCCGCGATGATGTACATGCGATCCTCCTTGTTCGGCGATGAAGCGGTGAGATGCGCGCAGTTCAATATTCGACGCGCGCTGCGGAGCGTAGACGAATCTTCGCCACGGCGCCACGCGCCTCGCCGCGCGGAGCCCGGGGCGCGCGCTGGCGGCGGGCTTGCACTTCGGCGCGCGCATCGACTTGGATTGAGGAGACCACCATGCGCTACGTCCTGTTTGCCTTGCTGCTCGCCGGCTGTGACACGTCGAGCCCCAACGTGACCGATCTCGCAGCGCCCGATCTCGCCGCGGCGCCCGATCTGATCGCGGCCGCGGATCTCGCGCGGCTCGACTGCGCGCAGATGGTCGCCTGCACGCGCGCGTGCGCCGGCACCAACAGCGGGAGCTGCGTGAGCGCCTGCATCCAGCTCGGCAGCACCGCGGCGATGACCTATTTCCAGCCGCTCGAGCAGTGCGCCGGCCCCGCGTGCTCGCAGAACGCGAGCGACGCCGGCGCGCCGCCGTGCTCGGACCCGAGCTCGCAGGCGTGCATCACGTGCGTGATGCAGAATTGCCAGGCGCAGCTCACCGCCTGCCAGGCGCACTGAGTGGTATCATCGGTGGCGCCGGACTCGTGATGAAGATCCCACATCGATTGACCGCGATCCTCGCCGCGACGTGGCTCGCCGCGTGCGGCGGCGGCGATCCCGGCGGCGGCTTCAATCCCGCGGCCGGCGCGCCGGCGCTCAAGGACGCGACGCACGTCTGGGCCTTCGGCCCGACCAACGTCTGGGTGCTCGACGGATCCGCCACCGTGCACCGCTTCGACGGAGCCGCGTGGTCGACGCTCGCCACGCCGTCGATGCAGGGGCTCGGCTGCATCTTCGCGCTGTCGGCGACCCAGGTGTGGCTGTGCGCCGGCACGCAGGTGCTCGCGTACGACGGCAGCGCCTTCACCGCGAGCGACGTGACCACGCCCACCGGGCTCGACGGCCTGACGTCGTTGTGGGCGTCGTCGCCGACGGATCTCTGGGTCACCGGCTCGCAAGCGATCGTGGCGCACTCGAGCGGCGGCGCGTGGACGCGCATGCTCATCGGCGAGCCGAACAACAGCTCGATCTGGGGCTCGAGCCCCACCGACGTCTACGTGCTCGGAACGTTCGACCTCTATCATTATGATGGCGCGGCCTGGACCGCGGTGACGCTCAACGGCGGCGCGGGCGACGGCCAGGTCTGGGGCACCGGCTCGAACGACGTCTGGGTGATGCCCGGCTCGAGCGAGATCTCCCACTACGACGGCGCGAGCTGGAAGCCGGTGCAGCTCGAGCTCGTCGGCGAGCTGGCGGCGGTGTGGGGCCCGGCGCCGAACGATCTCTGGGCCGCCGGCAGCGCGGGCGCGATCGCGCACTACGACGGCGCGTCGTGGACGCAGCTCGGGCACC
>DASREC010000040.1:0-5400 GCA_035652295.1 Polyangia bacterium
CGGGATAGAATCACTTCATGCGCGCAATCCTGCTTACGTTGCTCGCGAGCACCGCGTTCGCGTCGCTGGTCCATTTCTCGCCGGCGGCGCTCGAGCAGGTGCTCGGGCGATCGGAGGCGGTGATCGTCGGCGAGCGCGTGCATCCGGAGAATCCCGACGACATGCGCTTTCGCGTGCTCGAAACGCTGCGCTGGAGCGGCACCGGCGAAGCGCCGAGCGGCACGCTCAGCGTCTTCGACGCCGACCGCGAGCTGAACGAAGCCATCGGCAAGCACATCCAGGAGCACGGCTACGAGGGCGTACCGTCGCCGATCCTGCCGCGCTACGCCTCGACGCTCGACGAGGCGCGCTTCCGCAAGACGAAGCGCGTGATCCTGTTCCTGCGCCGCTGGAAGACCGATTGGCAGCTCGCCATGTACGGCGGCTGGGAAGCGCTCCGCGAAAAGCCGCACGTGCTGTCCGCGATCGCCGCGCTCAAGAAGTAGTCTTTCGCGCGCCGTCTCAAACAACATTGATTGAAGTTTGAATTGCGAGATCGCTGACGGTCGGACGTCGCGCGCGTACTGTCCGTCGAGCGGCGCGCGTGTGCGCCCTCGACGCTGAGTCCGATTGTTTGCGACGTGGCACCACGCTACGGCGAGGTGCGGCGCCCTGCCACGGAGTCGGCAGCCCCGCCCGCTGCGTTTTGTGTGCAGTAAAAAATCTCGGTCGCGCGGCGCGCGGCGATCGCGGCGCTCGCTTCGCGCGGCGGCCTCGCGCGCGATTCGGCGCGCGCGTTGCTATTTCGCCGTCGAGAAATCGACGCGGGGAACGAGGACGAATCGCAACTGATGGTTTGCAGCGCGGCCCGAAGGACGCAGAAAAGGAGCCACCATGAAGCGGCCCACGACGAGAATCGGCCTCCGCATCATTCCCGCGGCGATGTTGCTCGCAGGATGCACCGGCGGCGTGGTGAGTGGCGGCGGCGGCGGCGACCCGGGACCCAATCTCAACATCAACGGCGCGCACATCATGCCGATCCACCACCCCGGCGACGGCGACTCGGTCTCGTCGGCGGTGTCGAGCTCGCCGCACCTCGTCTATAACGGCGGGCCGGTCCTCTCCTCCGTCAACATTCAAACCGTCTTCTGGAACTCCAGTGTGTCCAATCAAAGTCGACTGAACGCGTTCTATACCGCGGTCACCGCCAGCGCCTACTTCGATTGGCTCTCTGAATACAACACGCCTTCACAGACCATCGGGCGCGGCACGTTCGGCGGCTCGGTGGTGGCGAGCGGCGCGACCGGCAACGTCACCGACGGGCAGATCCAGTCGCAGGTGGCGGCGCTGATCGACGCCGGCCGCGTCGCCGCGCCGACCGCCAACTCGCTCTATATGGTGCACTTCCCGCCGGGCGCCGTCATTTCAATGTCCGATGGCAGCCGTTCGTGCAGCACGTTCTGCGCGTATCACAGCTCGTTCTCGCACAATGGTCACAACGTCTACTATGGTGTGTTGCCCGATGTGGCCAGTGGCGGCTGCCAGAACGGCTGCGGCTCGAACTCCGATCCATTCAACAACCAGACGTCGGTGTCGTCGCACGAGATGATCGAGGCGGTCACCGACGCCGACGTGGGACAGGGCGACGTCGCCTGGTACGACGACAACTACGGCGAGATCGGCGACATCTGCAATGCGCGCCAGGGATCGGCCGCGGGTTATACCGTGCAGCTCGAGTGGTCCAATCAAGCGGGCGCTTGCGTCGATCACCGCGGCAACGTCACGCCGCCGCCGCCGACCAATCCGCCGCCCACCAATCCGCCGCCGACGAACCCGCCGCCGACCAATCCGCCGCCGACGGGCGGGAGCGAGCTGGTGGTGAACGGCGGCTTCGAGGACGGCGCGTTCGGCGGCTGGACGCTGAGCGGCGTGACCAAGGAGCGCAGCGCCAGCTCGCACACCGGCACGTATTGCGCGCGCGTCGGCGATCTCAATGCGTACAATGGAGACAGCTCGATCGCGCAGACGATCGCCATTCCGTCGAGCGGCACCACCACGCTGTCGTTCTGGTACATGGGATCGACCAGCGACACCATTCAATACGATCAGCAGAACGCGCAGGTGAGAGACACCAGCGGTCACGTGCTGGCGAGCATCTTCAACTCGTGCGAGAACGACACGGCCTGGAAGCAGGCGACGCTCGACCTCACGCCGTATCGCGGCAAGAGCGTGGTCTTGTATTTCCAGACGCACGACGACGGGTACGCGGGCGATCCGACGTATCTGCTCATTGACGACGTCTCGGCGCTCAATCACTGACGCGCGCGCATGGTAAGCTCGGGCGCGTGAGCTGCCCCGGTTGCACCGCGCCGCCGGATCCCGACGGGCTCGGTATCGACGACTCTCGCGGGCGGCGTTGGCACGGCGACTGTGCGCGCGCGCGGTTGGCGCGCGTGCGGCGCGACGTGATTGGCGCCTGTCCCGGCTGTCTCCAGTTCATCGGCGAGCGCATCGGCATGCAGGACGACCGGCGGCGCACCTGGCACTTCGACGGCGACGGCCGCGACTGCGTGGCCTCCGCGCTCGGCGAGCCTTAGCGTTCGAGTGAACCGGTGCGACGCCAGCCGGTCGCGAGCAACCACGTCGCAGCAGCCGTGACGCAGTCGCGGTTGCTGCGATCCCACGACGAGCGCGGATCGATCCCGCGCCGAATCAGCCCGTGCTTCTCCGCGTTCGAGCGGACGTAGTTCATCGCGCGCGCGACCTCGCTCGGCGTTTTCAGGATTCGGCCGTAATAACGATCCGAATAAACGCGGCCTTTCTTCTTCATTACCCGATTGAGCGCTTTGGCCATTCGGACGCCCAATCCCTGCATGCCTCTCGACAGCGATTTCTCGTCGGTGGCTTCAATCAGCAAATGCAGGTGATTGCCGATTACGCTGAAATGACATAGCCGCATTCCGAATCGATCGCGCGCAATGCGAAACGCGCGCTGCAGGACGCGAAAGCAGCGGCTCGCGCGCATGTTCCACGTCTCGCGATTCACACGCACGACTACGTGAACGGGAAAGCGCGCGGCCAAACGCGGACGGCGCAAATGCGAGACGCCCGCGCCAGTCTTCTTGCGCCGGCCCGAATTCGGCCGCGCTCCGCCCCAGGTTCGCGGCCGCAGCTTGAGCGCGAGCTGCGCTGGTTGCCGCTTTCGCCGTCGCTGCGTTTCCATCTTGATTTTAGCATATATATTCTTTTGGCGACCGCAACTGGTATTTTGAGAGATTTGAAATGGAGGGTGGCGCTGCGAACGGCGACGGGGACGCGCACAGCGCTCTCGCTGTGGACAGCCGGCAGACCGCCTGCCCACAGCGAGGCCCCGTCGCCTGACACTGGGTGTTGACGATTGAGATTTGGGGAACAGAGAAGAGAGGATTAGTCGGTGGGGGAAGCGTCGAGGGGGAGGGACATCGCCATATCAGTTTCAATCGGAGTGCCATGGTTAATCAGGGCGAATTGGCCGCGGCCTTCGGCGAGCCAGACGCTGTGGTCGAGGCTCGTCGAGGGGACTACGAACAGACGGGCGGCGACGAGGAGGACGGAGCCGTTTGGGGATTGGCCTAGGAGCACCTGGATGGCTTCGCGCTTGAGGATGATCGTCGCGCGGGGGTCGTCGATCGGGTCGAAACATTGCGCCACGCTGAACGCGGTGCCGAGCGCGAATTGATCGCGCGGGTGCGTGCTGGAGATCGCCCATACGCCGATCATGCCGGTGTTGGTCGCGTCGGCGTGGGGGCACGCGACGCCGGCGGGGACGGTGTCGCCGGCGGTGGCGGAGCAGTTCCAGCCGATCGAGATGTCTTGCGTGCCGTCGAGCGTCACGTCGGCGAGCGATGCGACGTTGGCGCCGCCGACGGTCACGCGCACGAAGCGGTGGTTGTCGGGCGTGCCCACCACCGGCAGCGCCACCTGCGTGAACGCGCTGTAGCCGCCGCCGGGGCCGAGATCCTCCGTCACGTGCGCGCTGTCGGCGAGCGGATGCTGCTCGCACACCGACGTCATGCCGCCGGCGCCGTCGGGGACCATCTGCGTGTCGCACGTGCAGCCGGGGCACAGCGTCGAGTACACCGACGGCGCGACCGCCGGGAAGCTGACGGTGAACGGATCGTCGCCGGCGATCTTCTCGACGCCGCCTTTACTGCCGAACGTGCACGCGTAGTACGGTTGAATGTCGCGCGTGCAGTTGATCGCGTTCGGGATCGGCGCGCCGTACACGCCGGGGGGCTGCGGCGTTTTGCCGTCGAGCGCGAGCAGGTTGGCGGCGAAGCCGGTGTACGTCGCCTGGCCGGTCGCCACGTCGGGGTTGGGATACGGGGTCGCGGTCGAGTCGTAGCGATTGACCACACAGCCGCTCTGCGTGGTGAAGTCGGGATCGAGATATTGCGGCGCGCCCACCATCGTCGACGGCAGGCGCGTCTGCGCGAAGATCAGGTGCGTGCGCGGCAGCGTCGCGCCGTAGGAGTAGAACGTGCCGGCCACGTCGGCGAGCACCAGCTCCGACTGCACCGTGTACGACTCCACGTTGTTGGTGGTGCTGCTGCACGCGGCGAACGCCGCCGCGCACGAGATAAGCAAACCTAGGCGCATCGAGACCTCCCCACACGCCCCATTTTATCTGAATCCTTGACAGCGCGCGCGTCGCGTGGCGACATGCCCTCGTTTCTCACGATTCTTCAACCGAAAGGGGAACCAACATGAATCTGCGACGTGTGGCCTGTGCGGTGGCAGCGGTGGGCTTGATGACGGTGGGCGCGTTCGCCGAGCAGAAGAAACCGGCCGCTGCCAAGCCCGCCGAAAAAGGCATGCCGGACATGAAGGCGATGCAAGAGGCGATGGAGAAGGCGGCGACGCCGGGGCCGCAGCACAAGATGCTTCAGGGCATGGTCGGCACCTGGACCACCGCCGGCAAGTTCTGGATGCCGGGTCAGGCGAAGCCGATGGAGGTGAGCGGCACCAGCGAGATGAAGTCGGCGCTCGACGGGCGCTTCGTCGTCGAGGAGCACAAGAGCACCTGGATGAACAAGCCGTTCACCGGCATGGGGCTCATGGGCTTCGACAACGTCTCGCAGAAGTTTCAGTCGACCTGGGTCGACTCGATGGGCACGGCGATCATGATGACCGAGGGCACCTACGACGATAAGACCAAGACGCTGACCATGACGGGCGAAGAGAACAGCCCGATGGGCAAGCACCCGGTCAAGTTCGTCACCAAGATGGAGAGCGACAAGAAGCACACGATGGAGATGTGGGCGCCCGGGCCGGACGGCAAAGACATGAAGGCCATGGAGATCACGTACACCAAGAAGTAGCCCGCGCCTCTTCCGAGCTCGCACCTCGCGTCCATTCCCTTCAAAGCCGAACATCCACCTC
>DASREC010000041.1:0-11373 GCA_035652295.1 Polyangia bacterium
CGCCGCCGACGATCCGCGCGCGTATCCGAATCGTCCGGTGTGGCAGCGGCTGGCGACCATCTTCGCCGGGCCGGGCACCAACTACGTCTTCGCCGCGGTGCTGATGATGTTCGTGTACCTCGGCTTCGGCGTGCCGGTCGCGGGCAAGACGCCGCTGGTCGGCGCGGTCACCGCCGGCACGCCCGCCGCGACCGCCGGGCTGCAGCTCGGCGACGAGCTGCTCGCCGTCGACGGCAACAAGCTCACCGACTACGACCAGGTGTCGGGGTACATCAACGCGTCGCAGGGCAACCCGGTCAAGATCGACGTGCTGCGCGACGGCAAGCCGATGACGTTCACCATGACGCCGGCGAAAGACGGCGCCAAGTACCGCATCGGGATCCAGATCGACGCGAAAGAGGAGTTCCACCCGGCGCCGTTCAGCGCGTGCATCAAGGAGGGGCTCCTGTTCCCGGTCACGCAGACGCGCTGGATCCTGCACGGCTTCCGCGAGATCTTCGCCGGGCGGCAGGAGGCCAAGTTCAGCGGGCCGATCGGGATCGTCAAGGTCATGCAGAGCGCGATCGCGCGCGGCCCGACGGCGGCGCTGTCGATCATCGCGCTCATCAGCGTCTACCTCGGGCTGTTCAACCTGCTGCCGCTGCCGGCGCTCGACGGCGGGCGGCTGGTGTTCCTCGGCTGGGAGGCGATCTCGCGGCGGCGCGTGAATCAGCGCATCGAGCAGACGGTGCACCTGGTCGGCATGGTGGTGCTGCTATGTTTCATCGTGTACATCACCTTCCGCAACGACATCGGCTCCATGTTCCATCACTAGCGACTCCTGGTACGCGCCCCAGCTGACGCCGACGAGCGTGATGGCCGCGCCCCCGAGCGCGAGCGGCGCGATGCGATCGCCGTAGCAGATCCAGCCGAGCGCGAGCGCCGACACCGGCGTGAGCTGGCCGATGATCCCGGCCATGGTCGCGCGCACGTAGCGCAGCGCCCACGTCATCAAGAGCTGCGCGATCACCGACAGCGATCCGACGCCGATCATCAGCGCCCACTCGCCCGACGTCGGCGTCACCCAGCGGCGCAGCGCCGGCGGCGCCGTGAACAGCGCGCCGACGAGACAGAACGACACGAAGATCTCCCACGAGCCGTCGGTCTTGCGCACCTCGCGGATGGTGGCGATGGCCGCGCCCGACAGCACCGCCGCCGTCATGCCGACGAGCTGCCACGTGCCGACGCCCAGGGAGCCGGGCGGCGCCGAGCCGGTGATCACCAGCGCCACGCCGCAGATGGTGAGCGCCAGCGCGCCGAGCGCGTTCAGCCCCAGCCGCTCGCGCAAAAAGATCGCCGCCCACAACGCCGTGAACACCGGCGCCGTATAGTTGAGCAGCGTCGCCACGCCGACCGGCAGGTGCTCGATGCACAGGAAGTAGCAGAGCACCGCCGCGCCGCCGAACGCGCCGCGCAGGAACAGCCCGCGCCAGTTGTTGGCGCGCAGCCGCACGCGCGTCGCCGCCGCGGCGGTGGCGATCAGCCCGACGATGAAGCGGATGAACGCGACCTCGGGCCCGGGAATCCTCGCCGCCGCGCGCTTGGCGACCGCGGCCATCACCGCGAACAGCACCGCCGCGATCGCCAGCACGAGCGTGCTCGACACGACGGGGCGGCGCTCGGCGGACGGCGGCACGCCCGTCTTGTACGGTTTCGCGCGCGTCGCGTCCAGGTGCTACGATCGTGACGTGCGTCTCGCGTGCCTGCCCGCGGTGATCGTCGCCGCGGCGATCGTCGTCGCGCCGCCGCCGTCGGCCGCCGACGCGACGGTGCCGCAACCGCCGCCCGGCAAGAGCGAGCTCAAGGTCGACCTGGTGGTGCTCTCGCGCGACGGCACGGTCCAGCGCGTGGTCGGCGCCGCGGGCGAAGCGCGCGTGCTCGGAAAATTTCCCGGCGCGCGCGCGATGGCCACGCTGTCGGGCGGCCGCGTCGCCGTGCTCACCGGCGCCAAGCTGCAGATCCTCGACGAGCAGATCGACGAGCGGGCGTGGCGCGCGGTGCCCGGCGACTACGCCGACGTCAAGGAGCTCGCCGGCTGCAACGCGCGGCTCTACCTCGCCACCGCCGACCGCGCCGATCAGCTCGACCTGCGCACCGGCAAGCGCGAGAACCTGATGAAGCGCGCCGACGGCGTTCACCTGCTGTGCGGCGGCGATCAACTTTATTACGTACACGAAGGAATCATCCAATCGCTCGCCGGCCCCGGCGGCTGGCCCGGCTGGGTGGTGCCCGGCCGCCACGTGCGCGCGCTCGCCGCCAACGGCGCACAGGTGTTCGTCGCCACGCGCGAGGGCCCGCTGTGGTCGTTCGACTTCACGCGCGGCGAGCAGCGCGACCTCGGCATGGGCGGCTGGTGGGGCACGCTGGCGCTCGCCGCCGACGGCAGCGGGCTCTACGCCGTCACGCAGGCGGGCAAGCTGTGGCACATCGATCCGGCCAAGAGCGTCAAGACGATCATCGCGATGAGCGGCTGGGAAGGCGCGCTCGCGCTCGCGGTTTCGCGCTAACATCCATCGCGGATGGCCTCTTCACCGACGAGAGACGCCGGCCCGCTCGACGAGCTCGACGAGCGCTTGCGCGAGATCCTCGAGCGGATTCCGCCGGACCCCGGCGTGTATCTGATGAAGGACAAGAAGGGCCGCATCATCTACGTCGGCAAGGCGGCGTCGCTGAAAGCGCGCGTGCGATCGTACTTCACGCGCTCGGGCGACACGCGCGCGTTCGTGGCGCTGCTCGGCCGCCTGCTCGGCGACATCGAGACGGTGGTGACCAACAACGAGAAGGAGGCGCTGCTCCTCGAGAACAACCTGATCAAGCAGCACCAGCCGCGCTTCAACGTCAAGCTGGTCGACGACAAAAATTATCTCGTGCTGCGGCTCGATCCCAAGGCGCGCTATCCGCGGCTCGAGGTCACGCGGCGCATCGGCAAGGACGGCGCGAAATATTTCGGGCCGTATCACTCGGCCACGTCGTGCCGCTCGACGCTCGCGGTGGTCAACCGCCACTTCAAGCTGCGGACGTGCACCGACAGCGTGCTCAACTCGCGCAAGCGGCCGTGCCTGCAGTACCAGATCAAGCGCTGCGACGCGCCGTGCGTGTATCCGATCCCCGAGGAGGAGTACGGCAAGCAGGTGCAGGACGTGGCGCTGTTCCTCGAGGGAAAAGACGACGAGCTGACCGAGCGGCTGCGCGAGCGCATGAGCGCGGCGTCGGCGTCGATGGAGTACGAGGTCGCGGGCGCGGTGCGCGATCAACTGCGCGCGCTCGAGAAGACGCTCGAGGAGCAGCGCGTGGTCTCGGCCGACCTGCGCAACCAGGACGTGTTCGGCCTATACCGCGAGGGCGACGCTGTCGAGATCGTGGTGCTCAACGTGCGTAACGGGAAATTGCTCGGGCGCCGCAACTTCTCGCTGCGCGGGCAGGAGTTCCCCACCGAGGAGGTGCTGTCGTCGTTCGTGTCGCTCTACTACGATCTCGGCGCGTTCATCCCCGACGAGGTGCTGCTGCCGCTCGCCGTCGAGGACGCGGCGGTCAAGGCCGAGTGGCTGAGCGAGAAGCGCGGCGCGCGCGCGAAGTGCGAGGTGACCGTGCCGCAGCGCGGGCAGCGGCGCGCGCTCACCGAGCTGGCGCAGAAGAACGCGGCGTCGTCGTTCGTCACCCGGCGCAACAAGACCGAGGACGCGGAGGCGGCGCTCGGCAAGCTGCAGTCGCGGCTGAATCTCAAGAAGCCGCCGCGCCGCATCGAGTGCTTCGACATCTCGCACATCCAGGGCACGGCGACGGTCGGGTCGATGGTGGTGTTCCTCGACGGCGAGCCGGCCAAGGGGGAGTACCGCACGTTCAAGGTGAAGACGGCGACCAACGACGACTTCGCGTCGATGTACGAGGTGCTGTCGCGGCGCTTTCGCCGCTCGAAGACGGCCGAGGCCAACGTCGAGCAAAAAGGTTGGGTGGTGCCCGATCTGCTGGTGATCGACGGCGGCAAGGGACAGCTCTCGACGGCGCTGGCGGCGCTGCGCGACGCGCAGATCGACGTCGGCATGAACGGGCTCGACGTGGTCGGGCTGGCCAAGGAGCACGTCGACGCGGCCGGCGAGAAACAGCCCGACCGCGTGTTTCTCGCCAAGGCGAAGGATCCGATCCGCCTGCGCGCCAACTCCGCCGAGCTGTACATGCTGTCGCGCATCCGCGACGAGGCGCACCGGTTCGCGGTGACGTTCCACAAGAAGCTGAGGCGGCGGCGCACGCTGCGCTCGGCGCTCGAGGACGTGCCGGGCGTGGGGCAGAAGCGCAAGCGCGAGCTCTTGCGCGCGTTCGGATCGCTCAAGAAGATCCGCGTGGCGCCCGTCGAGGAGTTGGCGCGCGCGCCGGGGATGACGGTGGCGGCGGCGGAGGCGGTGGTGCGCTACTTCCGCGGCGACGTGGCGGCGGAGGCGCCCGCCGAGGAGCAGCTCGAGGACGTGGCCGAGGACGCGGCGGCGCGCGAGCTGGAGGTGATCGAGACCGAAGAAGAGGCCGCGGGCGGCGAGAGCGAAATCGAGAGCGACGGCGAGTGAGCGGCAAAAGTTTGAACGGCGGTTCAAAATTGCCGCGCGTCGTGGTGTGGATCGGCGTCGTGTCGTTCGCGACCGACGCGTCGACCGAGATGATCTACCCGCTCCTGCCGCTGTTCCTGAGCGGGCTCGGCGCCGGCGCCGGCTTCATCGGCGTCGTCGAGGGCGCGGCCGAGGCGATGGCCAGCCTGCTCAAGCTGGTGTCGGGCCGCCTCGCCGATCGCGCGCGCCGCAAGAAGCCGCTCACCGTCTTCGGCTACGGGGTCTCGTCGCTGGTGCGCCCGCTCACCGGCCTGGCGACGCACCCGTGGATGGTGCTGCTCATCCGCCTCACCGATCGCTTCGGCAAGGGCGTGCGCTCGAGCCCGCGCGACGCGCTGCTCGCCGACGCCACCTCGCCCGAGCACCGCGGCCGCGCCTACGGCTTCCACCACGCGATGGACAACGCCGGCGCGGTCATCGGCCCGGCGATCGCCAGCGCGCTGCTCATCTGGGGCAAGCTCTCGCTCTCGGCGATCTTCCTGTGGTCGGCGGTGCCGGGCGCGGTGGCCATGGCGGCGCTGATCTTCGGCGTGCGCGAGCGCGGCTCCGACGAGAAAAGCCCCGCCGGCGAAAAAGTGAAATCGGCTTCACTTTCCGATGAAAAAGTGAAATCAGTTTCACCTTCGGCCGAAAAAGTGAAACCGGTTTCACTTTCGCCCGCCGACGCCGACGGTGAGCGGCGGCTCCTGCGCTACCTGGCCGTGCTCGGCGTGTTCGCGCTCGGCAACTCCTCCGACGCGTTCCTCCTCCTGCGCGCCAAGCAGCTCGGCGTCGCCAACTGGCTCATCCCCTTTCTATGGATGGTGCACAACGGCACCAAAGCGGCGCTCGGCACGCTCGGCGGCGCGCTCTCCGATCGCCTCGGCCGCCGCCGCCTGATCATCGCCGGCTGGGCGGTCTACGGCGCGGCGTACCTCGGCTTCGGCTGGGCGGACGCCGCCTGGCAGATGTGGCCGCTGTTCGTCTTCTACGGCCTCTACTACGCGCTCACCGAAGGCAGCGAGAAGGCGCTGATCGCCGATCTCGCGCCCGCTTCTCGACGGGGACGCGCCTTCGGCCTCTACTACGCGGTGGTCGGGCTGATCGCGCTGCCGGCGTCGCTCGGCTTCAGCGCGCTGGCCGATCGCTTCGGCGCGCTGCCCGCGTTCAGCGTAGCAGCGGGGCTGGCGGCGGCGGCGTCGGTGCTGCTGGCGACGCTGATTCCGGAGCCGTCGCGCCCGGCAAAGGCGTAGCGGGCGGCAGCTCGATCGCCGGCAGCTCGTCGAGGCTCGGCATCACCACGATCTCGATGCGCCGGTTGAGCCCGCGCTCCTCGGCGGTGTCGTTGCGCGCGATCGAGTCGAACTCCGAGTAGCCGGCCGCGCCCAGCCGCCGCGGGTCCACGCCCTCGGCCTGGAGAAAGCGCACCACCGTCACCGCGCGCGCCGTCGACAGCTCCCAGTTCGAGCGGTACGCCGAGCTCTTGATCGGCTGGTTGTCGGTGTGCCCGCCGACGAGAAAATCGCGGTCGGGGATCTCGCGCAAGGCTGCGGCAACTTGCCGCAGGGCGGCCGTGCCCGCCGGCGTGAGCTGCGCCTGGTCGGGCTCGAACAGCGCCTGCTCGCCGATCCGCACCGACATGCGGCCCTTGCGCAGGCCCACCGCCAGCGTGTGCGCGTCGGCCAGCGGCCGCAGCTTGAACGCCAGCGACAGGTACATCTCCCGTCGCTGCTCGGCCAGCGCGTGCGCGCGCCGGACCTCGTCGAGCTCCTTGGCCGACGCCTTGAGCTTCTCCTGGCAGCCGGCGCACTCGGCCTTGAGCTTGTCGCTGTCCTCTTGCAGCTTGTCGCGCGCCTTCTTCGCCTCCTCGAGCCGCGCGCCGGTCGACGCGAGATCGGTGTCCTTGCGAGTCAGCTCCGAGGCGCAGCGATCGAAGTCGTTTCGGACCTTGTCGAAGTCCTGCTGCGCGACGCCGCAGCCGGCGACCGCGAGCGCAGCAGCGACGAGGAATCGACGAGGCGCGAAAGGCACCGTCGGTGAATACCAGAGAATTTTTTGACAGGCGAGGTAGTCGTTTGTATGTTCATATCCTACATGGCGTAACACCACGGTGAGGACTCGATGCGCGGATCGGCAGCACGAATGGAGCGGATGGAGTCGGGTCGTTCGTCGTCGCGCGGGCGCGAGGTGTCCGGGATCGTCCTGCTCGGCCTCGCGCTGTTCATCGGGCTGAGCGTCGGATCGCTCCAGCTCGGCGCCGGCACGCTGATGGGTCCGTGCGGCGCCACCGTCGGGCTCGGCGTGTATGCGCTGTTCGGCATCGGCGCGTACCTGGTGGCGATCGGGCTCGGCGCGGCGGCGGTGCGCTGCCTCCAGGGACGCCCGGTGCGGCTGAAGTCGGTCGAGCTGTGGGCGGCGATCGGCGCCGGGCTGTCGGCGGCGGTGCTGCTGCACCTCGCGTTCGGCCGCTATCGCCTGCGCGGATTTTCGCCCGGCGGTCTCGTCGGTGAATACGGCGCGGAGCTGCTGGTGTCGCTGGTCGGGCGCGTCGGCGCGGCGCTGTTCGGCGCGGTCGGCTTGGCGGTGGCGCTGGTGCTGTCGACGCCGATCTCGTTTCGCACCGTCGGTGGCTGGCTGGTGGCCGGCGCGCGCTCGCTGGGCGCGACGGTGGTGCGCGGCGTGATCGCGATCTTCCCCGAGCGCGGCGAACGCGAAGACGAACACGACGACGAAGACGAAGCGCGCGCGCCGGCGAAGGCGCCGCTCATCCGCGGCAAGGGCAAGCACGCCGACGACACGATCGACGAGGTGGTGGTCGACGTGAAGGAGGAGGACGTCGCCGGCGACGAGACCTCGGGAAGAATTCCGCTCGACGCGCAGGCGCCGCCGGCGAAGAAGCGCGCGCGCAAGCGCGACGACGAGGCGCAGGTGGTGAAGATCGCCGACGCGCCGAAAGTGGCGGCGTCGGCCGAGGGCGCGCCGACCGCCGTGATCGAAAACGAGAAGACCGAGATCAGCGCGCCGCCCGCCATCGAACGTGAGGAGCCGAAGATCGTCGCGCCGCTCGCGCCGAAGATCGTCGAGCCGCTCGCCGCCAAGAAAAAAGAGCTGGCCGCCGTCGCGCCCGCGCAGCCCGCCGCGCCCAAGCCCGATTACATCCCCGCCGCCGGCGGCTACCACCTGCCGGATCTCTCGCTCCTCGACTACACCGCCGACGGCGACGATCACCTCGATCGCCAGAGCAAGGACGAGATGCTGGCGCTCGCCGACAAGCTGCAGAAGACGCTCGGCGACTACGGCGTGCGCGGCAACGTCGTCGAGATCCACCCCGGCCCGGTCGTCACCATGTACGAGTTCGTGCCCGCGCCCGGCACCAAGCTCTCGCGCATCACCGGCCTCTCCAACGATCTCGCCATGGCGCTGGCCGCGCTGCGCGTGCGCATCGTCGCGCCGATTCCCGGCAAGGCGTCGGTCGGCATCGAGGTGCCGAACAAAAAACGCGCGACCGTGTACCTCAAAGAAATTCTCGTCGACGAGAGCGTGCAGAAGGCCAAGGCGCGGCTCACCATGGGGCTCGGCAAGGACATCGCCGGCGCGCCGGTCGCGGTCGACCTGGCGAAGATGCCGCACCTGCTCGTCGCCGGCACCACCGGCTCGGGCAAGTCGGTGGCGGTCAACGGCATGATCTGCTCGATCCTGTTCAACGCCACGCCCGACGAAGTCCGCATGATCATGATCGACCCGAAGATGGTCGAGCTGTCGATCTACGAGGGCATCCCGCACCTGCTCTTGCCGGTGGTGACCGATCCGAAGAAGGCGAACCTGGCGCTCAAGTGGGCGGTCGACGAGATGGAGCGGCGCTACGAGATGGTGTCGAAGGCGGGCGTGCGCGACATCCTGGCGTTCAACAAGCGCGTCGAGAAGCTGCTCGCCGATGGGCCGCCGAAGCAGGAGTCGAAGAAGATCAAGATCTACGTCACCGACGAGAACGGCGAGCGCCGCGAGACCGAGGTCTCGGCCAACGAGGACGCGGTCGCCGCGGCGGGCGGCGTGGTCGATCAGGACGTGCGCGACGACATCTCGGCCGCGCATGCTGCGATGCAAAAGAAAGCCGCCGAGCAGGCCGCCGTCGAGCGCCCGCGAAAGCTGCCGTACATCGTGGTCATCATCGACGAGTTCGCCGACCTGATGATGGTCGCGCCGAAGGACGTCGAGACGTCGGTGGCGCGCATCGCGCAGAAGGCGCGCGCGGTCGGGATCCACCTGCTGCTCGCGACGCAGCGGCCGTCGGTGGACGTGATCACCGGCCTCATCAAGGCCAATTTCCCGTCGAGGATGGCGTTCCAGGTGGCGTCGAAGATCGACTCGCGCACCATCCTCGATCAGCAGGGCGCGGAGAACCTGCTCGGCATGGGCGACATGCTGTTCACCGATCGCGGCCAGGCGCTGCGCCGCATCCACGGCGCGCTGGTCACCGACGTCGAGATCAAGGGGCTGGTCGACTTCCTCAAGAAGCAGGGGCAGCCGGTCTACGACATGGACATCTTGAAGCCGCGCGAAGAGGAGGCCGGCGACGAGAGCGGCTTCCCCGCCGACGAGGGCGTCGACCCGTGCTACGACCTCGCGGTCAAGCTGGTGTGCGAGACGCGCATGGCGTCGGTGTCGATGATTCAGCGGCGCTTGCAGATCGGCTTCAACCGCGCCTCGCGGCTGGTCGAGCGCATGGAGCGCGAGGGCATCGTCGGCGCGGCCAACGGCTCCAAGCCGCGCGAGGTGATCGCCAACGCGCTGTGAGCCCGCGCGCGGCCGTTTCTCGACGGCGAATAGACGCGCGCGCGATTCCGTCTATATTCGCAGCATGAATCGACTGCTCGTGCTCGCGCTCCTCGCCGCTCCGTCGCTCGCGCCCGCCGCCGAGCCGGCGCAGTCGGCGGCGCCGATCGTCGCCAAGATGCAGAAGTACTACGACGCGACCAAGGACCTGCACGCGCACTTCGATCAGCAGCTCCAGTCGGCGATGGGCAAGAAGAAGGCGTCCGGCGAGGTGTGGCTCAAGAAGCCGGGCAAGATGCGCTGGGACTACGCCAAGCCCGAAAAGAAGCTGATGGTCTCCGACGGCAAGACGCTGTGGGTCTACGAGCCCGAGGACGAGCAGGCGTTCAAGCAGGACATGAGCGCCTCGACGCTGCCGGCGCAGGTCTCGTTTCTCGTCGGCGAGAGCAAGCTGGAGAAGGAGTTCGACATCACCGTCTCCGAGCCGCTTCCCGGCGTCGGCGGCGCGGGCGAGATCGTGCTCAAGCTCGCGCCCAAGACGCCGACCAGCGCGTACAACCACCTGGTGTTCGTCGTCGACGAGAAGACCGGCCAGGTGAAGGAGACGATCATCTTCGACCAGACCGGCGGGCAGAACCGGCTCACGTTCACCGGGCTCGAGCAGAACAAGAACGTCGACGAGGGCAAGTTCCGCTTCTCGCCGCCCGCCGGCACCAAGATCCTCGCGCCGCCGAAAGGGCCGTGACCGTCAGCTGGCGACCAGCAGCACGATGCCGGCGACGGTGGCGGTGACGGCGGCGAAGCGCGAGGCGCTCCACTTCTCTTCGCCGAGCGCGATGGCGAACGGGACCGAGATCAGCGGCGCGAGCGACGACAGCGTCGAGCCGACGGCGAGATCGGTGTTGCTGAGGCCGATCACGTAGAGCACCGAGCCGAGCAGCGCATCGATGAGGATCGCCGGCACGAGCGCCGGCCAGCCGCGCGCCGGCGCCGGCCGCGCGTCGGGCACGCGCATGATCGCGACCTGCGCGGCGAGCAGCACCAGCGCCATCGCGTAGCGCACGGCGTTCACCTGCCACACGTCGAGGCCGGCCGACGCCTCCTTGATCGAGAAGCTGTTGCCCGCCCACAGCACCGACGTGCCGACGGCGAGCGCCACGCCGAGCGGATCGGCGCGCCGCTTTTCGCCGGCGCTCGCGCCAGCGCCCGAGCCCGCGCCTCCGCTCGCGCCTCCGCTCGCGCTCGCGTGCAGCCGCACCAGCGCCACCACGCCGCCGACGCACAGCAGCGTCCCGCCGACGCGCGCCGGACCGAACGCCTCGCCGCGCACCAGCGCGCCCGCGAGCGCCGCCCACAGCGGATACGACGACGCGATCGACAGCGCCGTCGAGATGCCGAGCCGGCGCGCGGCGGCGAAGAACAGCCCGTCGGCGAGCGCGTACGAGCACGCGACGCTCATCAGCATCCAGCCGGCGTGCGCGCCGTCGACGCCGTCGAGCGAGCGCGCCCCGCGCGAGGCGAACAGGACGGCCGCGTAGATCGGCAGCACGACGATCGCGCGCGCCAGGTTCACCCGCTGCGAGCCGACGTCGCGCGACGCCTGCGCGTAGCGCGTCGAGGCGAACGCCCACGTCACCGACGCGCCGAGCGCGGCCGCGGCGCCGAAATGCGGATGCGTCAAGCGGTCACGTTTACGTTTACGGCTACGGCTACGGCTACGGCCACGGCCACGGTCACAAGAGAAGAGCCAGCTCGGCGGCTTTCGGGAACAGCCCGAAGATGCCGCCCGTGTGGATGAACACCACGCGCTCGCCGAACGCGCGCCGGTCGCGCGCGAGCTCGCGCGAAAATCCGTGGAACGCTTTTCCGGTGTAGACCGGATCGAGCACCAGCCCCTCGGCGCGCGCCACGTCGCGCAGGGTGGCCAGCTCGTCGGGCCGCGACTTGGCGTAGCCCGCGCCGACGTAGCCGTCGACGATCTCGACGT
>DASREC010000042.1:0-16683 GCA_035652295.1 Polyangia bacterium
GAATGGCGGCGATCTGGTAGATGGTGTCGCCGCGCTTGAAGCTCACCAGCTTGGGGCCGAAGCCGATCGAGAAGCGATCCACGCGCATTCCGGAAAGGCGCGCGATCAAGAAGTGCCCGCCCTCGTGGACGATGATCAGGAGGCCGAGTGCGATGATCGCGAGCAAGATGTGCAGCGGCGTGGAAACGATGAGCGCCATCAATAAAAGGTAGCATCAGCTCCGACGGGCTCCAAGGGGCACCCGTCACGAAAGCTGCCAAACGCTCGGCGCCTCGCCGGTTGTCGCGGGTTACGGGCGCGCCAGGGCGATCGGCGCGAACAGCTTGTCGCGCAAGAATCCCCACGGCGTGCGGCGCCGCGGATGGGTCACGGTGCAGTGCAGCCCGAGCGAGCGCGAGCGCTTCAGGAACCGCCGCTCGACGTCCGCGTGGCTGCGCTGCGCCAGCGCGTCGAAGGCGCGCCACGCCCGCGTGCGGCGGAACACGAGGTAGCGCCCGCTCACCGCCACCACGTCCAGCCCGTCGCCGAGCCGGCCGAGCGCGAAGCCGAGCGCGCCGAGCGGCGCATCCGAGCGCGCGTCGTAGAGCAGGATCGCCCGGCCGCGCGCCTGCTCGCACGCGCGCACGTAGCCTTCGCCCGGCTCGGCGTGCATCACCTCGAGCTCGAGCAGCGACGGGCGCAGGAGCGCGGCCACCGCCAGCGTGTTGTCACCCGAGCCTTCGTCGGCGACCAGCATCTCGAACGTCAGCTCGAGCGAGCGCAGGTGCGAAGCCAGCCGGCGCAGCACGTGGCCGATCCGCTCTTCGTCGTCGCAGACGCGCAAGATCACGGTCACGTCGCAGTCAGGAACTCGCGGGCGATTCATGCCACCTCCGTCGGTGAAGCATGGTCTCAGCCGTCCCGCCGACCCCAGAAAATCCCCGAGCGACTATACGCAGCGCGCGATCGCCGTGCAACAATTTCATGGCGGCGCCCGCTCAAAAACGCGTGATCGAGATCGTGCCGGGCGCGTTTGGTTTTGCATGGCCCAGCGCTTTTGCGAGGACGGGGCCAACCGCGCTCCAGTCGTAAGTGCTCGCAATTCGTGATCCGGCGCCGGCGAGTTTTTTTCGCAGGTGCGAATCGTCCGAGAGCCGGACCAGCGCGGTCCGGATACCGGACGGATCGGGATCGCACAGCAGCGCGGTTTCACCGTCGGTGACGAGCTCGGGCACGCCGCCGACGCGCGTGGCGATCACCGGCAGGCCGGCGGCCAGCGCTTCGCGGATCACCGTCGGTGCGCCGTCTTCGCGCGAGGGCACGGCGAGCGCGTCGCACGCGGCGAAGAGGTCGCGCCGCGCGGCGCCGCGCACCTCGCCGAGAAACCGCACGCGCGGCGGATCGGACGCGAAGCCGCGTTCGCGCGCGGCCCGTTCGAGCGACGCGCGCTCGGGGCCGTCGCCGGCGATCAGCAGCGTCGCGCCGTCGGGGAGCGCGGCCAGGAGCAGGTCGACGCCCTTCTCGCGCGAAAGACGCCCTATATAAAGGATCGCGAAACCGTCGAGGTTTAGCCGAGCGCGTTCGGAGTCGCGCGCGCCGCCGCGAAAGGCTTCGACGTCGACGCCCATCGGCACCACGCGGCCGGGCGCGCCGTCGACCGCGAGCGCGCGCGCGACGTAGACCAGGTCGGCGCGCGCCGCCAATTGCCGCGCGAACGCCGCGCCGCCGGGGAGCCGCGCCAGCAGCCGCACGTCCGAGCCGTGCGCGATCGCGAGGTGCGGCCGCCGCCCGGCCACCAGCGCGCCCACCGCCGACGACGGCACCAGCCAGTGCGAGACGACCGCGTCCCATGCGCTGGCTTTCGCCACGGCGCGCGCGAACAGCTCGGTCGAGAACGCCGCCGCTTCGAACCAGCGCAAGCCGCCGAGCGCCTGGGGCGCGCCGCCGCGATAGAACAGCTCGCGATCGCCCGCCGCGCACAAGACCTCGACGTCGCCGAGGTTCGCCGCCAGCCAGCGCGCGAATCCCGCCACGAACCCGCCCGCCGGATCGCCGTCCTCGCGCGGATACGACGTGGTCAGGACGCCGATGCGCACGCGCCGTCGCTGCCGCTCGCCTTCTCGCCGTCGCCGGCCCGGCGCTCGGGCGCGCCTTCACCCGCGCGCGCGTCGGCGAAATATTTCATCGCCAGGCGCCACACCCACGATCGCAGCAGCACGAACGACATCGGATAGATCACGGTCGTCAGCTTGATCCCCGAGCGCCAACCCGGCCCGTAGACCGCGCGCACCGGCACGTCCTCGACGGTGAGCCCGGCCGCGTTCAGCCGCGCCAGCAGATCGTTCGGATAGCCGTAGCGCGGGAACATGCCGCTCAGGCGAATCACGTCGAGCGCGCGCCGCGACGCCGCGGTGTAGCCGCACTGCGAATCGAACAGCCGCCAATAGCCGCTGGAAACTTTCGTCGCCAGCGAGAGCACCACGTTACCAACGAGCCGCGCCGCCGGCATCGCCCGCCACACGCCGGGGGCGCGAAAGCGATTCCCCTTCACGTAGTCGGCGAGCTCCGCCTCGAGCGGCCGCAGCAGCGACGGCAAATCCTCGGGATCCATCTGCCCGTCGCCGGCCATCACCACCGCCGCGTCGACGTCGAGCTCGATCGCGCGCGCGTAGCCGGTGGCGATCGCCGCGCCCACGCCGCGGTTGCGCGCGTGGCGCAGCACCTCGAGCCCGCGCCGCGCGAAGCGCCACGCCTCGGCGGACGTGCGATCGCCCGAGGCGTCGTCGACCACCAGCACGTGGTCCACCCAGCGCGGCACCGAGCGCACCGTCGAGGCCACCGCGCGCTCCTCGTTGAACGCGGGAATTACGACAGCGACGCGCAGACGGCCGAACATTTTTTTCGCAACATATCAGATTCGACGCCGATAACGCTTTCGCGTGACTGAACCCTTGACCAGAGCCGCACCACGCACGCATGCTGCGGCAGTTCGAAGGAGGATGCGATGGCGGGCAGCGTGAACAAGGTCATCTTGATCGGCCACCTCGGAGCCAAGCCCGAGCTGAAGTACCTGCCGTCGGGGCAGGCGGTGTGCGAGATGCGCATGGCGACCACCGAGGTCTTCAACGACAAGAACCAGCAGCGTCAGGAAAAAACCGAGTGGCACCGCATCGTGGTGTGGGGCAAGACCGGCGAGAATTGCGCGCAGTACCTCGACAAGGGACGGCAGGTCTACGTCGAGGGGCGCTTGCAGACGCGCTCGTGGGACGACAAGAACACCGGCGAGAAACGCTACATGACCGAGATCGTCGCCAACAACGTGACGTTCCTCGGCGGCGGCGGTGAGCGCGGCGCGGGCGCGGGCGGCGGCGAGCGCGGCGGCGGACGGCCGGCGCCGTCGGGACGGCCGTCGGGCGGCGGCGAAGGCGGACCGCCGGACGACTTCGGTCCTCCGTCGGGCGGCGGCGGCGCGGGCGGCGGAGACGACGACATTCCGTTTTAGTCGGAGCGCGGCATGAGCGAAGACTGGATCGCCGGCGGCTGCCTGTGCGGCGCGATCAAGTTCGAGGTGCGGCTGCCGAGCAAGTGGTGCGCGCACTGCCACTGCTCGATGTGCCGGCGCGCGCACGGAGCGCCGTACGTGACGTGGGTCGGCTTCGCGCGCGAGCAGTTTCGCCTCGTCGCGGGGACGCCGTCGCGCCATCGCTCGTCGGAGGCGGCGACGCGCAGCTTCTGCGGACAGTGCGGCAGCATGCTGACGTTCGAGTCGACGCGCTGGGCGGGCGAGGTGCACGTGGCGCGCGCCGCGATCCCGGGCGCGATCGATCACCGGCCGATGGCGCACGTGTTCTTCAGCGACAAGGCCGACTGGGTGACGGTCGACGACGATCTGCCCAAACGCGGCGGGATCAGCGGAACCGAGCCGCTTTAGCCGAGCGGACGCCGGGCAAGTTGCGAAGGCCCCGGCGGGTGGTACCCTCAACGATCGTGCGCGCGCTCGTGATCTCGTCGATGTTGCTGGCGCTCGCGGCGCCGTCGATGGCGAAGCCGCGCGCGGCCAAGCCGCGAGTCGCGCGAACGCACGCCATTCACCCGCGCGAGCCCGCCGTCGACGCGCCGGAGATCCTGCTGACGTTCGACGACGGGCCGGCGTTCGAGAAGACCGAGAAGGTGCTCGACACGCTCGACGCGCACGGCATCAAGGCGGTGTTCTTCGTCAACGGCTGGCACTTTCAAGGGCACAAGCCCACCGACGAGCGCGAGCGCGAGCTCTTGCGCGAGGAGCTCAGGCGCGGCCACGCCGTCGGCAATCACACCGTCCACCACTACTTCTTGTGCGGCAAGGTCTACGTGCTGCGCGCCGCGCAGGAGATCGAAGAGAACGCCGACTTGATCGAGCAGGCGACGGGGATTCGCCCCGACCTGTACCGCACGCCGTACGGCGCGCACTGCAAGCAGCTCGACGCCACGCTCGCCAGCCTCGGCGTCAAGCACACCGGCTGGGACATCGACCCGCAGGACTGGAAGGTGCGCAACGCCGCCAAGATCGAAGCCTACGTCGAGCGCCAGCTCACGCTCCTGCACGGCCGCGCGATCATCCTGTTCCACGACGTGCAGGGCGAGACCGTGAAGGCGCTGCCGCACATCCTCGACTGGATCGATCAGGAGAACGCCGCGCGCCTGAAATCGAAGGAGCGCCCGCCGATCAAGATCCTCGACTACTCGTACTTGATCCCCGAGCACAAGCTCGTTCCCCCGGCGCTCGACGCGATCGGCCGCATCCTCATCGGCTGCGCGCGCCGCCTCGACGGGACGCTGCGCTTCTGGCCGCGGCTTGCCTGGCTGTCGGGGCAGGTGTAGATTGCGTCGCTCCTCCCCCGCGTGACGACATGTTCAGCATTCGCGAAGTCTTCCCCGACGATCTCGAGGGCCTCCACCGCGTGGCCGCGCACCTCGACACCGTCAACCTGCCCGACGATCGCGCCGTCCTCGAGAAGCTGATCGATCAGTCGCGCCGCTCGTTCAACGGGCAGCTCGACGTCTTCAAGCGCGAGTACCTGTTCGTGCTGCTCGACGACGACAAAAAAGAAATCATCGGCACGTCGATGATCCACGCGCAGCACGGCACGCGCCGCTCGCCGCACATCTTCTTCGACGTCATGCAGGACGAGCGCTACTCCGAGACGCTCGACAAGCACTTCGTCCACAAGGTGCTGCGCATCGGCTACAACTACAACGGCCCGACGGAGATCGGCGGCCTGGTGCTGATGCCGGAGTACCGGCGCAACGCGCTGGCACTCGGCAAGTGGCTCTCGTACGTGCGCTTCCTCTACATCGGGCTGCACCGCGCGTCGTTCCGCGACGAGGTGCTGTCGGAGCTGCTGCCGCCGCTCGAGGCCGACGGCTCGTCGGTGATGTGGGAGAACATCGGGCGGCACTTCACCGGCATGAGCTATCAAGAGGCGGATCGGATCTCGCAGACCAACAAAGAGTTCATCCGCACGCTGTTCCCCGCCGAGCCGATCTACCTCTCGCTGTTTCCCAAGAAGGTGCAGGAGGTGATCGGGCAGGTGGGCGCCGAGACCAAGGGCGTGGAGAAGATGCTGCGGCGGATCGGGTTCGACTACGCCGAGCGCATCGATCCGTTCGACGGCGGGCCGCACTTCGTGGCCAAGACCGACGAGATCACGCTGGTCACCGAGACGCGCAAGGCGCGGGTGGTGAAAGTCTCCGGCGCCGACGACGGGCGGCCGTACGGGCTGGTGTCGGTCGAGCGCGATCGCGCGCCGCACTTCAGCGCCACAGGCTCGCGCTTCCGTCTCGAGGGCACCGACGTCGGGCTTCCGGAGAAGACGATGGCGGCGCTCGGCGTCGGGCCGGGCGACGAAGTGGGCGTGCTGTCCTTCGCGTAAGAGGGCGTCATGGATCGAGTCACCGACCAGCTGGCCGACGCGCAGGTGCAGGACCTCGACGGGAAATCGCACCGCGTCGGCGACTTCTGGACGAACGGGCCGGCGCTGCTCCTGTTCGTGCGCCACTTCGGTTGAATGTTCTGCGCGCAGCAGGTGGCCGAGTTTCGGCCGCACTACTCGGAGCTTCGCGAGCGCGGCGTCAACGTGGCGGTGATCGGCTCGGGCTCGCCGCACTTCGCGCGCGCGTTCGTCGAGGATCGCGACATCGAGATGCCGGTCTACTCCGACGAGAAGCGCGCCAGCTTCGAAGCGGCGGGGCTCAAGCGCGGCTTCTGCCGCGTGATCGATCCGCGCGTGATGCTCAAAGGCGCGCGCGCGATCTTCAAGTACCGCCAGCGCAAGACCATGGGCGACGCGTTTCAGCAGGGCGGCGTGTTGATCGTGCGGCGCGACGGCACGGTGCCGTACCACTACGTCAGCGAGTACGCCGGCGATCATCCGCCGACGGCCGACGTGGTGGCCGAGGTGTTTCGCGCCGCGGCCGCGTAGCGCCGTGACCTCCGCCGCGCGCATCGCGCCGCTGATTTTTTTCGCCGCGCTCCTGCTGCCGCTCGGGCTCGCGTCCGGTTTCCCGACGGCGGCGCGCGCCGAGCCGTCGCCCGCGCAGCGCGAGTTCGAAGCCGCCACCGCGCGCGAGGCCGCGGGCGATTTCGCCGGCGCCGCCGACGCGCTGGAAAAGCTCGCCGCCGCGAATCCGAGCGATCCATTCGCGCCCGACGCGCTGTTCGAAGCCGCGGTGATCGCCGAGGAGCACCTGTCGGATCCCGCGCGCGCGCTCGAGCTCTATCGGCAGGTCGTCGAGCGCTACCCGCAGAGCCGGCTCGAGCGGCGCGCGCGCGTGCGCGTCGAGTTCTTGTCGTCGTCGCTGCGCACCGGCGAGGCGCCGCTGCGCGAGTACCAGGAGATCTTGAACGGCTTCTCCAAGCGGCCGCCCGCCGAGTCGATCGCCCGCATGGAGAAGCTGATCGCCGAGCACCCCGACTTCGCGCTCGCCGATCGCGCGCTCTATTGGCTCGGCGCGACGCTGGCGGCCGAGCGGCGCGACGGCGAGGCGGAGGCGCGCTTTCGCGAGGCCGAGCGGCGTTTCCCGTCGAGCGAGTGGGCGGGGCGCGCCAAGAAGGCGCGCGGCGACCTGGCGCTCAAGGGTGGCCATCCGCTCGAGGCGCAGCGAATCTTCGCCGAGCTTCACGCGAGCGCGGGCGACCCGCTCACGCGCGCGGCGGCGCAGGAGGGGCTGACCGGCGCGCGCACGGCGGTGCGGCGGCTCGTCGAGATGGCGCTCGCGCTGGCGCTGCTGGCGGCGTATCTCGGCTATCACGTGGTGGCGCTGGCGCGGCGCAAGTGGCGGCGCGTGCCGGGCGAGGCGCTCTACTACGCGCCGGTGGCGGCGCTGTTCGTGCTCGCGGCGGCGACGGAGAATCGCGCGATCGGCTGGGCCACGTTCGGCATCGCCGCCGGCGGCGGCGCGATCGTCTGGCTGTCGAGCGCCCTCTCCGCCGCCCGATTCGCCGAGGGCCCGATGCGCCCCACCGAACGCACCCTGCGAATCGCCGCCTCCGCGCTCGCGGTGTGCGCGGTCGTCCTGATCGCCGTTCAAGCCACGGGCCTCACCGACCTCGTGATCGAAACCTTGCGCTGGGGCCCTGAACGCTGACGGCTCCGTGCTCGCATGACGGCGCTGCGTTACGCGCGCGGGCTGCGGCAATTTGCCGCCGTGCTCAAACATTCTCGGTCGCGCAGACGCGCCCTGCGAAACTGCGCGCGGCGGCAAATTGCCGCAGCCCGCACGCTCCACTCCGCTACGTGCAAGGCCCGATCAGCGTAAACAGGGTAGAATCGACAAACAGAGCCACTTTGCGAGCTCCCGCCGAGGTAGCGGAACGGAGCGCGTGGGCGGGAAAATCGTTTTTCGCGGGCATTGCGCAGGCGCTCCTCGCGTCCTCGCGAGGATGCCAGCCGGAGCATGAGTGAGCACGTGCCGCGCGCAGGCCGACGAAGTCGGCCGAGCACGGCGTATGCGAACGTCCCGCGAAAAACGATTTTCACGCCCGCGCGCGGAGTGCAGCGGTGGATCGCTAATAGTACGAGCGCGAAGGAGGCTGGGCGAAGCGGGCGTCGGAGAAGGGCGTGGCGGTGCGGCGGCGGTCGACGTCGTCGTCGGACGGCGGCGGCGCGGCGCCCTGCTCGTCGAAGAACGCCAACCCGATCACGCCCACGTTGCGCCCGTCGCCGGTGCGCGCCGCGTACGACTCGCCCACCGCGCCGAAGCGAAACGCCGCGACCAGGTCCCGGCTCTGGCGAAAGCCGTCGATGGTGAGCGTGCCGAACGGTTCGATCACGTAGCCGCGCTTCTCGAAGCTCGCGCTCTCGCCGTCGACGACGTCGAGCCCATCGACCGACGCCACCACCTCGTAGCGCCGCGCGGTCTGGTTGTGCACGCGCAAGCTGTAGCGCACGCCGGGCGCGCCGACGACGTACAGCCGCCCGCCCCAGCTCACGGTCTCGAGCGGCCGCTCGCTCTCGTCGAACACCGACGCCACCAATCCGCCGCGCACCGGGATCGGCGCGCTCGACGGCTCGAGCTCCGGCAGATCGCGCGACGCCATGGCGACGACGCCGGCGCGATCGTTGTAGAACAGCGTCGCCTGCGCGAACGGCTCCGCGCCGGCGCGTTCGAACGGCACCTCGTGGATACGCGAGACGCGCGTCTCGCCCCACACGGTGCCGAGGCCGGGACGCGACTGCGGCTGCGGCTCGCCGAGCGCGGCGGTCGCGGCGCTGCGCGCGCCGAGCGACGAATAGCTGGAGCAGCCGGCGGCGGCGGCGAAGACGGCGAGCGCGATGCGACTGGTCATGGGCTCCTCCCCGTTGGCGTTCAGCGATCGAACGCGCGGGGCGGGCGCTACTTACACTGCTCGGCGCTCTCGCGCGCGCGCTTGCAGTCTTCGCGCGCCTGCGCGCACGAGGCGCGCGCGTCGTCGTCGGCGATCACCTCGGCAAGCGCGCAGATGCGCACCGCCGCGTGGCAGATCTCGTCGGCGGCGGCCACCACCTCGCGGCAGCGCTCCCAGCCGGGCGTGCCTTGCGAGACGCCGGTCGGCGGCGTCGACGGCAGCCGCAGCGAATCGCGCAGGAAGCCGATGCGCGCCTGGAGCCGCGCGATCTCGGCGCGCGCCTGCGACGGATCTTCACCGGTGACCGGCGACGACGTGGTGTGCTGCGACGACATGGCGCAGCCGATCGCGGCGGCGGCGAGCGCGAGGACGGCGAGCGAACGGCACCTCATGGCGTCTCCTTGAGCAGCGCCGCCTGCACGCGGCGATCGATCTCGATCGAGCGCGCGTACGCGGCCAGCGCGTCCCGGCGCGCCGCCTTCGCGCCGTCGGCGTCGGTGGGCGCCAGCCGGTTGCCGCGCGCCTCGAGGATCTCGCCGGCGACGGTCTCGAGGTGCGCGCGGTAGAACGAGTCGCGCGTGGCCTCGGGGCGCCCGCGCTCCACGTCGGCGAGCGCGCGCGTCTCGTCGGCGGCGGTAGGGCCGAGGTGCAGCTTGGCCAGGCGCGCCCACGCGTCGAGCCGCGCCTCCTCGCCCTCGGGCGAATTTTTCGGGAAGTCGATCTTCAAGACTTGATCGACGTCGGCGAGCGCGCCGGCGACGTCGTGATCGGCGAGGTGGGTGTCGGCGCGGTGCTGCCACGCGCGCGCCTCCTCGAGCGAGACCAGCAGCCGCTCGTCGACGACTTTGCTCTCGCGGCGGCAGCCGGGCGCGAGCGCGACCGCCGCGAGCGCGAGCGCGGCGCAGAGCGCGGCGCGGGTCAACGCCGTGCTCCGTAGAGCCGCGCGTCGCGCAGCGCCACCATGCGATCGGTGGTCACCGCGTCGAGCCGCTCGGCGGCGGTCTGCGACTTGGGGAACGGGCCGGGCACCAGCATGCCCGCCGAGCGCGAGCGCCAGCGGCGCGGCGGCTCGGGCTGTACGAACATCAGGCCGAGCACGATCGCCGCGGCGGCGAAGATTCCCGCGCCGCCGAGCACCCACCACCGCCGCGCGCGCGGTGGGTCGCCGGCGTCGCGCTCGCGCTCGCGGCGGCGCGCCTCCTCGGCGGCGCGGCGCACGATCGCGCGCGCGCCGACGTCGCCGAGCCGCGGCGCGCGTCCGGCGGCGGCGGCGATGAGCTGCGCGGCGCGGGCGTCCTCGTCGGAGGCGGCGGCTTGATCGAGCGCGCGCCGGAGCGCCTCGGCCGCCTCCTGCTCCTCGACTGACGGCGGCGCCTCGTCGTCATCCGCCATGCGCCATCATCCCGTTCATGTCCGCTCTCCATACGCTTTGCGAAACGCGCGCACCGCGCGAAACAGCAGCACGTCGAAGTTCCCCACCGTCACCTCGAACAGCCGCGCGCACTCCTCGCGCGACCGCTCCTCGACGAGCCGCAAGCGGATCGCGCGCGCGTAGCGCTCCGGCAGCGCCGCCAGCGCCGCGTCGATGCGCTCCATCGCGCGCCGCCGATCCTGCTCCGCGATCAGCGCGTCGTCCGCCCCGCCGTCCGGCTCCTGCGCCGCCGCCTCCGCCACCAGCGCCTCCTCCAGCCGCCGCGAGCGCCCGCGCGCGCGGTGCCAGTCGATCACGCGGTGGAGCGCGATCTGCCGCAGCCAGAAAAATATCGAGCGCCCCTGCCACTGAAAGCCTCCGATCTTCTCCAGCGCCGTCACGAAGGTCGCCTCGAGCACGTCCTCCGCCACCGCGCGCTCGCCGACGCGCGGCAGGATCACCGACGAGAACAGCGCCTCGGCGTGCGCGGTGAGCAGCGGCTCGAGCGCGGACGCGTCCCCGGCCTGGGCGCGCGCGATCGCCCGGCGCTCGGTCTCGAGGTCAGCCGCCTCCGCATCGGCCACCACCCCTCCTTCAACGCGCGAAGCTTCCGCGGCTTACAGCCACTGTTACGGACGAGGCGCGACCTGGGTCTCGCCGCCGGGCAGCGTGGCCACCGCGAGGTAGATCTTGTTGTTGGTCTCGTCGACGATGGTGAGCGTCGGGCGCGCCGCCGGCGGCAGCAGCTGGCGCAGCGACTCGAAGCGGATGCGCTCGACGACGAAGAACACGCGCCGCCCCGGATGATCGGTGAAGTACTTCTGCATCTTCTCGGCGTTGTGATCGCCGAGGAACACGGTGCGCTCGTTCGGATTGGCCGACTTGTAGATCTCGTTCTTGGTGTAGAAGTTTTCGCCGCGCCAGTAGAGCTGCCACGCGATCAGCGGCTCGTTCTCGCTCTTGCGATTCTGATAGTAGGACGCGAGCACGTGCTTCTGGCTCCAGTGCGGCGAGAGCTCGATCAGCAATTTGTCGACGAGGAACGCCGACCAGACGACGGCGACCAGCGCCAGCGCCCAGACGGTGGCGGCGCGCGCGCGCGAGGCGATCGAGCCGCGCAGCGTGAGCGCGAACAGGGCGAGGAACGGGAGCATCATCGCGGCCGGCGGGATCCACGCCCAGGGCGAGATGACCGGCGCCGCGCCTTTCGGCGACGCGGGGCCGAACGAGATGGCGAGCGCCAACGCGCCGACGAAGCCGGCGAGCGCCAGCGCGATCAGCCCGAGCGGCAGCGGCGCGCGCGCCTCGATCGCCACGATCGCTTCATCATTCGACGAGGGCGCTTCGCTCGACGTCGAGCCGGCCGCCGGCGGCGCTCCCACCGCGGGCGCCGAGCCGCCCGGCGAGCCGAACAGCGCCGCCCCGCCGCGACGGCCGATCCACGCGAAGATGGCGATCGCCAGCGTCGCCGCCGTCGCCACGATGGCGAACACGAACAGCTGATCGCCGTACTCGTAGCGCTGCCCGTAGAGCGCGGTCGTCGGCCACGGCCGCCCGGTGCCCGGCATGTTCACGTAGTCGTAGTTGAACAGCCACAGGAGCCGCGGCGGAAACGCGGCCAGATCGCGCCCGCACAAGAACGTCACCGGCGTCGCGATCAGGATCAGCGCCAGCGCGTGAATCCGCTTGGGCGCGGTCAGCACCTCGTCGAGGAACAGCCCGACGAGGATCGCCAGCGCCGGCAGCGCGGGCAGGATGTAGTGGTGGAACTTGGTGTTGACCAGCGACATGACGCTGAACTCGACGACGAACCACAAGATGGCGAACGCCACCAGGCCGCGCTTGGGCGACGCCGAGCGCAGCTGCTTGAACGACAGCAGCCCGGCGACGGTGGCGATGCCGCTCCACGGGAACATGCCGTAGCCCGCCCACTGCACGTAGTACTCGAACGTGCCGCGATCGCCGTGCCGCCCGCCGGCGCGGTGCACGTAGTTGTCGCCGATGAACTCGTTCCAGAACGCCCAGCCGTGGCGGATCAGCATCGCGTGGTACCAGGGCACCGCCGTCGCCGCGAACAGGAGCGGGCCGCGCAGGATCTCGAGGCGCGTGAAGATCTCGCGCCAGCGTCCCGACAGGATCAGGTAGAGCACCAGCACGATGCCGGGCAACAGCACGCCCGCCGGCCCCTTGGCCAGCGTCGCCAGCGCGCACAGCACGTAGGCGCTGAACAGGTAGAGCTGCCGCTTGTTGGTCGCGCGCGCGCACCACCACAGCCCGACGAGGAACGCGGCGATGTACGGCAGCATCGGCACCAGGCCGATCAGGTGCAGGTTCGAGGAGCCGAGGCGCAGCGCCACGCGCAGCTGGATCGAGATGACGATGAGCTGCGGCAGCGTGGTGAGGATGAACAGCGCGGCGAACGCATAGAACGCGCGCGCGTGAGGCCACGAAACAGCGAATCGACCGATTTTGACCGAGCGCCTGGGCAGCTCGCTCTCGCGCTCGCTTTCCGGAAGCAGCAGCGCCAGGCCGCCGAGACACAGCGCGATGGTCATCGGCGCGACGAACGGCAGGTCGGTCATCGCCTGCCGCGTGATGAACAGCCACTGCGACGACGTGGCCAGCACCACCGCCGCGAGCGCGCCCGCGCGCCGCCCCGCGAGCCGCCGCACCAGCGACCACACCGCGAAGATGGCCGCGATCGACAGCAGGATGTTCGGCAGCCGGCACGCCCACTCGACGCGCCACGAATCGGCGATCTCCGACGCGCGCGCGCCCGCCCACTCGAGGCCGAACAGCTTCATCGAGAGCGCCATCAGCCAGAAGTGCAAGACCGGCTTGTGGAACACCTCCATGCGATCTTGCGGCGAGCCGGGCCACCACAAGCTGACCCAGTCGTTGCGCTCGAGCATCTGGCGCGCGATCTCGCCGTAGTGGGTCTCCCACGGATCCCACATGCCGTAATTTCCGGCGAGCGGGATGTAGAGCATGACGCACAGGCCGAGCAGCGCGAGCGCGATGCGGCGCTCGGTGGTCGCGGTAAGCCAATCCAAATAGCGCTTCATGTGCGCCTCACTCTAATAGGGCGATATACGACGGGCAAGCTAGACGGCTCCCTTGAAGAAGCGATAGCCGCTCGGGTGATCGTCGGCGGGTTGGTAGAGCGCGACGCCGTGCGCGGGGAGCGAGAGCGCGAGCGTGCCGGCGGCGACGTGCGCGCGCGCGGCGTCGGGGGCGAGGCGATCGACGAGCGGCAGCGCATCGAACAGGCCGTCGAGCGGCAAGAAGATCTTTGCGTCGAGCGGCGCGCGCGTGGCGTTGGCGACGAAGAGGAGCGTGTCGGCGGGGCGATCGGTCACGCGCGCGAACGCCACCACGTCGAGGCCCGGCTGCGCGAGCGAGACGTAGCGGCCGCGGGCGAGCGCCGGCAGCTCGCGGCGCAGCGACGAGAGGCGCACGATCCAGTCGAGCCGCGCGCGATCCCAGAGACGCTCGTCCCAGATCATCGGCGCGCGGTTGGCGGGATCGGCGCCGCCGGTCATGCCGATCTCCTCTCCATAATAAAGGAGGGGGACGCCCGGGTACGCGAAGGCGAGCGCGAGCGCCTGGCGCGCGGCCGGCTCGCCGTCGAGCGCGGAGGAGAGGCGCGGCGTGTCGTGCGAGGAGACCACGCTCCAGCTCCGCGCGAGCGTCGCGGGATCCAGCTCGGCGGCGAGGCGATCGAGCGCGGCCTGGATGTTCTGCGCGCGGCCGCGGCCGGACGCGAGCTCGAGCGCGGCCGAGCGCAGCCAGTAGTTCATCACGCCGTCGAGCGCGCCGTGAAAGCCGGCGGGCCACGCCATGACCTCGCCGATCACGCCGCCGCGCGCGCCGGCGCGACGGGCGGCGGCGCCGATGAGCGCGCAGACTTCGCGGCCGAGATCGTTGGCGCAGTCGAGGCGCCAGCCGCTCGCGCCGCGTCTCGTCCAGCGCTCGACCACGCCGTTCGCGCCGAATAAAATCTCGCGCAGCTCGGCGTTGGCGAGATCGAGCTCGGGCAGCGACGCGAAGCCGCGCCACGGCGAGCCGCGGAAGAATTCGCGGCGCTCGCGCGTCCACGGGTGCTGCTCGCCGACGTGGTTGAAGACGCCGTCGAGGTAGAGCGCGACACCGCGCGCGCGTGCCGCGGCGGCGAGCCGATCGAACGCCGCGTCGCCGCCGAGCTGCTCGTCGACTTCGTCGAGCGACGACGCGTCGTACTTGTGATTCGACGGCGCGCGGAAGATCGGCGTGAGCCACACCGCGTCGGCGCCGAGCGCGGCGAGATGATCGAGCCGCGCCGCCACGCCGTCGAGCCCGCCGCCGAAGCTGTCGACGAAGATCTGGTACACGAGCGACGCCACGGCGGCTTTTTAGCACGGCGCGCTTTTTTTTCCCGCCGCAGGTCGCTTCTGGTAGCTTGCGCGCCGGACACGGGGAGGGACGAATGCGATTTCGCGGCCTCGGATTGGTGATCGCCGCGGCGCTGCTGTGGTCGGCGCCGGCGCGCGCGTGGGATCTCGCGGTGGGCGTGAAGTGGCTGCCGCTCAACTACACGACGCCGGTCTCGAGCTCGGGCTCGGCGGGCGGCATGATCGCGGTGACGCCGCTGCAGGGCTGGAACACGACGTCGATCAACAACTACGTCGGCGGCTTCATCCTCGACGGGCGGCTCGGCTTCACCATCGGGCTCGACCTCGGCTACTCGTCGCGCAGCTTCGCGCCCGGCGGCATGGCGCCGTCGGTGGATCTCAGCTACACGCAGTTCGGCTTCACGCTCGGCAGCAAATATTATCTGCTCAAGCCGCGCGGCGGGCGCGTGGCGCCGTACGTGCTGTTCGACTTTTTCAAATACTTCGCGTCGGTGTCGACCAACGCCGCGGGCGTGCAGAAGGGCACCGAGGACGTGCTCGGCGGGCTCGCCAGCCCGCTCGGCATCGACGCCGCCGTCGGCGCCGAATATTTCTTCACCAACTCGTTCTCGCTCGGCGCCGAGCTGCTCGGGCTCAAGTATTCGTACTCGGCGGGCAGCGCGACGACGCAGGCGGGATTCGCCGGCTCGTCGACGGCGACGACGACCAATCAGTACGTCACGTTCTACACCGGCATCTCGCTCAACTATCGCTTCGAGATCGGCGGCGGCATGCACGTGAAGGCCGAGGGCGAGGAGCCGAGCGAGCCCGCGGCGCCGCGGCACCACAATCGGGAGATTGCGCCGGAGAAGCCGCAGGTGGAGCCGCCGCCCCCGCCGCCGAAAGAACCGCCGCCCGCAGAGCCGGAGTCGGTGGACTAGCGGGCTGCCCACTGCCGTTCGCAGTGGGAGTGTCTCGGAACGGCAACACGGCTGTCGTTTTTTCTTTGACCTGGATCCGGTGCTCGTCGTATAGAGGGCGCCACTCGGTGGGACCAAACCTGGAGGAGTTAGATGCGTAATTCGATTCTCGCAGTAGTCGCGATCCTCAGCATCGCCGGTTGCGGCAGCAACGGCACGAACCCCGGAACGGACGGCGGCATTCACCTCGACGGCGGCGGCAACGTGGATCTCTCCGGCGGCGGCGGACCGGACCTGACTCCCGTTCAGCTCATCGGGTGTATGGACCTCATCGCGTGCACCAACGCTTGCCCGGCGGGCAACACGTCGTGCCTCAACAAGTGCCACAAGATGGCCACGACGCAGGCCAACAACCTCAACAAGTCGCTCGACGACTGCATCGTCGCGTACTGCGTGACCGCGCCGGACGGCGGCATGGGTCCCTGCTCGGGCACCGATCAGAACGCGTGCAACACGTGCGTCATGAACACGCAGTCGGGCACCAGCCCGACCGGCATGAGCAACGGCACCTGCACGCCGACCACCGATCCGGTCTGCGGCTTCTGCGTCGATCAGCTCATCGCGTGCGCCAACGACCTGACGATGTAAGTCGGGTAGCTTTCGGCCTCCAAAGGGCGCCTCGAAAGGGGCGCCCTTTTTTTTGTGCTAGAGTGATCGTACTTAGCTCGGCACCAAAACCTTAGGAGGCTTAAAAATGCGCAACTCGTTTCTCGCTCTCACTGCCACTCTTGCGTTCGCCGGCTGCGGCAGCACTCCCGCCAACAACGGTCCTGAACTTGGCCCCCACGACCTGGCGGTCGTCGACATCGCGACGGGCGGACAGGACGGCCCGACGATGCTCATCGGCTGCATGGATCTGATCGCGTGCACCAACGCGTGCCCGGCGGGCAACACGTCGTGCCTCAACAAGTGCCACAAGATGGCCACCACGCAGGCCAACGCGCTCAACAAGTCGCTCGACGACTGCATCGTCGCGCACTGCGTGACCGCGCCCGACGGCGGCATGGGTCCGTGCTCGGGCACCGATCAGAACGCGTGCAACACGTGCGTCATGAACACGCAGTCGGGCACCAGCCC
>DASREC010000043.1:0-5560 GCA_035652295.1 Polyangia bacterium
GCCCCGGCGTCCCCCCCGCCGACCGCCCGCGCATCTTCGATCCCTTCTTCACGACCAAAGAACCCGGCCACGGCACCGGCCTCGGCCTCGCCATCTCGCGCTCGATCATCGACGCCTTCGGCGGCAGCTTGTCGCTCGCCCCGTCGGAGACCGGCGCAACGTTCGTGGTGCGGTTACCGCGCTGGAGCTAGGCCTTGGCCTGGCACTGGAGCAGGATGACGGTGATGTTGTCGACGCCGCCGTTGCGGTTGGCCTGATCGACCAGCGAGGCGACCGCCTTCTCCAGATCGCCGCCGCACGCCAGCACCAGATCGGCCATCTTCTTGTCCTCGATCATTCCCGATAGTCCGTCGCAGCAGAGCAGGAACGTGTCGCCGTCCTCGATCGAGTCGTGCTTGATGTCGACCTGCACCGTGTCGCGCATACCGAGCGCGCGCGTGATCACGTTCTTGTGCGGGAAGTTCTTCTGCTCGTCCTCGCTCATGTCCGGCTTGGCTTCTTTGTAGTCCTCGAGGAGCGAGTGATCGCGCGTCATCTGCTTGATCTGATCGCCGCGGATCCGGTAGCCGCGCGAATCGCCGACGTGCGCGAAGTAGACCTTGTCGCCGTTCACCAGGCACGAGACCAGCGTGGTGCCCATGCCCTTGCAGCGCGGATCTTTCGTCGCCGCTTCGTAGATGCGCCAGTTGGCGAGCTTGATGCCGCACACCAGGCGGTTCTCGACGTACGAGAGCTGGCGATCCATTTTATAGGGCCAGGTCGCGTCCTCGTCCTTGGTGCGCTGGTAGAACTCGCCGAGCGTGTCGGCCGCCATCTTCGAGGCGACCTCGCCCATCGCGTGCCCACCCATACCGTCGGCGACGATGAACAGCTGCTCATCCTCGATCAACGAGAAATAATCCTCGTTGTGGGTGCGCTTCATTCCGACGTCCGTTTTAGCAGCGTAGCGAATCTTCATGGCATGTCGTCGGTGGGTGACGCGCGTTAGCCGGATTGCAACTTTATCAAGTCCCCCCTGGAAGTCAAAGTGCTAAAAGGCCTTTCATGCAAAAGCTCGATGCGGAGGTTCTCACCATCGGAGACGAGCTCAACCGCGGCGAGATCGTCGACACCAACTCCTCGTGGCTGGCCGAGCGGTTGACCGAGCTGGGGCTGCACGTCCGCTGGCGCAGCTCGGTCACCGACGACGAACCGGACATCGCGCAGGCGCTCGAGCAGGCGGCCGGACGCGCGCGCGTGGTGGTGTGCTCGGGCGGGCTGGGGCCGACCGACGACGACCGCACCGTCGACGTGGTGGCGCGCCTCGTCGGGGTCGAGCCGGCGGCCGACCCGGATCACGAGGCGTTCATGCGCGCGCGCTTCGCCGAGCGCAAATTCGCGATCACGCCCAACAACCTGCGCCAGGTGCGGGTGCCGCGCGGCGCCGACGTGCTCAAGAACCGCAAGGGGCTGGCGCCCGGCTTTCGCGTCGCACACCGCTCGGCGGAGCTGTACTTCATGCCCGGCGTGCCGCGCGAGATGAAGTCGATCTTCACCGACGAGGCGGCGCCGCGCATCGCCCGGCTGGCGGGCGACGGGCCCAAATTGGCGCGGCGCACGTGGCGCGTGGCGGGCATGGGCGAGTCGCACGTCGACCACGCGCTCGCCGGCCTGCTCGACGGGATCGCCGACGCCACGCTGCACTTTCGCATCGCGTTTCCCGAGAACCTGGTGACCGTGATCGTGCGCCGCGCCGACGAGCGCGAGGCGCGCGAGGTGCTCGAGCGCGTCGACGCCGACGTGCGCGCGCGCCTGGGCGATCATTTATATGGCGTCGACGATCAGTCGCTGGCGCAGGTGGTGGGCGCGAAGCTGCGCGCGAAGGGCGCGACGCTGGCGCTCGCCGAGTCGTGCACCGGCGGGCTGGTCGGCCAGCTGATCACGTCGGTGCCGGGCTCGTCGGATTATTTTCGCGGCGGCGCGGTGGTCTACGCCAACGACGTGAAGTCGGCGCTGCTCGGCGTCCGCGACGAGACCCTGCGCGCGCACGGCGCGGTCAGCCGCGAGACCGCGATCGAGCTGGCGGAGGGCGCGCGCCGCGTGTTCGCCGCCGACTGGGGCGTCGCGCTCACCGGCATCGCCGGACCGGGCGGCGGCACGCCCGAAAAACCGGCCGGCACCGTCGACCTCGCCGTCTGCGGCCCGAACACCGTCGAGCACCGCCGCCTGTTCTGGCCCGGCGAGCGCGATCCGGTGCGGCAAATTGCCGCAAGCGCGGCGCTGCACCTGCTCTACAAGCTGCTCAATCGCGCGTGAACTGCCCGTCGGTGGTCATCATCTGCGACCCGCTCAGGTAGATCCCGGCGTACTCGCACATCAGCTTGCCCGGCTTGCCGTCGAAGTTGGCGATGCGCTTCTTCTGCGCCGCCTCGACGATGCACTTGCGCACCTCGGCCGGCGCGGTGCCGCGATCGTAGCTGGCCACGTGCGCCACGCCGTCCGAGCCGATGCGCATCGTCACCCGCCCCGAGATCTGCCCGTACGCGTCGTGCTTCGCGTAGCACTCGAGCAGCCCGTCGCAGGCGCCGGCGCCGAAGCGCTTCGACAGCTCGACCTTGGCCTGTTTGGCGTCGAGCTCCGGCATGCCGGTGACCGTGGCGTTGCCGCCGCGCTGGATCGCGCCGGTGAGCTTGCCGCCCGAGATCTGCACCTTGGCGTTGCCCGCCGCCGACAGCACGATCGGCGCCTCGATCTCGCAGTCGATGATCTCGAGCTCGCAGTTGCCCCCCGCCTGGATGGCGGTGCCGCTCGTGAGGTGCGCCTGCTTGCGCTCGAGCTTCATGATCATGTTGCCGGCGCAGGTGAGCGTCGATTTGCCGTCCCACAGCTTGCCGGCGACCCAGCCGCGCACGTGCATGCTGAGCGCCCACGCCATCAGCGCCAGAAACGCCAGCGCTGCGATCACGCTCCCGAGCTTGCTCAGCATCGCCTCACGCGCACAACAGTAGATGCGAAAGTCTTGACTCGCCAGATCGCGTTCAGTATCGTACTGAACAAATGAGCATCCGCTGCTTCGTAGCGCTCAACTTCTCGGTGGCGGCCACGCGGCGCATCGCCGACGACGTCGAGAAGCGAAAAGCGGCGGTCGCGGCGGCGGGCGCGAAGGTGGCGTGGGTGCCGGCGGCCAATCTGCACGTGACGCTGGCGTTCCTCGGCACCGTCGCCGACGAGGCGGTCGAGGCGATCGCCGGACGGCTCGGGCGCGTGGCGCAGAATTTCGCGTCGCTCCAGGCGCGCGCGCGCGGGCTCGGCGGTTTCCCGTCGCTGGAGCGGCCCAACGTGCTGTGGGTCGGCGTCGAAGCCGAGGGGCTCGCCAAGCTGCAGCGCGACGTCGAGGGCCAGCTCGCCGAGTTCGGCTTCGATAAGGAGACGCGGCCGTTCCATCCCCACGTCACCGTCGGGCGCGTCAAGCAGCCCGCCGATCTGAAGGCGGCGTGGAGCGGCGACGGCGAAGTCGCCGCGTCGCCGCTCGCCGAGATCATCGTCTACGAGAGCCGGACGCTGCAAAAAGGCGCCGAATACATCGCGCGCGCGAGAGCTCCGCTCGGCCGATCAATTTAAGGAGACCGAAAAATGGCGTGGGGAAAGAGCGAAGAGAAAAAAGAAGAGAAGACGATCGGGACGCCCGGACCGTCGCGCTCGGGGCGCGACGCGGCCATCGAGACCACGGTCTCCACGATTGAGAAGCAGTTCGGCAAGGGCGCCATCATGCGCCTCGGCACCGACGAGAAACCGCCGGCGATCGACGTGGTGCCGACGGGCGCGCTGGCGCTCGACATCGCGCTCGGCGCCGGCGGACTGCCGCGCGGCCGCGTGGTCGAGATCTACGGGCCGGAGTCGTCGGGCAAGACCACGCTCACGCTGCACGTGATCGCCGAGGCGCAGAAGCGCGGCGGCATCTGCGCGTTCGTCGACGCCGAGCACGCGCTCGACGTGGTCTACGCGCGCAAGCTGGGCGTCAAGACCGACGACCTCCTGGTGTCGCAGCCGGACAACGGCGAGCAGGCGCTGGAGATCGCCGACATGCTGGTGCGCTCGGGCGCGATCGACGTGGTGGTGGTCGACTCCGTCGCTGCGCTGGTGCCCAAGGCCGAGATCGAAGGCGAGATGGGCGACTCGCACGTCGGCTTGCAGGCGCGCCTCATGTCGCAGGCGCTGCGCAAATTGACCGGCACGATCTCGAAGTCGAACACGCTGGTCGTCTTCATCAACCAGATCCGCATGAAGATCGGCGTCATGTTCGGCAACCCCGAGACCACCACCGGCGGCAACGCGCTCAAGTTCTACGCGTCGGTGCGGCTCGACATCCGGCGCATCGGCGCCATCAAGCAGGGCGAGAAGGCGATCGGCAACCGCACCAAGGTCAAGGTCGTCAAGAACAAGCTGGCGCCGCCGTTCCGCGAGGTCGAGTTCGACATCATGTACGGCGAGGGCATCTCGAAAGAGGGCGACATCCTCGACCTGGCGTCGGAGATGAACATCCTCGAGAAGTCGGGCGCGTGGTTCGCGTGGAAGGGCGAGCGCATCGGGCAGGGACGCGAGAACGCGAAAGAGTTCTTGCGCTCGAACCCCGACATCGCGCTGGCCATTGAGCGCGCGGTGCTGGAGAAGTGCGGCATCACGCGCGTCGGCGATCCGCCCGCCGCCGAATCGCCGTCCGAGACCGCCCCGATCCCCGTCAACGGCTCCGCCCCGTCGAAGAAAAAGCCCGAAGCCACCCCCCGCGCCTAGCGCGCCGTCGAAGTCCACCTCCGCAGCTCATTCAGCAGCCGCTCGTCGTCGGCGTGGGTCACACGTCGTGCCCGCACGTGCTGCTCGACAACCTCGAGCGGCGAGCCGGCGATCGTTCCCGCGAGCTTCTTGCGCAGTGCCAGGATCTTTCGTTCGAGTTGCACCAGCGTCTCGGCTTCGGCCGTCCAGAGCCGCGAGTAGATACCTTCACCGAGCGCCGGATCCATTTTCCGCAGCAGGTACGGCGCGAAGTGTCGGCGCAGCGACTGCTCCAGCTCCGCTACGACGAGGTCGCGATATTCCGTTTCAAACGCGTCCAGCTGATCGAGAAGCTTTCTTGATCTCCCCATGGCGTCTTCGCACTCTCAGACGTCTGGGAAGACGAAGACGCGGCGCGCCAGTGGTGACGCGAGGGTTTCGGGTTTGTAGAAGCGGGCGATGGCGTCGGGGGCGAACAGGTCGGGGTTGTCGCGCGCGAAGGCCTCGAAGTCGGCGGCGGGCGAGCGGGCGTTGCGCTCGTTGATCAAGAGCAGGTACGCCCACGTGATGGTCTCGTGATAGATGTGCGCCTTGCCGATCGCGGCGGCGTACCGCTGGAGATCGGCGGCGAAACGCGCCAGCGCCTCCGCCGGCGCAAACCGGCGCACGTAGTGCCACGCCACCTCGACGTGCTGCCGATGGTGGAACTTGCTCGGCGGCACCGTGCAGCGCTGAAAGCCGTCGACCAGTCGGGACGCGAAGCGGACCCGGATGTCTGTCTCTGCGTCGCTCATCTGCGCTTCTCGGTCAT
>DASREC010000044.1:0-3959 GCA_035652295.1 Polyangia bacterium
GGTGACGGGCTTTCCCAAGGCGCGCGTGGTCGGCATGGCGGGCGTGCTCGACTCGGCGCGGCTGCAGCTCTTCCTCGCGCGCGAGCTGGGCACGTCGGTCAAGGACGTGCGCGCGATGGTGCTCGGCGGGCACGGCGACACCATGGTGCCGGTGACCTCGTACTGCACGGTGAACGGCGTGCCGGTGAAGCAGCTCATGTCGAAAGAGAAGCTCGACGCGATCGTGACGCGCACGGCGGGCGGCGGCGGCGAGATCGTCAAGCTGATGGGCACCAGCGCCTACTACGCGCCGGCGTCGGCGGCGATCTCGATGGCGCGCGCGTTTTTGCGCGACGAGAAGCGGCTGCTGCCGGCGGCGGCGTTCTGCGAGGGCGAGTACGGCTATCGCGATCTCTACATCGGCGTGCCGGTGGTGATCGGCGCGGGCGGCGTGGAGAAGATCGTCACCATCGAGCTCTCCGCCGAGGAGAAGGCCAACCTCGACAAGTCGGCCGCCGCGGTCCGCGAGCTGCTCGAGGCCGGCGCCAAGCTCTAGCCGTTCTGCATCACGGCGTCGCGAACGTCTGATTCTGCTGCGAGCACACCTTCTGCACCTGGCTCGGGGTCAGCCCCGAATCCGAATAGAACCAGGTCACCTCCTGCGGCGTGCTGTTGGCGAGGCAGCCGGCCACCACGCCGTTGCGGTCGCACGGCCCGCTCGAGAACGTGCCGTTCAACTGGGTGACGCAGCCGTTCTCCAGGTCGGCAAACTGCGCCGCGGTCGCGCCGAGGAAGTCGACGCAGAACTGAATGCCCTGCTGCGTGCCCGAGCAGCTCGGGCCGCTCGACGGCGCGATGTGCACGCCGCCGCCGCAACCTGCGAGGCCGGCCAGCAGCACGAAGATCTTCGAGACGCGTTTCATCATCTGGTTTCCCCCCTGGGCCCCGCGTCATAGCAAAGCGGCGCCGGTTTGTCAGCCGGCGCTTGCCACCGACGGGCGCCCCGTGCTACCGAGAGCACCGTCCAACTCTCGGAGGCGCGGGTGAAGATTCACGAGTATCAAGCCAAGGAGCTGCTCCGTCGCTACGGCGTGGCGGTGCCCGAGGGCAAGCCGGTGCTGCAGCTCGGCGAGGCGGAAGCCGCGATTCGCTGGGTGCAGGACAAGACCAAGAACCAGCTCGTGGTCGTCAAGGCGCAGATCCACGCCGGCGGCCGCGGCAAGGGCGGCGGCGTGAAGGTCGCCAAGACGTTCGACGAGGCGATCGAGAAGGCGCGCGCCATCTTCGGCATGCAGCTGGTCACGCACCAGACCGGCCCCGAGGGACAGCAGGTGCGGCGGCTGCTCATCGAGCAGGGCGTCGACATCGCGCGCGAGCTGTACCTCGGGCTCGTGGTCGATCGCGGCTCGGGGCGCGTGACGGTGATGGCGTCGACCGAAGGCGGCATGGAGATCGAAGAGGTCGCCGCCAAACATCCCGAGAAAATCTTGAAGCAGGCGATCGATCCGGCGGTCGGGTTCCGGCCGTGGCAGGCGCGCGCGCTCGCCTACGGGCTCGGACTTTCGGGCGACGCGGTCAAGAGCGCCGTCGAGCTGTTCACGAAATTGGCGCGCGCGTTCGTCGAGCTCGACTGCTCGCTCGCCGAGATCAACCCGCTGGTGGTGACGAAAGCCGGCTCGGTGATGGCGCTCGACGCCAAGATCAACTTCGACGACAACGCGCTGTATCGCCATCCCGAGCTGGATGCGCTGCGCGATCTCGACGAGGAGAATCCCGCCGAGAGCGAAGCGAAGAAGTTCGACCTGTCGTTCATCCACCTCGACGGAACCATCGGCTGCATGGTGAACGGCGCCGGGCTGGCGATGTCGACCATGGACATCATCAAGCACTACGGCGGGCAGCCGGCCAACTTCCTCGACGTGGGCGGCGGCGCCACCGCCGAGAAGGTCACCGCCGCGTTCAAGATCATCACCTCGGATCCGCGCGTGCGCGGAATCTTCATCAACATCTTCGGCGGCATCATGAAGTGCGACACCATCGCCGAGGGCGTAATCACCGCGGTGAAGGAGGTCGGCTTGAAGGTGCCGCTGGTGGTGCGCCTCGAGGGCACCAACGTCGAGCTCGGGCGCAAGCTGCTCGCCGACTCGAAGCTGAACTTGACCGCCGCGACCGACATGGCCGACGGCGCGAAGAAGATCGTGGAGCTCGCCAAATGAGTGTGCTCGTCGACGAGAAGACGCGACTGCTGGTGCAGGGGATCAGCGGCAAGACCGGCGCGTTCCACACGCGGCAGGCGAAAGAGTACGGCACGAAAGTCGTCGCGGGCGTGACGCCGGGCAAAGGCGGCACCACGTTCGAGGGCACGCCGGTGTTCGATACCGTCGCCGACGCGGTCCGCGAGACCGGCGCCAACGCCACCGTGATCTACGTGCCGCCGCCGTTCGCCGCCGACGCGATCCTGGAAGCGATCGCGGCGAAGCTGGCGCTGGTCGTGTGCATCACCGAGGGCATCCCGACGCTCGACATGGTGAACGTGAAGCGCGTGCTCGAGTCGCAGTCGACGACGCGGCTCATCGGGCCCAACTGCCCCGGCATCATCTCGCCGGGCAAATGCAAGATCGGGATCATGCCCGGCTACATCCATAAACAGGGGAACGTCGGGCTGGTGTCGCGCTCGGGCACGCTGACGTACGAGGGCGTGCACCAGCTGACGACGCTCGGCATCGGACAGTCGACGTGCATCGGCATCGGCGGCGATCCGGTCAAGGGCATGGACTTCGTCGAGGCGCTGGAGCTGTTCGAGCGCGATCCGGAGACGCACGCGGTCTTGATGATGGGCGAGATCGGCGGCTCGTCGGAGGAGTCGGCGGCGGCGTTCGCCAAGGCCAAGATGTCGAAGCCGGTGGCGGCGTTCATCGCCGGGCAGACGGCGCCGCCGGGCAAGCGCATGGGCCACGCGGGCGCGATCATCTCGGGCGGCAAGGGCACGGCGACGGAGAAGATCGCGGCGCTCGAGGCGGCCGGGATCGCGGTGGCCAAGACGCCGGCGGAGATGGGCGCGACCCTCAAGCGCGTCCTACGCTAAACCAACCATATCCAACCATAAACAAACATATCCAAACATATCGACGGAGACGAAGCGGCCATGGCACTGGAGAAGACGTTCTCGATCGTGAAGCCCGACGCGGTGAAGGCCGGCAAGACCGGCGCCATCATCCAGCACCTCGTCGACGGCGGGCTGCGCCCGGTGGCGATGAAGCTGGTCAAGCTCTCGGCCGAGCAGGCGCAGGGCTTCTACCACGTGCACCGCGAGCGCAAGTTCTTCGGCGACCTGGTGCGCTTCATGACCTCGGGGCCGTGCCTGGTGCAGGTGCTCGAGGGTGAGAACGCGATCGCGCGCAACCGCGAGCTGATGGGCGCCACCGACTCGAAGAAGGCGGAGGCGGGGACGATCCGCGCGAAGTTCGGCACCGACATCGAGCAGAACGCGGTGCACGGCTCGGACGCGCCCGAGACGGCGAAGTACGAGATCGGCTTTTTCTTCTCCGGCGCGGAGCTGGCGGCGCTCGGCGTTCAGCTCTGAGCCTCTCGGGCGGCAAGGCGCTCGGCCTCGCCGCCGCGATCCTCGTCGCCATCATCGGGGGGCTGGCCGCCGCCGGCGCGCTGTGGCCGGTGCGCGTCACGCTCTACGTCGACAACGGCACCGACGCCGACGTGGTGGCGCGCGTCGAGGGCGGCGACGCGCTGGCGGTTCCGGCGCACGAGTTTCGCGCGGCCACGCTGCCGGCCGGCGCGCGCCAGGTGACGGTCCGCGAGGTCGGGAGCGGGCGGCCCGTCGAGGATCTGCGCTTCGTCGGCGAGCGCGACGGCCTCTTCGACGGCCACCGCTACGTGCTCAACGTCGCCGGCGCCAACCGCTACGGCGTCTACCAGACGCACTACGGCGACACGCTCGGCGTCGGCCTCGGCGCGCCGGACAA
>DASREC010000045.1:0-7634 GCA_035652295.1 Polyangia bacterium
GTGGAGATGGTGGGGACGCCGCTCGCGTCGATCAACAAGATCGTGGCCACTTCCGACGAGGAGGGCGTGTTCAACGGGTTCTGCGGCGCGGAGTCGGGGTTCGTGCCGGTGTCGACGGTGGCGCCGGCGGTGCTGATGTCCGAGATCGAATTGCAGCGCACGCAGAAAGAGGCCGAGCGCCCGCCGATCCTGCCGCCGCCGTGGGACGACAAGGCGGCCACGACCGTCATCAAGCGCCAGCCGCCGAAGCGCTGATCGAACCGAGTCGCCGTGTGACCGAATCGGTTACCGGCGCGCGAAGTAACCACCGCGGTTACTCGAACCCGCGAAGTCACGCGCGCGGCGAGTGGCGAGGATCCTGCTTTTGCCGTCGAGAACATCCGGCGAGGAGGATTCCATGAAGCGAGTCGTGTCCGCGTTGATCGTGAATTTCGCGCTGGTGCGTGCGGCGTTCGCCGCCACGCCCTACGAAGACTGGGCCGTCAAATACGCCGCCGCGGCGAAGGCGTTGGCCGCGATCGTCGCGCACACGCCCGGCGGCGCCAAGGCGTTCTCGAAGTGGGCGGCCAAGAGCCCCGAGGACACCAAGAAGGTCGGCGAGTACATGAAGGAGCACGCCGACGCGCCGTTCGACGCCGCCGCCACCAAGCTGAAAAACTTCGCGCTGCTCAACTCGCTCGTCGAGGCGGGGCTGTTCAGCGAGTCGTTCGAAAAGTGGGTGCACCACAACGCCGACGCGGCGCTGGCGCTCTTCTCCGACGTGGAGGCGATGAAGGTCGCGCTGACGCCGCCGGCCGGCGCCAAGGGCAGCCTGTTCGGCGCGCTCTCCGACGCCGCGCCGCCGGGCCGCGAGTCCGACGAGATGTTCGGCAAGTATCAGGCGATCGCGCGCAAGGAGCTGCCTGCGCGCGGCGGGCTCGACGGCAAGTTCGGCGCGCAGTACCACGACCTGGTCGTCACCGAATACGCCGACCAGCCGGGCTGCGAGGTGCTGAAGACGTATCTCTACGGCGCCGACTGGGAGGTGACCGCCGACGCGCTCAACGATCGCCTGCCGCGCCATCGCAACATCCGCGGCATCACCATCATCCGCAAGGACAAGACGAAGTGCATGGTGTTCTTCGACAGCCTCGGGCAGGACTGGACCAGCCGCGATCTCGCCGGCCACGATCACTACGACGCACCGCTGAAGTACTCGATGGACGATCGCGGGCGCTACAAGATCGACTGCGCCGCCGCGAAGTGAATCAAGGCGAGGCGGCGGCGGGCACGACCGGCTTGTGCACGACCTCGACGCTGAGCGAATCGGAGCCGACGTGCTCGGCGATCAGCAGGCCGCCGACGAGCGCCAGCACCGCGCCCGCCGCGACCCACGTGTACCACTTGCCCCACGCGCCCCACTTGCTCTTGGCCGGCGGCTGCTCGGCCGGCTTGGCGACGATCACCGCCGCGGGCGGCGCGGCCGGCCTGGGCGCTTCCGGCGCGGCGTAGGCGGCGAGCTTGTCCATCGCCTGCGGGCCCGCCGAGTCGGCGCGCAGCGTGGCGTCGGCCCAGCGCTGCTTGCGCACGTCGAGCCAGCGCGCCGCCAGCTTCTGCTCCCCGTCGGGGATCAGCACCAGCACGCGCGAGGCTCCGACGCGCGCGCCGATGGCCGCGATCAATCCCGGCGGCGCGTCGGGCGCGAGCGCGCGCGCCTCGTCGACCATCGCGCTCAGCCGCTCCTCGCGCTGCAGGACCACGCGCACCTCCGGCTGCCCGCGGCCGAGCGCCAGGTGCACGCGGCGATAACCGGGCAGCTCGAGATCGATCACGTCGACCCAGTCGTCGCCGCCGGCGATCTCGACGGGCGTGGCGCCGGCCGGCTCGAGATCGCGATACACCGCCACGCCCGGCGGCTCGGAGACGATGCGCACCGGCGCGTACGAGGGACGCCACGCGCGATCGTGGCGATGGCGCGCGAGCAGCGCCTGCGCGTCGTCGTGCGAGCCGGCGGTCCAGGTGAGCCGCTCGGCGGCGCGCGCGGCGTCGTCGGCGCGGCCGAGCTGGTCGTAGCAGACGAGCAGGTTGCGCTCGACGGCGGCGAGCCGGCGCTGCGTGACCACGAACGGAACTTCCGACAAGAGGAGCTGCTCGGCCGACTCGTAGTCGCGCGCGGCGTCGGCCAGCTTGAGCTGCACGAACTCCTGCTCGGCGCGCGCCTGGAGCTGCGCCGCCTGCGTGGCCGGCCCGCCCTCGACCAGCACGCGGCGATCGTCGGCGCTGTCGATCGGCCGCGCCGACGGCGAGCGGCCGAGGGCGCCGTTGACGCCGTCGGTGGCGGCCGCGCCTTCGCCGAGCGTCGCCGCGTCGCCGAGCCACAGCACCGCCACCGGCGCGCGATCGGCGCGCGCGGCCTGCGCGGACAGCGCCGCCGCCAGCGCGACGGCCGCTGCGGCAATTTGCCGCATCACGCCGGCTGCTCGAAGAACTTGTTGAGCGCCCACACGTCGCGCGCCCGCAGCCCCTCGAAGCGGATGCCGATGCCGCGCACGTGCCCGTCCTCCATCTCCAGCCAGCGCACCTGGCCGTCGACCACCACCGCCTCGCCCTGCGTCGGGATGCGGAAGTCGAGCGACACCCGCGCGCCGAACGGCAGCGCGCGATCGCAATCGATGAACACGCCGCCCAAGCTGATGTTGCGCGTGAACGTCGAGAAGGTCTCGCCCTCGTGCTTGAGCGAGATGGCCACGCGCCGCTCGTAGCGGCGATCGGATCTGCGATGCTCCACGGAGTCTCCTTCAGCCCGTCATGCTAGGAGGTCGCCCGCACGGCGTCAACGGCGACGGTGAGGTGCAGATCGGCGATCAGCGGATCGTGATCGCCCATCGGCAGACGGCGGTTGGGCGAGACGCGCGAGTGGCTGCGCTCGACGAGCGCGCCGCCGGCGAGCAGGTGATCGACGCGCAGGAGACCCATGAGCGTCGGTTGGTGATGCGTGGGGCGCGCGCCGTGCGGCAATTTGCCGGAGAGCAGGCGGTAGCTGTCGGCGTCCGCGTGGCCGATGCGCGCGGAGAACTCCGGATCGAGGTTGAAGTCGCCGCCGACCGCGATGAGCGGCTCGCGGCGCGCGTCGACCAGCTCGGCCACCGCCTCGATCTGGTTGCGGCGGCGGGCGCGATCGAACACGTCGAAGTGCACCGCCAGCGCGAAGCCGCGCGCGCGCCCGACGGAGAATGTCACGCCGACGAGGCCGCGGCCGGTCTCGTCGAGCAGGTGCTGCTCGAACTCGGGCGCGAGCGAGGCGCGCGCCAGCGCGGCGACGTGGCGATCGTAGCGGCAGCGCTCGGCCAGCCGGCCGCGATACTCCGGCAGCAGCGCCAGGAGCGCGTCGAGCTGCCGCGGCTCGACGAATTCTTGAAGCAGCGCCACGTCGGGATCGAGCTCGTGCAGCACGCGCGCCACGCGCGGCACGTCGGCGTCGTCGAGCCGGTTGTTGTCCGTCGGCGTGTAGAGCCGCCCGACGTTCCACGTCACCAGCCGCACGCGCCTCACGATGCTTCCCGCTTGACGCGCGCGGCGCGCGGCGCGATCACATGCGCATGGCCACCAGCGAAGACGACTGCCTGTTCTGCAAGATCCGCGACGGCAAGATCCCCGCGCAGAAAGTTCACGAGGACGATCGCGCGCTGGCGTTCCGCGACATCAAGCCGATGGCGCCGACGCACCTCGTGATCGTGCCGCGCAAGCACATCGCCACGCTCAACGATCTCACCGTCGAGGACGAGGCGCTGGTCGGCCACCTGCACCTGATCGCGCGCGACCTGGCGGCGCGCGAGGGCTTCGCCGCGCAGGGCTACCGCACGCTGTTCAACACCAACTCGCACGGCGGGCAAACCGTCTTCCACATTCATCTGCATCTTCTCGGCGGCCGTCACTTCGCGTGGCCGCCGGGCTGACCGACGCCGACGCTAGAGCCGCACGTCGACGTGCGCGCGCTTGCGCAGCTCCTTGAGCCACGACTGCGTAGCCTTCTCCACCTGCTCGTCGTAGAGCTGCTTGCGCAATTGCTCGCGCACCTCGTCGAGCGGCCGCAGCCCGCCCGACTTGCGCTCGACGAGCTGGATGACGTGCCAGCCGCGCGAGGTGCGGATCGGCCCGCGCACGTCGCCGGGCGACATCCCCGCGACCACCGAGTCGAGCCCGTCCTGCAAGACGCCCGGCCCGACCCAGCCGAGATCGCCGCCCTCGTCTTTCGTCAGCTCGTCGTCGGAGCTCGACTTCGCCAGCTCGACGAACGACTTGCCGCCGCGCGCGGCGTCGACCAGCTTCTGCGCCACGCGCTGCCGCCGCGCCACGTCGTCGGCGGTCGCGTCCGCCGGCACCGCGACCAGGATCTGCCGGAGGTGCGCCTCTTTCGATCCGGCGAGCTGCGCCGCGTTCTGCTGGTAATACGTCTTCACTTCGTCGTCGGAGACGTTGACGCGGCTGCGCACCGCGGTGTTGAGCACCTTGAGCTCGAGCAGCTGCCGCTTGAGCGTCTTGCGGTAGCTCTCCATGGTGAAGCCCTGCTGCTTGAGCGCCTCTTTGAACGTCGCCTCGTCGAGCTTGTTCTGCTCGCGCACCGACTCCGACGCGCGCTCGACCTCTTCGTTGGTGACGGTGAGCTTGAGCTCGGTGGCCTGCTGCGCCTCGAGCCGCGAGTCGATGAGCTGATCGAGCGCCTTGCGCTTGAGCTCCTCCCACGCTTTTTTTCCGGCGGCGGTCTCCGGATCGACGCCCGGCCGAAGCTGCGGCGCCGCCCACTGCTCGACCTCGGTCTCGAGGATGATGTCGTCGTTGACCACCGCCACCACGCGCTCGATCACCTTGCCGGCGGCGAACGCCGACAGCGGCGACGTGGCGACGAGCGCGAGCACCACGCTCTTCGCGAAACTTTCGCACACCGAATTTCGCCCCACGAAGTTTTCGCCCACGCCGGTTCGACTCACGCGCGCAAGCTCAGTTGCCCGCCTTCGGCGATCCCGACGGCGGCAGCGTGATGCCCTGCGAGCCCGCCGGATTTCCCGGCATCGCCGGCGTGGCCTGCGGCGCGCCCGGCGCCCCCGGATGAAACCCGCCCGGCCCCGGCGGCGGCAGCCCCGGCGCCGGGAACGAGCCCGGCGTCATGCCCTCGATCTGCACCTTGGCCAGCTTGCTCTCGTCGACGGAGACCTTGGCCTTGTCGCGCAGGTTCTTGACGAACGCCTCCATCGACTCCTGCCGCTTGTCGCGATACAGCTTGTTGCGGATCTGCTGCTTCACCTCGTCGAACGTCCGGTTGAGCGCCTTGCGCCGCCCGGTGAGCTTGAGGATGGCGAAGCCCTGGTCGGTCTTGATCGGCTCGGAGTTGTCGCCGATGTTGGCCAGCTTGAACGCCGCGTCGACGATCGGCTTCGGGATCTCCTTCGTCTGCGGATCGAAGTAGCGCAAATCGCCGCCGCGATCTTTCGTCGCCTGGTCGATCGAATATTGCGCGACCAGGTTGCGGTAGCCCTGGTTGTCGACGCCCTTGACGCGCGCGTCGGCCAGCACCTTCTTCGCCGTGTCTTTGTCTTTGACCAGGATCAAGCTGACGCGCGCGTTCTCCGCCTGGTTGTACTCCTCGGGGTGCGCGTCGTAGTACTTCTTGCACTCCTCGTCGGTGATGTCCTCGATCTTGAGCTTGTCGAACTCGTCCTTGAGCAGCTTCTGGATCATCACCTGCTTCATGGTGCGCACCACCTCGGGATCTTTCCCGAGACCGCGGCGGTCGGCCTCCTTGGCCAGCACCTCGAAGCGCACCATGTTGTCGAGGAACTCCTTCTTGCGCTCGATCGACGTGTAGCGCTGCCGCACGTAGGGCGACTGCTGGTTGATGCGCGTCTGAAATTCGCCGACGGTGATCACCACGTCGTCGATCTTCGCCAGCTGCTCGGCGAGGTCCTCGGGCTTCTGCGAGGCGTGCGAGGCTTTGACGTCCTCGCAGGCGGCGTGCATCACCGCGCCGGTGCACACCAGCGAGCCGGAGAACAGGACGAAGCCGGTCTTTTGCCAGAACGAGCGGGCCATGCGGGCTCCTTGAGCGGATCTATAGGAGTGACTGACACGCTGAGGTAGCACGCTCGCCGCCGAGCGGCAAGACTGCGCTGAGGAGGGGCGAGGCCGGGCGCGGCTTCGCTAGTGCGAGCGCTCGTGCAGGCGGCCGCTCGGCGACGGGTCGGCGAGGAACCGATCGAGCACGCGGTACAGTAGCCGATCGATCTGATCGCGCATCTCGCGCGACTCGATGGCGAAGCGCAGGCCGTAGCCCTGCGGCGTCTCGACCGACGCCAGCCGCGCCCACGCCACGACCGCGCGCCCGCGCAGCGGATGGCGCTTGCCCTCGATCATCGCGCCGTTCAGCAGCAGCTCGTCGCCGAGCTGAAACACCTCGGGGCAGGCGATCGAGCAGCCGCCCCCGCCGAAGTCCTGGCAGGTGACGAGCAGGTCGCCCAAAGGCGAGCGCACGTGCAGCGCCATGTCGAAGCGCACGCGCAGGAACTGCCGCTCGTCGACGCGCCGGTGGCGCTCGTTCGACGCCAGCGCGTCGTCGAGCCGCGCAAAGAGCACGTGGTACCGCTCGGCGTCGCTCAAGGACAAGCCCCCTGAGCGGCGGCGATCATCGAGGAGCTTGAACTCCTCGGCGATCTGGGAGAGCCCCATCGGGGCGTGGTGCTGAATCGCGTCCGGCATCGACCGCCTCCATCCCACACGTTGGAGCGAGCGCGAAGCCAAACTATTTTGTAATCATTAAAACGATATCTAACGATATCGAAAACAGCCTACCAAACCGGCAAAACACCTGTCCAGCGTTTTCGCGTATACCGCATCAAAAAGGCGTTTTCTCGTCGGTGTACGCGATATTGACGCGACGCTGCAAGCGCTGCACGTTTGCCGACTTTTTTGCGCTTGATTTTAAGTTAAGAATTGGCCTGCGCGAGCAGGTCGGAGAGCAGCTTGCGCGCGACGTCGAGGCGCTGCTCGCGCTCGCCGGCGAGGAACGTGCGCTGCAGCCGCATGTCGGGCGTCAGCTTCCACGGCGAGTTTTTCGCCTGCACCAGCTTCATCACCTGCGCCGGCTTGAGCGGCGTGTCGTCGGCGAGCGCGAGCGCGAACCGCACCTCGCCGAGCTCGATGGCGCGCGCGCGCAGCCGGCGGCCGAGCCCCTTGACGATCATGATCCCGGCGAGCACGTCGACCTCGGGCGGCGGCGCGCCGTAGCGATCGCCGAGCTCGACGAGGATCTCGCGCACCTCCTCTTCGTCGCGCGCGCCCGACAGCCGCCGGTAGAAGTCGAGCCGCTGCCCGACGTCCGGCAGGTACTCGTCGGGGATGAAGCCCGGCAGATCGCACGTCAGCTCGGGATCGACCTCGTGATGGATCGCCTCGCCGCGCAACGAGGCCACCGCCTCCTCGAGGATCGCGGTGTACGTCTCGAAGCCGACCGCGGCGATGGCGCCCGACTGCTTGGCGCCGAGCAGATCGCCCGCGCCGCGGATCTCCAGATCGTGCGACGCGATCTGAAATCCCGCGCCGAGCTCGGTGAAGCGCTGCAAGACCTGCAAGCGGCTCTTGGCGTCGGCGGTGAGCGCGCCCTC
>DASREC010000046.1:0-18801 GCA_035652295.1 Polyangia bacterium
AACCGCAGCTCCACCGGCTCGAGCTCGACGCGCCACTCGGCCGGATTCGCCGACTCGATCACCCAACGTCCGCCGAAGCGCGCGATCGCCACCTCGCCGAGATACGCGCCGAGCGCCGGCGCCACCAGCGCCAGCACCTCGTCCGCCACCGGCTTGTCGGTCTTTACGCTCTGGCCGATCGTCTGCTCGACGTAGTGATCGACGAACGCCAGCGACGTGGGCGAGCCGTCGAGCGCCACGCCGCCGCCGAGCGCGCGCGCCACATACGACCGCAGCGCATCGACGAACGCGGTGATCTCGGCGGGCGCGGCGGCGGTCATCGGTGCAGTGTGGGGGCGCGGCGGCCCGGCTTCAAGTCTTTACGCGCGCGCCGCCGGGATGCGATATTGGCAATATGGGGAGCCGCGTCTACACCGGACGTTCCGCGCGCAGCCGCCGCGAGCCGCTGGTCTACTCGTGCGCATGCGGCGAGCGCTACCGCGCCGAGGCGTGGCGCGCGGTCGACTCCTCGGACGCCGCCGCGCTCAAGCTGCTCACCGACGGTGGAATCAACCGCGTCACCTGCCCGTCGTGCGGCGCGGGCGCGGAGTTGCAGGTGCCGGTGCTGTATCACGACCTCGAGGCGCCGCGCCTGGTGCTGGTGCTGCCCGATTCTTTGCGCCACCGCGAGCTCGAGGAGCGCGCGAAGCTCTACGAGGCGCTGGCGGGCGATCGCGAGCCGGCGCCGCTCTACGTGCTCGAGGCGCCGGTGGTGTTCGGCGCGGCGGGGCTGCGCGCGATCCTGGCGCCGGCGCCGTCGCCGTCGGTGTTCTTGCCGACGCCGGTGGGCGAGCCGCAGGTGGCGCCGCGCTCGGCGCCGGTGATCGCGCTTCAGTCGCCGGCGTCGGCGTCGGCGATCCACATCGACGCGACGCCGAGCGTGCCGTCGAGCGTCGAGGTCACGCTGCCGCGCGCCACCGTGCCCGAGGCGCGCAAGAAGCGCGGCCGCTCGGGCGCGTCGCCGTCGCCGGAAGATTCGGATCAGCACACGCGCATCCGCGTGCAGGTGCCCGATCCGCGCTCGGCGATGATCGAGCGCTGGATCGCCGGACGCGAAGGGCCGACCGCGTTCTTCATCGACGACAAGGTGCTGGTGTGCGCGTCGCTGCCGGCGAACGCGCTCGAGTGCCTGGTGCCGGGGCCGCTCGAGCTGCGCTTTCAGCTGCACCGCCTGCCGGCGTATCCGCTGCTGGCGCTGACGCTGGTGGCGCCGGCGTCGGGCGGCACCTCGCCGGGGCGCGCGCGCCTCGACGCCGACCGCGTGCTCACCGTGCCGCTCGACGTGGCGCGCGCCGCGCATCGCGTGGTGCTCGACGGGCTCGGCCGCAAGGCGCGCGTCACCGTCGAGCTGTACGACGCCGAGTACCTGCCGGTGGTGACCCATCACGTCGAGGCGCCGCTCGAGGAGAACGTGCGCCTCTTGCAGCAGGGCGCGCGCGACGCGCTCGAACGGATCGCGCCGCCGAGCCGCAGCTTCGAGCGCGCGCGCACGCTGCTGGTCGGGCCCGGCTACGATCGCCTCGGCCGCACGCCGATCGATCTGCCCGACGACGAGCTGGAGCCGCTCGAGCGACCGGGCGCGGTGCTGGCGGCGCTGGGCGCGATCGCGCGCTGGTCGGAGCCGAGCGCCGAGGCGTACCTGGTCGAGATCGGCTCGGTGCCGCTGCCGGTGTGGCGCGCCAAGCGGGCGCGCGTGATCCGCCGCGCGCTCGACACCGGCATCGCGGTGCCGCGCGCGCTGGTGGAGCGCTCGGCGCGCGAGCACTCGACGCCGCTGCCGTCGTGGCCCGAGCTCCTGGTCTTGCAGGTGCGGCGTTTTGCCGAGGTCTCGGCGCGCGTCAAGCCGAACGATCTCTCGGCGGCGGAGGAGGCCGACAACTGGCAGAGCCTCTTGCACGAGTGCGAGCGCGCCGGCGTCACCGTCGACGAGAGCGCGCGGCTGGCGGCGCAGTCGTCGCTCAAGCGCGCGCGCGCCGGCACGCAGGGCGGCGTCGATCTGCGCACGCTCGAGACCGGCGAGCTGGAGGCGCTGCTCGAGCGGCGCGAGCTGCGCCGCGAGGCGGCGCTGATCCTGTGCGAGCGCCACGAGACGCCGACCTTGCCGACGCTGTTCTCGGCGATCCGCCGCATGCCGCGCGGCGAGTGCAACGTGGTGCTGCCGGCGGTGACGTCGTTCGGCGTGGCGGCGGAGAAGTGGCTGATCGAGGGGCTCAAGTCGCGCCGCTCGTTCATGCGCCAGGGCTGCGCGCTCGGCCTCGGCGCGCTCAAGTCGCCGCTCGCCGTCGACGCGCTGGTGCGTCTGCTGCTCTTCGAGCCGACCGAGATCTGGCCGGAGATCGCGCGCGCGCTCGGCGACGTCGGCGCGCAGGCGGTGATGCCGCTGGCGGCGCGGCTGCGCGAGGTGGACGCCGAGCGGCGGGAGCGGATCATCGAGGCGCTGGCGCACCTCGCGGCGCGCGGCGTGAAGTCGCCCGTCGAGATGCTGGCGTCGGGGCGCGACGCGCTGGTGGCGCAGGCGGCGCAGCGCGCGGTCGCGCTGTCGGTCGAAGTGCGAGCCGCCGACGAGGCGGTGCGCAAGGGAAACCCGGCGGAACAGACGGTGGTGCGCGGCTTCTCGCGCCGCTTCTACGACGCGCTCGGCGGATCGATCGAGCTGGATCCGTCGGACCTCGAGGATCTGGAGGAGGTCGACGGCGACGAGGTGGCCCTCTCCGAGGAGCCCGACGACTCCGAGCGCACCGCCAACGATCTACCCGCGCTGGCGCGCTCGACGGAGGAGAATACCAATCCCACGCCGAAGTCGACCTTGCCGCGCACCGTCCCGTGAGCGTAAAATAGTGCCGGCGCCCCCACGACCATGAAGATCGGCATTTTTTCCGACACGCACGCGAACCACGAAGCGCTCAGCGCGGTGCTGAGCGCGTTCGAACGCGAGCACGTCGACAAGTTGGTCTGCCTCGGCGACACCGTCGGGTACGGCGCCAATCCCAACGAGTGCTGCGATCTGGTGCGCGACGTCGCCGCGTTCACCATCCTCGGCAACCACGACGCCGCGGTCGCCGGGCGCATGGACTACAGCTACTACTACGACGCCGCCCGGCAGGCGCTCGATCTCCACGCGTCGATCCTCTCCCCCGACAACATGAAGTGGCTCCAGTCGCTGCCCTACGAGGTGCGCGAGGGCCACATCTCGTTCTGTCACGGCTCGCCGGTGAACATCGAGGAGTTCGAATACATCTTCGCGCCCGAGCAGGCGGCGCGCTGCCTGCCCGAGTGGGAGCGGCTGGCCGACGTCACGTTCATCGGCCACTCGCACCTCTGCAAGTCGTTCGCGCTCGAGCCCGAGGACGTGCACGAGGTGGTGGCGCAGAAGTTCGAGCTGCGGCCCGGCCACAAGTACATCATCAGCGTCGGCTCCGTCGGGCAGCCGCGCGACTACGACAACCGCGCCAGCTACACCGTGTACGACTCCGACGCGCGCGTGTTCGAGTTCAAGCGCGTCGCCTACGACATCGACAGCGCGGCGCAGAAGATCTTCTCCGCCAAGCTCGAGCGCAACTTCGGCAACCGCCTGTTCATCGGCGTCTGAGCCGCGTCGAGATCGCGCTAGAACACGTTCTAGAAAAAAAGCACGATCGTGCTATTTTGCGCGCGCCGCCAGCTTGACCGGCGGGATGGTCACGTGCTCCGACGGCAGGCGCGCCATCAGCGCCTTGTAGCGGCGCTGCCAGGTGGCGTCCATGCCGTGGCGCGGCGCCGGCAGCAGCGCGGCCAGTTGCGCCGCCTCGTCGACGCTCAGCTCCTCGGGCAATTTGCCGAAGTAGCGATCGGCCGCCTCGGTGATGCCGTAGATGCCGGGGCCGAGCTCGACCAGGTTCAGGTACAGCTCGAGGATGCGGCGCTTGGGCACCACCTGCTCCATGCGCCAGGCGAGCACCGCCTCCTCCAGCTTGCGCGCGGCGGTGCGCTCGCCCGAGAGGAAGATGTTCTTGGCCACCTGCTGCGTGATGGTCGAGGCGCCGCGCTCGAAGCGCCCCGACGAGAGATCCTGCGCCAGCGCCTTGCGGATCATGTCGAGGTCGAAGCCGTGGTGCTGGAAGAAGCGGCCGTCCTCGGCGATCACGAACGCGCGCACCACGTGCTCGGGCAGGGACGCCAGCGGGCGGAAGCCGGGGTTGCCGGAAAAAAGCACGAACGTTCGTTCTTTTCCGTGGCCGTCGTCGCCGCGCGCGGTGACCGGGCCGTTGAGCGAGCGCGGATCGGCGAGCGGCGGATCGTCGAGCACGCGGCAGCCGACGTCGAGCGCCGCCTCGAGCTGGAGCTCGCCGAGGCGCGCCGGATCGCCGGCGAGGCGGGTGCGGCCGCCGAGGCGCCCGTCGAGCGTGAGCCCGTCGAGCGCGGGCAGGAGATCGGGCGGCAGCGCGCGCAGCGCCTCGGCGCAACCGACCGGCTGGAGCTCGACCGTGACGTCGAACGCGCGCGGATCGACGTGGCCGGAGAGCTGCGCGTCGATCAAGCCGAGCTGCACGCGCAGCTCCTCGACGGAGAGCGCCGGCGCCGCGAAGGTCGCGTCGCCGGTGAGCGTGACCGAGAGCGGGCCGAGGCGGCGGCGGGCGAGGGCGGGCTTGTCGATCACCAGCTCGTCGAGGCGCAGCGTGCCCTCGGCGCGCGTCTCGACGGCGTCTTGGTGCAGCGCCAGCTCGCCGGTGGCGGCGGCGCGCGAGAGATCGATTCCGGCGGCGCGCGCGAGCGGCGCGGCGGTCTCGAGCGGCAGCGCGTCGAGGCGGACCTTGGCCTCCAGCACCGCGCCGTCGAGGCGGCCGGCCAGCTCGAAGCCGGGGCGCGCGGCGCGCAGGCGATAGCCATCGCCGTCGCGCCAGGCGTGGCCGGTCAGCTCGTCGAGGCCGCGCGCGCCGCCGACGCGCACGCCGGAGAACGCCGCGCGCTCGACGCGCCCGGCGCTCCACTCGACGGCGAGGTGCGCGGCGGTGATCGGCAGGCCGGCGCGCTCGGCGCCGAGGTCGCGCGCCGTCAGCCGCCCGCGCCCGCCGCTCATCGTGGCTTCGATCTCCCCGACCCGCGCGAGCACGCGGGGGTCGTCCATGCGCGATTCGCCCGTCGCTGGAGATGCGTTGCGCGTGGGAGATTCGCCGCGCGCGGGAGATTCGCTTTGCGCGAGAGATTCGTTGCGCGCGAGAGATTCGCTGCGCGCGGGAGATTCATTGCGCACGGGAGATTCATTGCGCACGGGAGATTCGCCTCGCGCAGGGGACGCGACCAAGGCCAGCTCGCGCGCCGTTGCGCTGCCGAGGCGGGCGTGGCCGCGCAGCAGCATCGACCAGTCGGCGCGCAGCTCCACCTCGCCGGCGCGAAACGGGCCGACGCGCAGCCGCTCGACGCGCAGCGCGGCCGGCGCGCGCAGGTACGCCGACGCGACCGAGATCTCCGACGGCGGGAGGCGGGTCATGCGCGCGAGCGCCGCCTCCAGCGACGGGCCGAGCGGCGCGTGCGCGGTGCGCCAGGCGAAGCTCGACGCCGCGCCCGCGACGGCGAGGGCGGTCGCGATCGCCAGCCGCGCGCGCCACGTCATCGTCAGTGCGGCTCCGAGCCGACCGCGCGCCGCTCGACGCCCGGCGCGCCGTCGTCGACGCGCCGCGAGCGCCGTCCGCCCGCGCGCCCGCCCGCGTGCAGCTGCGCGTCGTCGAGCAGCGTCTCGACCAGCGCGCCCAGCTCGACGCCCGCCGCGCGCGCGATCTTCGGCAAGAGGCCGTGCGGCGCCAGCGACGGCTGCGTATCGACCTCGATCAGATATTCGTTGCCGCGCTCCGACACCAGCACGTCGACCTCGACGAGCCCCGTGCACTCGAGCGCGCGCGCCGCCCGCTCGGCCAGCGTGCACACGCCGCGCAGGCGCTCCGCCGACAGCCGCGGCGGCAGGAACACGCTCGACCCCGAGTGGCGCGCGGCGTAGTCGAAGATGGCGCGCTCGGGCACCACCTCGGCCGCGCCGAGCGGCCGATCGCCGATCAGCGCCACGTGCACCTCGGCGCCCTCGATGAACCGCTCGACCAGCACGTCGTCGTCGAAGCGCAGGGCGTCCTCGACGGCGGCCTCCAATTCATCCGCGTCCTCGGCCAGGCGCACGCCGAGCGACGATCCCTCCGCGCGCGGCTTGACCACCGCCGGGAAGCCGAACGATCCGTGCTGCTCGGCCGCGCTCTGCTCGCCGCGGCGGTGCACGTAGTAGGCGGGCGTCGGCAGGTTGTGCAGGCGGAACAGCTCCTTCGCCTTCAGCTTGTCCATCGCCAGCGCCGACGAGAGCACCGACGAGCCGGTGTACGGAATGCCGAGCAACTCGAGGAGCCCCTGCACGCAGCCGTCCTCGCCGTAGCGGCCGTGCAGCGCCAGGAACGCGACCTCGATGCGCTCGGCGCGCAGCGCCAGGTCGAGATCGCGATCGACGAAGATGCGGACCGCGTCGTGCCCGCGCTCGACGAGCGCGGCGTACACCGCCTCGCCGGTGCGCAGCGACAGATCGCGCTCGCTCGACAGTCCGCCCAGGAGCACTCCGATTCGCCGCCCGGTCCGCATGTGGTCTCCTCTGCAAGGCCCTCGAATCTCAAGCGGCGTGCCGTCGAGAAAGCCGCCCTGCGCCGCGGCTTCGCGCCCGGCGCGTCGCCGGGGACACGCCCAACGTGTCTCTTCGTGAGTACCCGCGCCCGACGGAGGCCGCAAATTTTTTGGCCGCTTTTCCGGCGGCGCACGCGAGCTTGACACCCTCTCCGACGGCGGATAACACTCCGATACTTTTTCCAGGCGTGCATCCGAATGACATTTCTCGAGGCTGCGATCGAAGTCCTCCGACGGGAGGGCAAACCCGCGACGGGTAAGTTTCTGGTGGAGCAGGCGCTTCGGCTGAACCTGCTGTCGGTGGTGGGGCGGGATCCCGAGGGCACCATGATGGCGCGTCTCGACGACGCGCTCCAACGCGGCGACCATCGGCTGGAGCTGATCCAGATCAAGCCGGGGCTCTATGGGCTCAAGGCGTATCCGCCGCGGCCGTATCCGGCGGCGGGGGCCGAGCCGGTCGCGGCGGCGGCGGGCGGCGGCGAGGCGGGCGCGGGCGGCGACGCGGCCGAGGGCGGACGCAAGCGGCGGCCTCGACGGGGCGCGGCGGCGGAGGAGGGAGAAGCGGCGCCGGCTCGAGCGGCGGGCGCGCCGGCGGCGGGCGGCGAGGGAGGCGAGGCGCCGTCGGGCGAGAAGCGGCGACGCGGGCGGCGGCGCGGCGGGCGAGGGCGCAGGCGCGGCGGCGGCGCGGAGGCGGCGGGGCAGCCGGCGGCCGCGGCAGCGACGGAGACGGCGGACGAAGAGACGGTCGAAGGGGAAATAACTGACCCGGGGTCAGTTATCGCGCGCGAGGAGGAAATAACTGACCCGGGGTCAGTTATTCCGGAAGCGGGCGCGGAGGGCGAGGGCGAGCTGCTGCTCGAAGGCGCGGCGGCCGAGGCGGTCGAGCGCGGCGAGGAGCCGGCGGGCGATCGGGCAGCCGGCGAGGAAGGCGCGCTCGACGAGGGCGCGGGCGAGGAAGGCGCGGGCGAGGAAGGCGCGGGCGACGAAGGCGCGGGCGAGGATCACGACTTCGATCTGCCGAGCGGGCCGGTGCTGGCGCCGTCGCACGGCGCGGAGGAGCTGACGCGCAGCGACGAGGAGCGGGCGGTGCGCGCCGAGATCCAGGGGCGGCGCAACGAGGAGCGCGGCCGCCATCGCCGCGGGCGCGATCGCGATCGCGGGCGGCACGGCGACAAGGGCAAGCAGCACCAGGCGCCGCAGCAGCAGCCGTCGCACGGCGCGCATGCTCAGTCGCCGCAGCCCGCGCACGACGGCGATCGGGAGCGCGACCGTGAACGTGAACGCGACCGCGAGCGTGAACGTGACCGCGAGCGTGATCGCGCTCGCGAAGGCGAGCGGCCGCGCGAAGGTGATCGGCCGCGCGAAGGCGAGCGGCCGCGCGAAGGCGAGCGGCCGGCGGGCGGCGTCGTCGACGCGGTGATCGAGATCCTGCGCAGCTCCGACGGACGGCCGATGCACGTGCGTCAGATGACGGACGTCGCGCTCAAGCGGCGGCTGCTCGACGGCAAGGGCGGCGCCGGCGAAGTCACGCGCGCGATCCGCACCGCGCTCATGCGCGAGCAGCGCGAGCGCGAGGCCGACGGGCTGCGCTCGCGCGTGCGCGCGCTCGGCGGCGGCCACTTCGCGCTCGCCGATCGCAAGCTCGACCAGGAGCTGCAGCCGCTCGAGCGCGAGCTGCAGGAGCGGGCGGCGCGCCTGCGCGAGGCCACGCGCGCGGCGCTGCGGCGGCGGCTCGGCCGCTTGAGCCCGCCCGCGTTCGAGACGCTCGGCCGCGTGCTGGTCGAGAAGCTCGGCATCACCGGCGTCGAGTTGGTGCGCCGCGGCGAGGGCGTCGCCTACTACGGCGGGCAGCGCGCGGTCGGCGTCGGCTCGCTGCGCGCGCTGATCGCGCTGCGCCCGGGCGAGGGCGAGATTCCCCGCCGCGCCGTCGGCGAGCTGCGCGCGGGCTTGCAGGCGCGCGGCTTCGACGAGGGCTTCCTGTTCGCCGCCGGCCGTCCCGCCGCCGAGGCGCTGACCGAGCTGAAGGCCGCGCCCGCCGTCGAGGTCTACGACGGCGCGGCGCTGGCGGCGCTGTGCATGCGCCACGGCCTCGGCGTGCGGCGCGCGCTCATGCCCATCGACTACCTCGATCTCGATTTCCTGGCGGAGCTCGCGGAGGGATGACGCCGCTCGCCGCCGTGTGGCTCGGGCGCGTCGGCTACGCGGCGGCGGTCGAGCTGCAGGAGCGGCTCAGGCGGCGGATCCTCGACGGCGATCGCGGCGCCGAGACGCTGCTGCTGGTCGAGCACGACGCGGTGATCACGCTCGGCCGCGGCGCGCGCGCCGAGCACGTGCTGGCGTCCCCGAGCGAGCTGCGCGCGCGCGGCGTCGCCGTCGAGCGCTCGAGCCGCGGCGGCGACGTGACCTATCACGGCCCCGGCCAATTGGTGGCGTACCCGGTGATGCGGCTCGAGCGCGGCGTGGTGGCGCACGTCGAGGCGATGGCCGCCGCGTGCATCGACGTCGCCGCGTCGCTCGGCGTGCGCGCGCGTTTCCGCCGCGAGTGCCCGGGCGTGTGGGTCGGCGACGACAAGCTGGCGGCGTTCGGCGTGCACGTGCACCGCCGCGTGGCGGCGCACGGCGTGGCGCTCAACGTCTCGACCGCGCTCGACGCGTTCGATCTGATCGTGCCGTGCGGCCTGAAAAACACCCGCGCCACGTCGCTGGCCGCGCTCACCGGCCGCGCGCTCGCGCCCGCCGACCTGGCGCCGCCCTTCGCCGACGCGTTCGCCCGCGCCGCCGGCCGCGCGATTCCGCCGTTGCTTTCTCGATCGCTACCCGTAGAATAAGCGCCTTAAGCATGGGTCATTTGTCCCGGCTGCGCGTTGTCGTCGTCCACAACCGCGACTTCGATCCCGACGCTGCCGATGATCCGGAGCTGGCCTCGCGCGCCGACGTCGAGAACGCGGCGCGCGACGTCGAGCGGGCGCTGCGCTCGCGTGGCCACGACGTGGCGACGCGCGCGGTGGCGTCGGTCGATGCGCTGCGCGGCGCCTGCGCCGTCGTCGAGGAGCTGCGGCGCGATCCGCCCGATCTCGTCTTCAACCTGTGCGAGTCGCTCGGCGGCGACGCGCGCCACGAGGCGGTGCTGCCGTCGCTGCTCGAATTGGCGCGCATCCCGTACACCGGCTCGGGGCCGCTCGGCCTCTCGGTGGCGCTGCGCAAGGATCTGACCAAGCGGATCCTGAAGTCGCACGGCGTGCCCACGCCCGACGGCGTGGTGGTCGACGAGGATCGCCCGCGCGCGCTCGGGCTGGCGTTTCCGCTGATCGTCAAGCCGACGCGCGAGGACGCGTCGGTCGGCATCTCGTCGAAGAGCGTGGTGCGCGACCGCCGCGAATTGTGCGCGCGCGTGGCCGAGGTGCGCGCGCGCTATCGGCAGCCGGCGCTGGTCGAGCGGTTCGTCGACGGGCGCGAGCTGTACGTCTCGCTGATCGGCGGCGCGGCGATGCCGATGCACGAGATCGACTTCAGCGCCATGCCGCCCGGGCGGCCGCGCATCGTCTCGTACGAGGGCAAGTGGAACCTCGCCTCCGACGAGTATCGCGGCACGCGGCCGGTGCGCGCCGACGGGCTCGACGCCCGCACGCGCGCGCGCTGCGAGCGGGCGGCGCGCGCCGCCTTCGCCGCGCTCGAGCTGCGCGACTATGCGCGCGTCGACCTGCGCCTCGCGTCCGGCGGCCGCCCGTTCGTCATCGACGTCAATCCCAACTGCGATCTCTCCGACGGCGCCGGCGTCTCGCGCGCGGCCTCGTTCGGCGGGCTCGCCTACCCCGAGCTGATCGAGCGCATCTGCGAGGTCGCCCTCGCACGCCATCGAGGAGAGAGTCCGCTGCATGCCTACCGAGTCGCTGCGCCCGTTGTCTCCGCTGCCGCCGCCGCGCCGGCCCGCCCCGACGAGCCGCGTCCGCCGGATCCAGCCGAGCGATCGTCTCGCGCTCACGAGACTGGTGTCCCAGGACGCGCTGTTCACCCCGGAAGAGGTGTCGGTCGCGCTCGAGCTCATCGACGGCGCGCTCGCTGAGCCGAACGGCTCGTACCGCGCGCTGGTGGCCGACGGCGACGGGCCGTGGCCGATCGCCGGCTACGTGTGCTACGGGCCGACGCCGATGACCGACGGCACGTGGGATCTGTATTGGATCGTCACGCACCCCGAGGCGCGCGGGCGCGGCGTGGCGCGCGCGCTCGTCGAGCGCATGGAGGCGGAGCTGCGCGGACTCGGCGCGCGGGCGGTGCGCGTCGAGACGTCGCACCTCGACAACTACGGCGCGGCGCACCGGTTCTACCAGCGGCTGCACTACCCGGTGGTGGCGCGCATCGCCGACTTCTATCGGCCGGGCGACGATCTGCTCGTCATGATGAAGCGGCTGTGAAGATCGCGCGCGCAGCGCTCGTCGTCCTCGCGCTGGCCGCGTGCAAGAAACCGGCGCCGCTCGCGCCGCAGATCGTCGAGGTCAAGCTGGTCGACAAGACGCCGCGCTCGCAGCCGGTGCCGATGGAGCTCGACGCGCTCACCGCGCGCGCGGCGCAGGCCATCGGGCAGACGGGCGGGCTGCCGGTCACCGACGGCGGCGCGGCCTGCGCGTCGCCAAAAGATCCCTGCTATCGGCTGCGCGTCGAGCTCAAGGCCGAGCGCGTGGAGGAGGCGTCGTCGGGCAAGGGCGTGCTGCGCGCGACGGTGAACGCGGAGCTGCGCGGGCCCGGCCGCTCGGTGGTGCAGCGCGGGCTCGCCGAGCACGAGTACGAGATCGCAAAGCTCGGCGATCCGGCGGCGGCGTGGCGCGCGCATTTGTCGCGCGCGGTCGCGGACGTGGTCGGCGGCGTGGGCGCGCGGCTCAAGCTGCAGAGCGGCGATGGGCGCGCGATCGCCGCCGCCATCGACGGCACCGACGAGGATCTGCGCGACGAGGCGATCCAGATCGCCGCCGAGCGGCGCGTCGCCGAGGCGGTGCCGCCCTTGGTCAAGCGGCTCAAGAGCGAGGACCACGCGGCGCGCGACGCGGCCATCGGCGCGCTCGGGCAGATCGGCGATCGGCGCGCGGTCAAGCCGCTCACCGAGGTGGCGCGCTTCCGCGACCTCGCCGATCTGCCGAAGGTGCTCGACGCGCTGGCGATGATCGGCGGCGACGAGGCGCGCGCCTACCTCGAGTTCGTCGCCTCGGGCCACGACAACGAGGAGATCCGCGAGCTGGCCAAACAGGCGCTCGAGCACCTCGACCGCCGCCACGCCCGCGACATGACCGTCGCGCGTTAGAGCTCGCCGATCACGCGGCGGAGGGCGTCCGAGCGCATGCCGAGGCGGGTGAAGATCTCCTGCGCCTCGTGGAGCGCGGTGCGGCCGTCGTCGACCTCGCCGCGCTCGATCTTGTACTTGCCGAAGCGCTCGAGGCCGAGGGCCAACTCGGCGTCGTTGCCGATCTCGCGGAACAGATCGACGCCGCGGCGGAAGTAGTCCTCGGCCTGCTGTGCGCCGCGGCCGGTGTCGTCGAACAGCGTGGCCGCGTTGACCTCGCCGAGCGCCAGCAGCGCGCGCCCCACGTCGACGCGGATGCCGGCGGTCTGCGCGATGTCGAGCGCCTGCTGGCACCGTTCGAGCGCGGCCGCCGCGTCACCCGACGCCAGGTCGAGCAGGCCGAGGTTGCGCAGCGCCTCGGAGAGCACGCGCCGATCGTCGACGTCGCGCGCCAGCGACTCGGCGGCCTCGAAGCGCGTGCGCGCCTCGCCGCGGTGGCCCGAGACGCGCGCCGACTCGCCGAGGTGGTTGAGCAGCCGCGCCTGCAGCGGCAGCGCGCCGATCGACTCGGCCAATTCGAGCGCCGCCTCCCACTCCTTGCGCGCGCCGTCGACGTCGCCGCGCTGGAAGCGGATCATGCCGAGCCCGCCGCGGCAGTGCGCGATGCCGGCCTTGTCGTCGAGCGCGGCGCGCAGCTCGAGCGCCTCGCGGTAGCACGCCTCGGCCTCGTCGAACAGGCCGCGGTGCCGCTCGATGTGCCCGATGTTGACCAGCGACGACGCGATCGATCGCTTGTCGCCGATGCGCCGCCGCGTCTCCAGCGCCGACGCCGAGCGATCGAGCGCCTCGTCGTAGCGCGACAGCAGCCACAGCACCTGCCCGATGTCGTCGAGCGAGCCGGCCACGCCGCGCGTGTCGTCCGCCTGGCGAAACAATTCGAGGCCGCGCTCCAGATATTCCAACGCGAGCGGCAGCTCACCTTTTTGGCGGTAGATGCGGCCCATCTTGTTGAACGCGACGGCCGCCTTGGTGCGCGAGGCGACCACCCACGCGAGGCGCAGCATGCGCTCGAACGCGCCGAGCGCGGAGTCGAACTCGCCCTTGAGCTGGAACACCGAGCCGAGGTCGTGCCACAGGTGGATGCGGCTGGCGAGATCGCCCTGGCCGAGCTGCTCGATGGCCGCCGAGTAGAGCCGCACCGCGCGATCGTTGAAGTAGCGCGAGCGCGCCGCGTCGGCCGCTCGACGGTAGCGCAGCGCCGCGCCGTCGCCGTCGCCGGCGCGCTCGAGGTGGCGGCCGATCTCCTCCTGCGCCTCTTCGCCGCGGCCCTCGGGGCGCAGCTCCAGCCACTGCGCGATCAGGCGGTGATAGCGGCGGCGCGCCTCGATGCCGATGCCCTCGTAGACCACGTCCCACCACGGCGGATAGGCGAAGCGGTACTCGCGCTCGCCGGGGATCGACGAGTGCGCCGGCTGCGAGAGCAGGCCGCGGCGCGCGAGCAGCTTGAGCGCGCTCTCCACTTCGCCGCGCGTGCGATCGCCGGCGATCGCGATCTCGCCGAGCGTCGGCCCGTCGGGATCGCCGCGCTCGAGCGCGCCGGCGCGCACCAGCGCCACCAGCGCGTCGAGCCAGAACGCCTCGCCGCACGCGGCGGCTTTTTCGAGGAGGTCGCGCTCGGCCGACTCCATCGCGCGCAGCCGCGCGGTCAGGATCCCCTCGAGCGAATCGGGCAGCGGCACGAACTTGAGCGCCTCGCGATCGAACGTCCACTTGCCCGGCCCCGTCTTGTCGACGATGGCGCCGATCTCGAGCAAATAGCGCATCAGCTCGACGAGCGCGCGCGGCACGCCGCCCATCTTGGCCGCGTGCTTGAGCAGCTCGGGCGGCGGCTCGCCGGCGGGACGCGCCAGCTCGCGCAAGAGCTCCGAGCCCTCCTCGTCGGAGAGCGGGCCGAGCTCGATGCGCTCGAGCGTCACGTCGCCTTCGCCGAAGCTCGGGTGCGACTCGAACAGGCTCGGCCGGCCGACGACGAGGATCGCGACTTGCGACGAGGCGAGACCGGCGGCGAGGTAGTGGCACAGGTTGACGGTCTCGGGCGACGCGCGCTGGATGTCGTCGAGCACCAGCACCAGCGGGCGGCGCGCCGAGTCGGCGGCGAGGAAGCGGCGCACGGCGATGAAGGTGCGCGCCTCGAGCTGCGTCGGCGTCTCGGCCAGCGGCTCGACGACGGGGCTGTCGGGAAACGGGCAGTCGACGAGCTGCGCGATCAGGTGCGAGACCTCGGTCGCGCGCGACGTCGGGAGCAATTCGCCGACGACCGCGGCCAGCCGCTCGCGCGCCTTCGCCGGCGAATCGTCCTCGGTGATGCCGAAGCGCTCGCGCAAGAGCCGCTGAAAAACCGCGAACGGCGGCGCGCCCGGTCCGCCGCACTCGCTGGTCAGCACGCGCGTCTTCGGCAGGAGGAGCTGGATCAGCCGGCCCAGCTCCGACGCCAGCCGCGTCTTGCCCATGCCCGGCGGCCCGGTGAGCGCGACGAACGCCAGCTCTTTGCGCGACTGCACGTTCTCCAAGATCTTCGCCAGCCGCTCGACCAGCGACTTGCGCCCGACGAACGCCGGCGCGATCGGGAACGCCGGCGAGTCGCCCTCGTCGTGGATCTCGACGAGATCGTCGTCCTCGAGCTCCGCGCCGAGCGCCGCCGGCACGCGCTCGGTGCGGCAGTTGATGCACAGGTCGACGCCGTCGGGGATCGGATCGCCGCACCCCGCGCACGTGCGCGGCAGCGGGCTCGCGCAACGCTTGCATTGCGTCGCGCCGCCGCGGTTCGGCATATTGCAGACGGGGCACTTCATTTGCGGGGCCCCTATAACACCGGCGCCGGGAGCGATCAAGCAACGCAACGTGTCAGCGAAGATCGCGCGCGCATCGGCGTAGTATGATGAACGCGGAGGCCTGCCGTGAAAAAGATCCTGTTCATCCTGCTGCTCATTCTCGCTGCGTATCTGTTCTGGCGCTGGTGGACCTCCGACGCGAGCGCGCTCGATGGGCGAGGGCAGGATCTCGTCTACGATCGTTTGTGGGTCGATCACGTGCCGAAGAGCGACACCGACACGTTCCAGATCTTCGCGGCGGTGACCGAGCAGCCGATCGGGATCTTCCAAGCCGGCTCGTCGTGGAAGGGGAGCTGGGAGCTGTTCCGCTACGACAACAAGGGCGACGGCAAGATCGTGTTCGTCTATCCGCAGACGCGCGAGTCGGAGCGCGGCAGCTACCGCGCGACCAAGTGCTCGGAGAAGGGCTTCGACTATTGTCTCGAGCTGGCCGGCAACTCGCGCGGCGCGCGCCGCTACTTCAGCCAGAAGGGTTGGGAGCTGCGCGGCACGCACGGGTTCGATGAATTGAAGGCGCGCGTGAGCGAGCTGGAGACGTTCGCGCCCGCGCCGCAGCCGCAAGAGTGAAGGTCGTCGTCTCGGCCCGGCTGCCCGGGCGCATCCGGCAAATCCTCGACGGGCACGAGATCGTGGAGCCGGCCGCGGGCCGCTTCGACGAGGCGCAATTGCGCGCCCTATTAATGGATGCGGACGCGCTGCTCGCGCTCTTGCTGGTGCGGGTGGACGAGGCGCTGCTCGCGGGCGCGCCGCGCTTGCGCATCGTCGCCAACTACGCGGTCGGCTACGACAACGTCGACGTGGCGGCGGCGACGCGGCGGCGCGTGGTGGTGACCAACACGCCGGGCGTGCTCACCGCGGCGACGGCGGATCTGACGATGGCGCTGATGCTGGCCGCCGCGCGCCGGCTCGGCGAAGGGCGCGCGCTGCTCGACGCCGGCTGGCGCGGCTGGGAGCCGGAGCAGCTCGTCGGGCTCGATCTCGACGGCGCGCAGCTCGGGCTGGTCGGGCTCGGGCGCATCGGGCGCGCGGTCGCCGAGCGGGCGCGCGCCTTCGGCCTGACGATCGTCTACAGCGCCCCGCGCGTCATCGAGGGCGAGGACGCGAGCGCGCGCCACGTTCCGCTCGACGAGTTGCTGGCGACGAGCGACGTGGTGTCGCTGCACTGCCCGCTCGACGCGACCACGCGCCATCTCATCGGCGCGCGCGAGCTCGCGCTCATGAAGCCGCGCGCGATCCTGGTCAACACCGCGCGCGGCCCGATCGTCGACGAGGCCGCGCTCGCCGCCGCGCTCGACCGCGGTCACCTGGGCGGCGTCGGCCTCGACGTCTTCGAGCACGAGCCGCGCGTCACGCCCGGCCTGCTCGCGCACCCGCGCGCGATCCTCGCGCCGCACCTCGGCTCGGCCACCCGCGGCACGCGCGCGCGCATGGCCGAAGCCGCCGCGCAGAGCATCGCCGACCTGTTCGCCGGCCGCCGCCCGTCGAGCGTCGTGAATCCGGAAGCGCTCGGTTAATTGCAGCCGATCAGCGGATTGGAGCCGGCGGGCACCGGGTAGTACTGCCCGCTCAAGATGCACATCTCGTTGGTCTGCGCCGACTCGCCGAAGATCAGCGTCGAGCTGGTCTGGTTGTCGAACGTGCACGACCACGTCAGCATCTGCCCCGCGGTCACCTGGAGCGGCGGCGAGAGCGTGCGCGTCGGCGCCTGCGACCAGTCGCTGGTCTGGTAGAACATCGTCCCGTTGGTGGTCGCGGTGAAGTCGGTGGCGTGCTGGTGCATGTGCCCGGTGGCGTAGATCAGGTTCGCGGCGAACGGGATCGGGCACGACTTGGTGACGGTGCGCGTCGACATCGGCGCGGTGGTCACGTCGGGGTTGAGCATGAAGAATACGCCCGCGTGCTGCGTGACGGTGCCCGCCTTGGCGATGTGGAACACCACCTTCACCGTCGGGTTGATGGTGTTGGGCGACGCGTTCAGGTAGTGCGCCTGGATGCGGATGCCCTGGTTGCCCGGCACCAGCGCGGCCACGCCGTCGGGATAGGTGATGGTGAGATCGGGCTGCTGCGCGCCGTACGGCGTCGGGCCGAACATGAGGCCGTTGCCGTCGACGAGCGGCTGGTTGGAGGTGACGGTCTGGTAGAAGACGAGCAGGTGGTGCGAGCCCGTCGACATGTGCGACTCCCACGCGGAGACCTCGGTGTCGACGCCGCCGAACGGGTTGACGAAGTCCTGGTACTTGAACACCTCGCCGCCCGCCTGCACGGTGAACGGATCGAGCGTGAGCGTGACGGTGTCGCCCTGCTGGATCTGCCCCAGGTCGCCGCCGCCGCCGCCGTCCCCGTTTCCCTGGATGCCGTTCCCGCTCGAGCAGGCGGCGAAGGTGAGCGCAATCACGAGGCCGACGTTGGTCTTCATGGTTCGTGAGTGTCATGAGCCGCGCGCAAGGGGTCAAGCCGTTGACAGCGACGGTGCCGGGTGGTAAGGAGTCGGGCCTCTCGGCTCCTTAGCTCAACTGGTTAGAGCAGACGCTTCATACGCGTAAGGTTCTCAGTTCGATTCTGAGAGGAGCCACTAACCAGCCGCCGTTTTCTCTTCCGCCGGATCCCCGATCGCCTCGTCGAATTTTTCCCGCATCCGTCTCCGCTCCTGGTGGTGGTCGCGGTTCCACCACCAGGTCGCCGCGATCTGGGCGAGCCACGATCCGATCGTGAGCGGCAGGAGGATCGCCAGCTCGCGCGTGAACAGCAGCGCGGCGAGCACCGGCACCGTCGCGTTCGCCAGATAGATCACGTGCGACAGGCCGCCGTGCAGGAGCGCGTCGCGGCGCGGCTTGATGCGCCGCTCCTTCATGCCGCTCTTCCAGCCGGTCACCACATAGAACAGCTCGACCGACGCCGGGAGGAGCAACAGCCGGCGCACGCGGGCCATCGCGTCGATCAGCTCGTCCGTGTGGAGGTTGCGCTTCTGGATCCGCACGAGCGTCACCACGCCGAGCACCAGCAGCGCCGACAGCGCGGCCACCGCGAGCTTCTTCAGCTCCGGCAGCTGCGGCGACTGCGCCGCGGACGACTCCTTGTCGAGCAGCAGCCCGACGCCGCCGACGGCCGCGGTCCAGACGCCGAGGTAGAGCGAGACGCGGCCTTCGCCCATGGACTCGTTCTCGGCAAAGGCCGCGCCGAGGCGATCGTACTCATAAAGGTAGAGCTCGCGCTCGTCGGGGGTCATGCCGGACGATTATCACGGCGCGAACGATGTGCGAAGCGGCGCCGCGGTCGGCCGGCCAGCTTCACCCGGCCGGCCGCCGCGGGGCGCTGGTGATAGTGATATCACTATTACTTAGAAGGCCACGCCCAGGTTGGCCTGCACCGTCCACTGGTCGTTGCGCCGCTCGTTGATTAAGACGAAGTTCTGGTTGAACAGCGCGCGGTAGGTGAAGCGGGTGTCGAGCAGGAAGTGGTTGCCGAAGTAGCCGGAGAGCCCGGCGCCCGCCGGCACCACCAGCTGATCGTCCGAGTCGCGGAAGAGCGCCGCCGCCACCGGATCGCGATCGCGGTTGTGCAGGTTCCAGTGCGCGTAGCCGACGCCGCCGAACGCGTACGGCTCGACCCGCCCCGGCCAGAAGTTGATGCGCAGGTCGCTCTCGAAGCCGTTCGACATCACGTGCGGCTCCGACGCGTTGGGGCCGATCAGCTTGTTCATCGTGCCGACGTACGCCGCCTCGAGCGCGAGCCACGAGCGCGCGCCGACGGTGACGCGCGCGTTCCACATCGGGCCGGGGTGCACCAGGCTCGACAGGTCCTCGCTCATGAAGTCGACGCCGCCGCCACCGACGACGATCGACACGTCGCTCGGCGAGAACACGTCGCGCCAGCGCTCGTGCCGGTGGCGGCGGCGCGTGTGCCTCGGTGCTTCGCGGTATTCGTACGTCGGTTGATACGTCTGGTAACGCTGGGGCGGCGGCTGTTGCG
>DASREC010000047.1:0-8246 GCA_035652295.1 Polyangia bacterium
CACGATCAGCAGCACCAGCGCCAGCACCACGGCGCCAGCGCCGCCGGCGGCGAGCATCAGCGTGCGGCGATTGCCGAACAGCGTGCGCTCGGGATCGTCGGGCAGCAGCGTGTCGCCCGTCGGCGCGTCGCTCGACGGCGGCGGCGCGATCGTGTGCGCGGGGCCGGTCGGCGGCTGCGGCAGCGGCTGCGGCGTATCGAGGCGCCGCGGGCCCGGCGAAAAATCGCCCGGCGCGCTCGGCGCGCTCGTCGGAGCGGAGGCTGTGACGGTCTTGGCGCTCGGCGCGCTCGTCGGTGCGCTCGAGGGAGCGGAGGCGGTGACGGTCTTGGCGCTCGGCGTGCTCGTCGGCGCGCTCGACGGCGCCGGTCGGGTGGGCGCGGGCGCGATCAGCGTCGCGGCGGCCGGCAGCGGTCCGCGCGAGGGCGAGGCGTCGATGCTCCCCGACGAGGCGCGCGGCGGAGACGACGCGCGGGCGCTCGGCGGCGGCGTGCTCGGCGGCGGCGCGGCGGTCGGCGGCGCGCCGGTCCACGTCGGCGTCTCGACGAGCGGCGGCAGTTCGGGCAGCTCTTCGACGATCTCGGGCGGCTCTTCGAGCTTCGCCGCCGGCGCGGGCGCGGTGATCGTCGGCGCCGCCGCGCGCTCGGGCGCGCTCGGACGCGCGGCCACCGTCGGCATCGGCGCGGTTCCGCTGCGCGCCGGCGGAAGATCTTCGCCGCTCGTCGCCGGCGCGGCGATGCGGCCGCTGTCTTTCGCCGGCGCCGGCGCGGGCGCGGTCACCATCGGCGCGCTCGCGCGAGCGGCCACCGTCGGCATCGGCGCGGTCCCGCTGCGCAGCGCAGGCGCGTCGCCGCCGGCCGCGGGCGTCGCGATCCGCCCGCTATCTTTCGCGGCGGTCGGCGTCGCGATCCGTCCGCTGTCCTTCGCCGGCACCGGCACCGCGATGCGGCCGCTGTCTTTCGCCGGCGCGGGCGCGACGATGCGGCCGCTGTCCTTCGCCGCCGGAGCTTTCGCCGCCGACGGAGCCGGCGCTGCGGCGGGAGGCGGCGGCAGCGGCGCGGGATCCGCCGTCGTGGGCGGCGGCTCGCTGAACCATCCCGACGGATCCACCGTCGGGCCGGGCGCGTTCTCCAGCGCCGGATCGGCCACCGCGCTGACGACGACGGGCCGCGGCGCGGGCTCTTTTTTTTGCGGTGCAGCAATCGGCGCCGGTGCAGCGATCGGCGCCGGCTCCTTGCGCGGCGGCGGCGCGGCGGGCGACTTCGGCGCGGCGGCGGGCGTCGGCGGCGGCGCGGCGATCCTCGACGACGGATCGCGCCGCACCGCCGGCCCGAGCGGCTGATCCTTGCCCGGCACCGGCGGCAGATCTTCGTCTTCGGGCTTGAGCTCGAGCAGCGGCGGATCCGATTTTTTCGCCGGCGGCGCGGCGGCGGCGCCCGGCTTGAGCGGCACCTGCGGCAGCCCCTGCATCGTCGGCGTGCCCGCCTTGGCGCTGCGCACCACGCGCCCGTTCGACCACAGCAGCAGCGCCGCGCAGCCGTCGCAGCGCAGCACCGCCTGCGCCGGCGTGGTCGCGAGCTGCGGCGAGAGATCGCGCGCGCAGTTCGGGCACGTCGCCTGCGCCGTCACTTGGCCGCCCTCGCCGACGACGCGCGCGGCTTGACCGCCTGGTCGAGCAGCTCGCTCACGCCCTGCATCGCCTCGACCTCGTTCTTGTACGTGCGGTCGGCGACGTTGGCGGCGGCGCCCGCGTCGACGTCGAACAGCGTGATGGTCACGCGCAGCGACTTGTCGCGCTTGCGCGTGCCGGCGGGCGCGATCTGCGCCAGCAGGAGGCGCTGCGCGGTCAGCGACTTGCCGACGGCCGAGTAGCAGGCGGTGGTCTGCTCGACGCACTCGATCGAGAGCTGCACCACCTCGAGCGCCACCTTGGACATGAAGTAGTCGTCGACGCCGCGCACGTGCACGTCGCGCAGCAGATCATTGATGGCGGCGGCCGCGCGCGGAAACGCGTCGCTCTCGACGGGCAGGACCGCCAGCTTGATGCGGTTGTCGGACGGCGCCATCGCCTGCCCGCGGCGCGGCGGCGGCGACGTCGAGGCGGCCGGCCCGCAGCCGGAGGCCGTCAGACCGAAGGCGAGGAGCAACATGACGAGCGACCGCATCCTCAACCTGGGGTCCTCCGGACGAGAGCGCACCGACCGGCAATTTTAGCACTATTCGAGCTTGACGGTAAGGGAGTAGGGAACTTCCACCCCGATGAGGGCGCGACGGCCGGCGGCGTCGGCGGCGCGCGGCGGATCCTTGCGCTCGACGACGATGATCGGGCCGGGCGCGCCGGGCGTCCACGGCACGTGCGTGAAGGTCTCGGGCGCGCCGGGCCCGCCGGCGTCGAACACGCGCGCGCCGTCGGGCAGCTTGCCGGGCGGCCCGGCCGTCGAGCCGAACGGCAGCACCACGATGCGCAGGTCGACGCCCTCGATCCCCGAGACGAACCCGCCGAGCTGCCCGCCGATCGAGCCGCTCGGATAGAAATAGTCGACGTCGCCCGCGCGCCCGAGGTAGCCGGTCACCGGGTCGCCGACGGAGATCGGCAGCGCCTGCGACGGCGCGTCGTCGGGCTCGCTCTCCTGGTTGGCGCCGAGCGGCTGCCAGCGCGCGGTGAGCGTGTACCAATTCTGATCGTCCTCGGTCGCCGGGCGGCCCGAGACCCACACCTCGCGCACCGCCACGTAATATTCGCCGGCGTGATCGAGCCGCACGTTGGGGATGGTCTCGCCTTCGCCCACGCCGGCGTCGTCGTCCTCGGCGATCTTGTGGCCGAGCCCGTCGAAGATCTCGACCTTGAGATCCATCGTCGGGATGCCGGTGAGCTGCACGTGCAGCACCTCGGGCGCGTGCTCGACGGTGAAGTGGTAGTAGTCGCGATCCGACTCCTGCGGCGAGAGGCACTTGCCGATGTGCGCGCGCAGCGTGCGGCCGGAGCCGATCAGGTTGGCCTCGGCGGCGGAGTTGTTGGGCTCGCTCTCGACGTCGGCGGGCTTGGGCGCGCTGGTGTAGCGCAGGATGGCGAAGCCGCCGCCGCCGATCGCGAACAGGAGCGGCAGCGCGATGAAGCCGAGCCAGCGGCGGCGCTTGAGCCCGCTCTCGTAGTTGTCGATGTCCTCGCGCTTGAGCTGCGCGGCGCCGGTGGTGTCGCGGCGCTCGGCGCCGTGCGGCGACGGCGCGTCGGCGAGGCCGGGCGTGGACGCGTGCGGCGCGTCGAGCAGCGCCTGGCGAAACGCGTCCGCCGACGGAAAACGATCCTCGCGCGACTTGGCCATCGCGCGCATCACCAGCAGATCGGCGGCGCGATCGATGCGCAGCTCGGGGCGCCGCTTCGACGGCGGCACCAGCTCCTCGGTCAAATGCTGCGTGAGCACCGCGACCGGCGTCGTGCCGGTGTGCGGGTGATCGCCGGTGAGCAGGCGATAGAGCAGCGCGCCCAAACTGTAGAGATCGGATCGCGCGTCGAGATCTTCGCCGCGGATCTGCTCGGGGCTCATGTAGAACGGCGTGCCGACGAGCGCGCCGCGCGCGGTCACGGTCGTCAGCTCCTCGGAGTCGCGCAGCTTGGCCAGGCCGAAGTCGAGCACCTTGACCAGGTCGCGCCCGTCGCGGCCGCGCGAGAGCAGCAGGTTCTCGGGCTTGAGGTCGCGGTGGATCACGCCGGCCTCGTGCGCCTCCGAGAGCGCCTCGCAGACTTGAATCGCGATCCGCCGCGCGCGATCGAACGGCAGCGGCCCTTCTCGACGGAGAATCGCGCCGAGGTCTTCGCCGCGCACCAGCTCCATCACCAGGTACATGAAGCCCTGCGACTCGCCGAAGTCGAAGACCTGCACCGTGTTCGGGCTCGACAGGCGCGACACGGCCTCGGCTTCTCGACGGAAACGGCGGCCCAATTCGGGATCGACGGTGAGCGCGGGATGCAAGACCTTCATCGCGGCGATCTTGCCCATCGCGAGGTGCTCGACTTTGTAGACCGATCCCATGCCGCCCTGGCCGATCTTGCCGAGCACGCGGTAGCGCCCGTCGACGACGCGGCCGAGCAGCGGATCGACCGCCTCGACGCCGGGCCCGCGCGGCTCGCGGCGCATGTCGGAGCCGCAGCGCCCGCAGTAGCGCGTGGTGGCCTCTTCGTACTCGGCCTGGCAGCTCGGACAGACGATCACGGGATCACCCGGAAGCTGGCCTGCTCGCCGTCGATTTGCAGCAGCGCCGCCTGCCCGCGCGCGATGGCGCCGCCGGCGAGATCGTGCGGCACGCTGTCGGCGGCGCCGGCGTTGACGTAGAGCCTGGGCGACTGCGCGCCGGCCTCGACGGGAGCGTGGCCGTTCCAGCCGCGGCCGCCGGCTTCGTCGACGTGCGCGAACGCGCCCCAGCGCAGGTTCAGCTTCTCGAGCGCGCGCGCGAGCTCGGGATCGCCGATGTTGGCGCCGCCGAGCGCCCAGTCGAGCGCCGACGGGCCGACGCCGCGCGGCGGCGTGTGCGCGACCAGGATGCGCGGCGGGTGCGCCGCGCGCGCGTCGAGCGTCTGCGCGATCGCGGCGAGCGCGTCGACGTCGGAGGGGCGATAGCGGCAGCCGCCGGCGCGCGCGCCGAGGTACGACGGGAAGCGATAGCCGGGCAGCGAGATCACCTCGAGCCCGTCGCCGGCGACCGCGCGCACGTCGGCGAGATCGATCACGTCGAGGCCGCTCTTCTTCGCGCGCGCCACCGCGGCGTGGAACGCGCCCTCCGGCTCGCGATCGCCTGGAAGCGCGAGAATCGGCGATCCGCTCGGTTTTAGCGCGAGCAGCACCTTGGCGATCTCGTCCTCGGTCGAGCCCAGCCCGCCGAGCGCGATCACCGCGTGCACGCGCTCCTTCTGAAACGCGGCGGCGAAGCGCTCGAGGTTTTGCAGCGTCGCCGGCAGCGGCTCCTTGGCGTCGGCGACCAGGCCGAGGCGCAGCGGCTGGCCGCTCGCGCCGAGCCGCTTGTGCTCGACGACGCGCGCCGGATCCTTCACCGCGCCGCACCACCACTCGGCCGCGCCGCCGTCGCCCGCTTGCGTCTGCGCGCGCGTTTGCTCGCGAGCTTCGGAGCGGCAGCCGAGCGTGCCCGCCAGCGCCACGGTCAGCGCCGCCGCGGCCAGCTTCATGGGGCCGGCGCCCGTCGGGCGCGATCGAAAGCGGCGCGGATCTTCGGCGACACCGTGGCCTCGTCGAGCGTCACGTCGGGCTTGCGCTCGAGCACCTCGCGAAACGCGTTCACCGCCAGCTCGTCCATGCCGAGCGCGACGTAGGCGAACGCCTTGAGGCGGAAGATCTCGGCCAGCTGCGCCTCGGACGGATCGTCGGTGAGCAGCTTGTCGAGCGCGCCCGGCACGTCGGAGTAGCTGCCGTCCTTGTACGCCTTCTCGACCACCTGGAGCTGCGCGCCGATGCGCTGCGCCAGCTCCTCCTCGCGCTTCTGCGCCTCGACGGCGGGCGCGGCGGCGAGCTCGGGCGCGGGCGCCGGCGCCTTGGTCTTCGCCGTCGGCGCGCGCGGCGCCTGCAAGCGCACGGCGCGGATCTTCACGTGGCCGATCGGCACCAGCAGCTTGTCGCCCTTGGCCAACATCGGCGACGAGCGGAAGTTGAAATCGGCCAGCAGCTTGGCCTTGCCCGGATCGCCGTAGAAGGCGCGCGCCACCGACGCCAGCGACTCGGGCGCGTCGGCGTGATGGACGTGCTGGAACGGGATCAAGAGGTCCTGGCCCTCGCGCAATTTGTCGGTGGACTTGATGCCGGAGAACTGCGCCAGGAAGGGCGCGCGCCGTTTGTCGTCGCAGAATTTTTGCGCCAGCGCCTCGAGCGTGTCGCCGCGCTTGACGCGATAGTGGAACGCGGTGGGGATGTGGATCTTCTGGCCGGGTTTCAACTTCGCGTCGTGCTGCAGGCCGTTTCCCTCGGAGATGAAGAGCGCGAGGGAGCGGTTGCCGTAGTAGTCGGCGGCGATCGACTCGGGCGTGTCGCCGGCTTTGGCCGAGTAGGTGACCACGCGGGCGAGCGCGGCGCCGTTCATGCTGCACAGCAGCAAAAATGCGGCAATTTGCCGGATCATTTGTGCGCCAGCTGGATCTTGAGGGTCGCGGTGGAGCCGCGCTTGATGCTGATCTTGCGCGTCTCCTCGACGAAGAACGGGTTCTTGAGCTGCACCTGGTGCTCGCCCTCGGGGATCGACAGCGCGCGCGAGAACGGCGTGGTCTCGGTGTAGCGGCCGTCGACGTAGACGTCGGCCCACGGCTCGACCAGCACCTTGAGGAAGCCGGGCGGTTTGGGCGGCGGCGGAATCACCGGCGCGGCGGCCATCGCCGGCGGCGAGCCGATCTGCGACGCGTGGATGAACGCCAAGAGCACCGTCATCCCGCCGAGGATCGCCGCCTGCACCGACGCCAACCGCTTCCAGCCCGCCCAGCCGAGCGGACCCGGCAGCACCGGCGTCTTGTAGCCGCCGGCGATCGCGGGGTGGAGCTGCGCGTCGGCCTCCTCGCCGGTGATCACTTTTTGATCGCGCAGGAACAGCACCAGCCGCGCGTGATAATTCATTTCGACGCGCTTCGAAATGAAGCGCTCGAGCGCCAGCACCAGGTCCTGCGTCGAGCGGAAGCGATCCTCTTTTCGCTTTTGCATGCAGCGCGCGAGGATGCGCTCGAGCTCGCGCGGGATCTGCGGATTGAGGCGGCGCGGAGGCAGGTAGCGCTCGAGGCGGATCTTGTGCATCACGCTCTTCTGCTCGTCCTCGATGAACGGCTTTCTGCCGCACACCATTTGATAGAGGACGATGCCGAGCGAGAACATGTCCGAGCGGAAGTCGAGCTTGTCGCCGAGGATCTGCTCGGGGCTCATGTAGCTCGGCGTGCCGAGGCCCGTGCCGGTCTCCGTCAGATCGCCGAACGCCTGGTCGCGCGCGATGCCGAAGTCCATGAGCTTCACGCCGCCGTTCTTGCCGATCATGATGTTGGCCGGCTTGATGTCGCGATGGATGATGCCGCGGTAGTGCGCGTAGTCGAGGCCGCGCGCCACCTGCATGGCGATGATCGCGGCGACGTCGGGCGGGAGCATCGGGCACTTCTCGAGGAGGTCGTAGAGATCGATCCCCTCGACGTACTCCATGACGATGAAGAACGCGCCCGAGACTTTGTGAAAGTCGTAGATGTGGATGATGTTCTCGTGCTGCAGCGACGAAACGGAGAGCGCCTCGCGCTCGAAGCGGATGGCGAACTGCGAGTCCTGGGCGACGGAGGCCTTGAGCGCCTTGATGGCGACCGTCCGATTGAGGCTCTCCTGGACCGCTTTGTAGATCACCGCCATGCCGCCCGAGCCGATCTCCTCGACGACGCGGCAGTTGCCGATTCGCTCAATCATCCGAGGGACTCGCGCACGACGCGATTATGTGTGCGGGGCGACGGTCGGTCAATCTTCGGGCGAGCGGCAAAAAATAGGTTGACGAGTAAAAAGTGCGGTGGTAGAGAACCGCCTCCCTCGACGGGAAAAGAAGAAAACGACGAAGAAAAATTTCGGAAAATTCTTCTTGACGCGACAGGGCGCTTGACGTAGAACCTCTCACCTCGCGGCGGCCGACTGTAAAAGAAAGCCGAAGCGAGGGTTGGTCTCTGAAAACTAAATAGTAGGTCGACGAGAGTGAGCGTAATGCTCATGAGCGTCGTCCCTGGAAGCGGGGATGACACTCTGTCCGTGGGTCACAGCAGTCAAGAACTGCGAGTTTCGGGCTCCGCATCGGCGGGGTCCGTGAAAAGCTTTCCGATTTAATTGGAGAGTTTGATCCTGGCTCAGAGCGAACGTTAGCGGCAGGCCTAACACATGCAAGTCGCACGAGAATTGGGCTTCGGCCCATAGTAAAGTGGCGGACGGGTGAGTAACACGTGGATAATCTGCCCTTCGGCGGGGGACAACAGTCCGAAAGGATTGCTAATACCGCATTCGTCAACGAGGTCTTCGGATCTTGTTGGGAAAGATGGCCTCTTCATGAAAGCTATCACCGAAGGATGAGTCCGCGTCCCATCAGCTAGTTGGCGGGGTAATGGCCCACCAAGGCTAAGACGGGTAGCTGGTCTGAGAGGATGATCAGCCACACTGGAACTGAGACACGGTCCAGACTCCTACGGGAGGCAGCAGTGGGGAATATTGGGCAATGGGCGCAAGCCTGACCCAGCCATGCCGCGTGAG
>DASREC010000048.1:0-9492 GCA_035652295.1 Polyangia bacterium
AGCGCGCGCCGCGCATCGCCGCCCGCCTCGCGCGCGATCAGCTCCAGCACGCCGGGCTGAAGCTCGAGCGACAGCTTGCCGAGGCCGCGCTCCTTGTCGGCCAGCGCGCGCTCGAGCAGCGCCTTCAAGTCGGCCTCGCCCAGCGCCTCCAGGCGCACCACCTTGCAGCGCGACAGCAACGCGGCGTTCACCTCGAACGACGGGTTCTCGGTGGTCGCGCCGATCAGCGTGATGGTCCCCGCCTCGACGTGCGGCAGGAGCGCGTCCTGCTGCGCCTTGTTGAAGCGATGGATCTCGTCCAGGAACAGCACGGTGCGCTGCTGGGTGGTCACCAGCCGGTCATCGGCCTGCGCCACCGCCTCGCGCAGATCCTTGACGCCCGCCTGCACCGCCGACAGCGCCACGAACCGCGCCTGCGCCCGCGCCGCCAGGATGCTCGACAGCGTCGTCTTCCCGGTGCCCGGCGGCCCCCATAAAATGAGCGACGGCAGCGCGCCGCCCTGGAGCCGATCGAGGATCTTCCCCGGCCCGACGAGGTGCGCCTGCCCGACGAACTCGCCGAGCTCGCGGGGGCGCATCCGTTCAGCCAGCGGCTGCCCGGTCCGATCGCGCTTCGACGCGTGACGGAACAGGTCCATGTGTCAACCCTAGCACACAGGTTCGTTAACGCCGGGACGCGCACGCCACACGAATTTTCGCGGGGATCGTCGGTTTATTAACAGCGGCGCCCCACTGGTGCGTATGAATCGGCAGGTGATGGAACGCATCCAATGTTGGTAAGTGTTCGGAATTGGCTGAACGAGAGTGACGGGGAATACCGCGGGTACGCCGATTGCTTTGCCGAGGGTACGACCGTCATGGACGAGAGGGACTCCATGGAGTGGATTCGGCGGGCCGGCGACTACCGGACCCTGACTGGCAAACGTGATCAGCTCGGCTTTCCGCTCGGCGCCGTCGAGCGCGCGCGGCTGGAGGAGCTCGAGCGCTTCTTCGCGGCGCAGGCGGATCCGAACCTCGAACCGTACGCGCAGCGCGAGCAGGAGCGCGCGCCGATCTCGGCGGTGGTGACGTTCACGAACGACGACACCCCGGCGCGGCTCGGCCTGGCGCGCGACATCTCGGGCCACGGCCTGTTCGTCGAGACGCGGCAGCCGCTGCGCGTCGGCGAGCGCACGGTGGTGCGCGTGCTCGACAAATATTCGGGCGACGAGTGGCGCTTCGGCGCCGAGGTCGTGCGCCTCGAAGGCGGCGATCGCGGCGGCATGGGGCTGCGCTTCGTCGGCATCCCGGTCTCGATGCGCACCGGCCACCGCCCCGCGCCGCAGCGCCGCCCGACCTTGCGCCGCGCCGCCTAGCGCTTCTCTTTGTACGTCCGCGCCAGCGACGTCAGCTGCGCCGTCGGCAAAATCTGGAAGCCGCGCACCTCGCGCCGCATCGCCGCCACGTTGTCCTCGTGCCACAAGCTGACGACCGGCAGATCCTCCGCCAGGATCTTCTGCACGCGCCCGTAGATCTGCTTTCGCCGTTCGCGATCCATCTCGCTGCGCCCCTCGTCGAGCAGCCGATCGATCTCCGGGTTGCGGTAGCGCACACGGTTGTAGCCGGCGTCGAGGTTGGCGCGCGTCGGGATGCGCGTCGACGCGAAGAACGTCGTGTACAGATCGGGCTCCGCGATCTCGGGAAGCTGCAAGCTGAAGAGCTGGTAGTTGCCCTTCTTCACGTCGGCGAAGAACGTCGCGAACTCGTTCACGCGCAAGTCGACCTCGATGCCGACCTCGGCGAGCATGCTGGCGATCACCGACGCGATCGCCACGCGAAAGCGGTTGTTCGACGTTTTATAGACCAGCGTGAAGCGCGGCTCCGGCCCGTCGCCGTCGGGATCGGGAAAGCCGGCCTCGTCGAGCAGCGCGCGTGCCTTGGCCGGATCGTACTCGTAGCGCTCGACGTCGGGGTTGTACGCCCAGTGAAACGTCGGCAGCATGCCCGTCGCCAGGAGCGCGCGGTCGCGGAGCTTCGTCTGCACGATCAGCCGCCGATCGATCGCGTACGCGATCGCGCGCCGCACGCGCGGATCTTTCAGGATCGGATCCTCGCAGTTGATGCCGAGGTAGCTGTACACCGCCGAGCGCCCCGTCTCCAGCTTGAGCCGCGGCTGCTTCTCGACGGCGTCGAGCAAGAGCGGCGAGATGGTGTTCTGCGTCAGGTCGCCCGAGCCGCCGACCAGCGCCAAGAGGCGCGAGTTGTCGTCGCGGATCGTCTTCAGCTCGAGCGCGCGCACCTTCGGCGCGCCGGCCCAGAAGTACGGATTGGCGCGCAGCCGCCAGGTGTCGCCGCGGTGCTCGGCGAACACGAACGGCCCCGCTCCGACGGGAAACGGCTTCGCCTCCTCGCCGTTCGGCTTCTCCAGCACGCCGAAGTCGAGATCGGTGATGAACGGCGCGTGCGGGTGCGAGAGATGAAAGCGCAGCGTGCGCGCGTCGACGATCTCCAGCTTCTCCAGGCCGTCCTGCACGAAGCGCGTGCGCAGCGCGTTCGAGGTGCGCGGCGTGGCGAACTCCTCGACGGTGTAGAACACGTCGGCGCTGGTCACCGCGCGCCCGTCGGAGAAGCGCACGCCCTCGCGCAGCTTGACCTCCCACGTGCGCGCGTCGAGCGGGCGCACGTACTCGGCCAGCTCCATGCGCGGCTCGACGTGCTCGTCGTCGACCGAGACCAGCGGCGCGTACATCAGGCGCAGCAGCTTGAAGTCGTACGCCGTCACCGCGTGGCGCGGATCGGGCGACTGCGGCGGCGCCTCGACCAGCACCACCAGCTCGTCGTCGGGCACGCGATACGATCGGCACCCAGCGACGAGCAGCGCCAGCGCGATAACTGGCAGCGTGAGCGTGCGCTTGCTAGCATTTCCGCGTGCCGTCACCGCGCCTCCTCGTCGTCCTGCTTGCAAGCCTGATCGCGAATGCCGCCTCGGCGCAAGTTCCCGACGGCGGCGCCGCGCAAAATCCCGCGCCGTCCCTCGGAGCCGACGGCGGCGCGTCGCCGTCGAGCAAGTTCACGCCGACGCCGATCGTCACCGCGCCCGCCGGCACGCCCGCCGAAAAACAAAAATGGCTGGCGCAGCAGATCGACACCGCGCTCACCGATCCGCTGCTCGCCGGCGCCAAGATCGGCGTCGCCGTCGTCGACGTCGACTCGGGCAAGCTGCTCTACTCGCGCAACGAGACGGGCCTGTTCAATCCCGCGTCGAACGTCAAGCTGTTCACCACCGCCGCCGCGCTCGCCATGCTCGGCCCCGAGTACCGCTGGAAGACGGTCGTGTACGCCGACGGCCCGATCTCGGGCGGCGAGCTGAAGGGCCGGCTCTACCTCAAAGGCCACGGCGATCCGACGCTGGTGATCGAAGATCTGTGGCGCGTGATCTCCGATCTGTGGGCCGCCGGCCTGCGCAAGGTCTCGGGCGATCTCGCCGTCGACGACACGTTCTTCGACGACGTGCGCCTCGGTCCCGGCTTCGAGCAGAAGCAGGAGGACGCGCCGTTCCGCGCGCCCAACGGCGCCCTGTCGCTCAACTACAACGCCGTCGGCGTGCGCGTGCTGCCGGGCTCGGGCGACGGCGCGCCCGCGCGCGTGGTGATCGATCCGCAGACCGCGTACTTCGTGGTCACCAACGAGGCGCGCACCGTCGCCGCCGGACGCACCGCGCTCACCGTCGAGAGCAAGGAGTCGCCCGAGCACACCGAGATCCTCGTCAAGGGGCGCATCCGCATGGGCGACCCGGGACAGGTGCAATTGCGCCGCGTGTCGCATCCGGATCTCTACGCGGCGTGGGCGTTCCGCGAACTGTGCGCGCGCCGCGGGATCAAGATCGCCGGCACCGTGGTGCGCGCCGCCGTGCCGCAGGGCGCGCGCGCGCTCGGGGCGCACTACTCGCAGCCGCTCGGCGTGGCGGTGCGCGACGTCAACAAGTACTCGAACAACTTCATGGCCGAGCAAATTTTGAAGACGCTCGGCGCCGAGACCGGCGGGCGCCCCGGCACGTGGAAGAAGGGCGTCGACGCGGTGGCGGGATTTCTCGAGAAGCTGGGCATCGCGCGCGCCGACTACAAAATGACGAACGGGTCGGGATTGTACGATTCGAACCGTTTCAGCCCGGCGCAATTGGTGACGCTCCTGCGCGTCGCCTACAAAGATTTTCGCTTCGCCGCCGACTTCGCCGGCTCGCTGTCGCTGGCGGGCGCCGACGGGACGATCAACCACCGCATGGAGGGCTCGCTCGCCGAGCGGTTCGTGCGCGCCAAAACCGGCACGCTCGCGGGCGTCTCGTGCCTCGCCGGTTACGCCGGCGCGCCGGGCCACGCGCCGCTCGCGTTCGCCATCTTCATGAACGGGCTGCCCGAGCCGGGCACGCCGCGCGCGCGCGCCGCGCAGGATCAGATCGCCGAGGCGATGGTCGCCTATCTGCTCTCCAAGTAGTCTTTCAAGCGGCGCAGCGTCACCTCGGTCTTGAGATCGTTGATCTCGCCGCGCGCGCACTGCGCGAGCGCCTCGTCGAGCGCCAGCCAGCGGATGCGCGCGCCCTCTTCGAACGGCGAGCCGTCGCCCGCCGGCACGCGCGCCGCGGCGATCGCGTCGGCGCCGACCTCGACCGCCATCAGGTGAAACAGCTCGGCGCACATACCCGCTGTCGGAAACACCGGCGCGCCGAGCGAGACCACCGATTCGGCGGCGATGTCGAGGCCCGCCTCTTCGTGCGCCTCGGCGGCGGCGCGGCGGCGGACGGCGTCGAGCGACTCCTCGCCGCGCTCGATGATCCCGGCCACCAGCTCGGTGTGCAGGCGCGGCGCGCCCGGGCGATCCGCTCGGCCAAACTGCAGCGGAACCCGCAATCCGTCGCGCACGAGCACGCGGGCGCCGTCGGGCGCGCGGTGCCAGATCGCCAGCACCACCGCGTCGAGGCCGATCGGCCGCTCGACGAAATCGTAGAGCCCCTCTGCGGTGCGCGTGCCGTCGCCGCGCACCAGCTTGAGCCGCAGGCGGCGGATCGAGAGGAAGCCGCCCTCGCCGACGCGCTCGTCCGCGATCACCTCGAAGCCGACGATCTCGTCCTTCGCGCCCATCACGCCTCGTAGAAGAACAGCGCCACCGCCAGGCGGTTCGCGCTCGCCAGCTCGAGCACCACGCGCAGCTCGGCCCAGTCGCGCAGCGCGCGCTCGACGTCGCGCTGCCCCTCCTCGGCGAGCGCGCGGCGGAAGGTGGTGAACGCGTCGCCCTCGGGTTGGCCGGGACGCGCGGCGCGATACCACGCGCGCTCGAGCTTCTCCATCAATTGGCCGAGCTGCGGGCCGGCGAAGCGGCGCGCGGCGTCGAGCAGCCGCTCGGGCGCGAGCGTGAAGATGGTGCCCGCGTACTCGTCGCCGGGGCGCGCCCACGGCGCGAGCGGGCCCAGCTCGCCGTCGCCGATCGACGCCAGCATCGAGCCCTCGCCGCCCGGCGGCGCTTGCGACGGCATGATCTCCACCAGCGCCTCGAGCAGGCTGAGGTCCTCGAGATCCTCGACGTCCTCGGGGCCGACCACCGGATCGCCGCCGATGAGCGAGAGCAGCGGCAGCACGTGCTCGTCCCAGTACGCGACGGTGTCGCCGCCGGCGAACGCCACCGCCTCGTCGAGCGCGCACAGCTCGACCGCGCGCACGTCGCGCAACCCGCCCGCCGCCATGGAGCGTTCGTCGAGCGACGCGAGCTCTCCGACCACCTGCGGGCGCACGCCCTCGAGCGGACCGAACGCGTGGCGCGGCGCCGCCGCGAGGTGCGCGGCCAGCTCGCGGCCGGGCGTCTCCAGGCGGCGCCCGAGCGCCGCGGCGTCGAAGGCGAACAGCGCCAGCCGCTCGCGGCCGTCGAGATCGGCGCCGCGATCGTGAAATTTGAACGTGTTCAAATCCGTCGGCGTGCCGAGCGGAACCTCGAGCTTGCGGCCGCGCACCAGCGCGCGCGTGCGCGACGCGGCGATGCCGATGCCGAGGCGCGAGCCGTCGTCGGCGGCGGTGATCGCCTCGAGCGTGGCGCCGACCTCCGAGCGCAGCTTGGCGTCGAACTCGGCGCCCGGCGATCCGGCGAAGCCCGGCTGCGATCCGCCGGGATGAAACGAGTGGATCACCGCCTGCGACGCGGTGTGGTTCACGTGGACGAACGCCGCCAGCCCGCCCGCCGCCAGCTGCTCGACGAGCGCGGGGTCTTCGCACGGCAGCCCGTCGCGCGCGCCGTGCACCTCCACCTGCGTGAGCCCGACGGCGTCGAGCGGCGCGATGCGCAGGAGCACGTCGCCGTAGCCGCGCGCGAGCACGATGCGCTCGATGTCGTCGTCGCCGAGCGCGCCCCGCCTGAGCAGGATCCCGGTCAAGTCCTTGGGCATGGACCCGCGAGTCTAACGCAAACTCGCGCGGACGGCGGCAGCCACCTCGCCGGCGCGCGCGACCGTGATGCGCGCGTTCTGCAGATCGATCGCCGACAGCTCGCCGTGGATCAGCGCCACGCGCGGCAGCGGGCGATCGGCGCTGAGATTGGCCAGCCACGCGGCGTGCTCGGCGGTGGCCACCTCCATCACCAGTGCGCGCGGCTTGAGCGTCTTCGCGAGCGTCTTGACGTCGTCGAGGCGCGGCGCCACCTGCACGTCGAAGTCGCCGCGCAGCTCGCGCACGAGCGCGCGAATTCCCGCCAGCCGCTCGCCGGCGACCAGCACGCGCACGGCGCCCGCGCGGCTCGGCAGGTGCAGCGCGCGCCGCAAAGTCTCGAGCAGCTCCGCCGACGCCACCGGTTTTTGCAGCACGTACGGCGTCTCGATCAGATCGCCCATCGACTCCGCGTCGGCCGCGCCGGTCCACACCACCGTCGGCACGCGGTCGGCGGGAAAGCGCGCCGCCAGCTCGCGCGCGAAGCGCAGGCCGTCGATGCGCGGCACGAACACGTCGAGCAGCATCGCGTCCGGCCGGCGCGTCATGTACGCGACCAGCGCGCGCTCGCCGTCGCCCGCCACGTCGAGCGAGAAGTCGTTGCGCTGCAGCAGCTGTCGCGTGAACTCGACGACCTCGTCGTCGTCTTCGATCAGCAGGATGTGCGGCACAGCCTTAGCGTAGCAGGCGCGCGTGATATGGTGCCACTCATGACGCCCCTCGAGGCCAACCGCATGCGCTGGGAGCGGCAGCCCGGCCACTACGAGGTGTGGTACGCCACGCTCACTCATCAGCCGACCGAGACCGGCTTCTGGATCCGCTACACGCTCGAGGCGCCGAAGACGGGACACGGGACGCCGTACGCGCAGCTCTGGTTCGCGCGCTTCGACGGGCGGGACCCCGAGCGCACGTTCGGTTTCAACCGGCGCTTTCCCATCGCCGAGCTGCGCCACGACGTCGAGCCGTTTCGCGTGCGCATCGAGTCGTCGGAGCTGCGCCACGACGGCATCAAGGGCTCGCTCGCCGGCGGCGGCCACTCGGTGACGTGGGACTTGCGCTGGCGTCCGTCGGAGCGCTTGCACCTGCACCTGCCCGACCTCTCGTACCGCGGGCGCTGGGCCGACACGCAGGTGCTGTCGCCCAACTTGAACGTCGCGGCGCACGGCGCGATCGTCGTCGACGGCGAGCGCTACGAATGCGACGGCGAGCCGCTCGGGCAGACGCACCTGTGGGGCAAGAAGCACGCGTACTCGTGGGCGTGGTCGCACTGCAACGCCTTCGAAGGCGATCGCGGCGCGGCGCTGGAGACGCTGACCGTGCGGCTGCGGCGCGGCTCGATCGTGCTGCCCAAGCTGACGCTGCTCTCGCTGTACCTCGACGGCAGCGATCCCGATCGCGTCGAGTTCCGCGACTTCTGGAAGCTGCCGATGACGCGCTCCGAGTACGGCACCGGGCGCTACCACCTGCTGGCGTCGGGCGCGCAGTTCCGCGTCGAGGCGGAGCTGACCTGCCGCCCCGAGGACATGCTGCTCACCGAGTACGTCGACCCCGACGGCGATCCGGCGTTCTGCCACAACACCGAGTGCGCCGACGCGCGCGTCACCATCTGGCGGCGCAGCCCGTTCGTCGGACGCTTCCGCGAGTGGCGCACGCTCACGAGCAAACGCGGCGCGCACTTCGAGTGGGGCGCGCGCGCCGGCGATCCGCTGGTCAAGAAACGGCACGTCACCGTCGGCGGGCAACGCTGAGCGGCGGACGCGTATCCAAGGCCTGACGTGCGTCTTCGCTTCGCGCTCGCCCTCGTGATCGTGCTCACCGCGGCGGCCGCGCGCGCGGACGACGCCGGCGGACTGTCGAAGCCGCCGTCGCTGTCGCGCTTCGTCGAGGCCGTGCCGCCGGCGTCGCTCGCCGAGCGCGGGCGCGTCGAGGTGATCCTCACCATCGATCTCGACGAGAAGGGCAAGGTGCAGTCGGTCGCGGTGGCGCAGCACGGCCCGGCGGGCGAAGGCTACGACGAGGCGGCGCTCGAGGCGGCGCGCAAGTTCGAGTTCACGCCCGGCGAAGCGAACGGCAAGCCGGTGCCGGTGCGCATCACGTACAAGTACATCTTCCTGTTCAAGCCGCCGCCCGCTCCGCCCGCGCCCGCGCCGGGCGAGACGCCGAGCGCGCCCGAGACGCCCAAGGTGCCGTTCACCGGCCGCGTGCTGTCCAAGGGCGATCGCGTGCCGCTTGCCGGCGTGGCGGTGATCGTCGACGACGAGCACGCGACCACCGACGAGGACGGCCGCTTCCGCTTCGCGGCTTTACCGATCGGTAAACACACCGTCAAGCTGCGCGGCGCCGGCATCTCCGGCACCGAGAACCCGCTCACGCTCTCCGCCGGCAAGCGCACCGACGCCACCTACTACGTCCCGTCGAAGACGCGCTACTCCGCCACCGTCCGCGGCACGCGCGCCGTCGAGGAGACCGTCGAGCAGACGATCTCCGCCGAGGAATTGAAGCGCATCCCCGGCACGCAGGGCGACACGCTCAAGGCGGTGCAGAATCTTCCGGGCCTGGCGCGCTCGCCGTTCGGCGCCGGCCTCTTGGTCGTGTGGGGCTCGGCGCCGCTCGACACGCGCGTCTACGCCGACGGCGTGTTCATCCCGACGCTCTACCACTTCGGCGGGCTGCGCTCGACGGTGAACAGCGAGATCGTCCAGGGCCTGACGTTCACGCCCGGCGGCTACGGCGTCGAGCACGGCCGCGGCCTCGGCGGCGTGATCGAGATCGAGAGCCGCCGCCCGAAGTCGGACGGCTACCACGGCTTCGCGCAGCTCGACCTGATCGACGCTTCATTAATGGTGGAGGGCAAGCTCTCCAAGAACGTCTCGCTGGCGCTCGGCGTGCGCCGCTCGACCGTCGACCCCTGGCTGCCGCTCGTCACCACCAACCAGTTCCAGCTCACGCCGACCTACTGGGACTACCAGGCGCGGCTCTACTGGAAGGCGTCGCCGCGCGACGACATCGACGCGTTCGTGTTCGGCTCCGACGATCTCTTGCATCTCGT
>DASREC010000049.1:0-3312 GCA_035652295.1 Polyangia bacterium
CGTGTCGGGCGGCGCGCCGCTGTCGAAGGAGATCGCCGAGGTCTTCCACGCGGCGGGCATCCTCATCCTCGAAGGGTGGGGGCTCACCGAGACGACGGCCGGCACGTGCGTCAACCGGCCGGACAAGTACGCGTTCGGCACCGTCGGCGTGCCGGTGCGCGGCATCGAGATCAAGATCGCCGCCGACGGGGAAATTCTCGTGCGCGGCGGCTCGGTGATGAAGGAGTACTACAACAAGCCCGAGGCGACGGCCGAGGCGATCGATCCGGAGGGATGGTTTCACACCGGCGACATCGGCGTGATCGAGGACGGCCTCGTGCGCATCACCGATCGCAAGAAGGACATCATCGTCAACGCCGGCGGCAAGAACATCGCGCCGCAGAATTTGGAGAACGCGCTCAAGGCCACGCCGTACATCTCGCAGGTGATGGTGCACGGCGACAAGCGTCCCTACCTGGTCGCGCTGATCACGCTCAACGAAGAGAACGTGACCAAGTGGGCGCAGGACCACGGCGTGAAGTTCTCGACGGCGGCCGAGCTGTCGAAGAACGACCAGGTGCGCTCGCTGGTGCAGAAATACGTCGACGAGCTGAACGCGCGCGAGCCGTCCTACTCGTCGATCAAGAAGTTCGTCATCCTGCCGGCGGACTTTTCGCAAGAGACCGGTGAGCTCACGCCGACGCTCAAGGTGAAGCGCAAGTTCACCAGCGAGAAGTTCAAGGAGCTCATCGACGCCTTCTATGCCAACTGACCTCGGGCCGCGGGTGCGCGGCTACGTCGCGCCGCTCCTGTCGGAGTCGGCGGTCTGGACCGCGCTGCTCGACGCGCCGGTGGCGTCGCTCGCGTGCGACGAGAGCGGGCGCCTGCTCTACGCCAACACGGCGATGATCGCGCTGCTCGGCAGGCCGCTCGACGATCTGCTCGGCTCGGGCTGGGTGTCGCTCTTGTGCTCCGACCCGAGCGATCTCCGCGAGGTCTTGTCGTCGTCGGGGACGCTGCGCCACCGCAAGCACCTCGGCGCGGGGCCCGACTCGCGCGTGCTCGAGTTGACCTGCTCGGCGGTGCGCCTGCCCGACGGGACGCGCGGCATCATCGCCATCGCCGTCGAGCAGCCGACCGTCACCGCCGAGAGCGATCGCATCGGCGGCGAGCGCGGCTACCGCGAGCTGGTCGAGGACGCGCCGGACATCCTCGGCCGCTTCGACGCGGCCACCGGGCGCGTGCTGTTCTTGAGCCGCGCCGTCGAGCGCGCCACCGGCTGCAAGCCGGGCGAGTTCGTCGCCGATCCGTCGCTGTGGCTCAAGCACATCACCAAGGAGTATCGCGCGCAGTGGGAGGCGGCGGTCGCGCAGGTGCAGAAGGGCGACGCGCGCTCGTTCGATCTCGGCCTGCGCCACCGCGACGGGCGGCAGCTCATCTTGCAGCAGGCGCTGTATCCGATCCGCGACGTGCAGGGGCACGTGCGCTACATCGAGGGCACGGCGCGCGACATCACCGCCGTGCGGCAGATCGAGGCGCTCAAGGCGCGCAACGAGGAGCGCGCGTCGCTCGATCGCTTGAAGTCGCAATTGCTCGCCAACGTCTCGCACGAGCTGCGCACGCCGCTGGTCAGCATCAAGGGCTATAACGAGCTGCTCCTGCGCGGCGCGCTCGGCCCGCTCACGCCGCGGCAGAAGCGCGGCCTCGAGATCGCCGGCGCCAACACCGAGCGCTTGATCGAGCTGATCGAGACGCTGCTCGACTTCGCGCGGCGCGAAGAAGGCCGACTGGAGCTGCGCACCACGCGGCTCGATCTGCGGCAGGCGGTCGAGGACGCGGTGCAGGCGCTGGCCGAGCGCATCTCCAGCCGCAGCCTCAAGCTGCGCCTCGAGCTCGGCTCGAAGCCGCTGCACGTCGTCGGCGATCGCGTGCGCCTGGCACAGGTGTTCCGCGCGCTGCTCGGCAACGCCGAAAAATTTTCCGAAGGCGCGGGCGGCGAGATCGTCATCTCCGCCGATCCGAGCGCCGACCACGTGGCGATCGCCATCACCGATCGCGGCATCGGCATCCCGCGCGAGGCGCACGCGAAGATCTTCGATCGCTTCTATCAGGTCGACGCGTCGTCGACGCGGCGCTTCGGCGGCGCGGGCCTCGGCCTGGCGCTGGCCAAGGAGCTGGTGACGCTGCACGGCGGCACCATCCTCGTCGAGTCGGCCGAAGGGCGCGGCTCCACCTTCACCGTGCGCCTGCCGCGCGCCACCCGCGAGCGCGTGTCGACGCCGGCGGAGGCGGTGGCGCGGCCGGTGGTGCTGGTCGGCGCGAGCGAGCCGGCGTGGCGCGCGCTCAAACAGGTGCTCGAGGCCGAGCCGCTCAACCCGTATTTGTTTTGCGCGCACACCACGCCCGAGCTGCTCACGCGCGCGCGGCGCCATCGGCCCGATCTCGTCGTGCTCGCGTTCGCGCCCGACGACACGTCGCGCCTGATCGCCGAGCTGAAGAACGATCCCGACACGCAGAAGCTGCCGGTGGTGGCGGTCAGCTCCGACGCGCTGGCGATCCCGCACGCCGATCTGGTCGTCGAGGCCGCCGAGCCGCTGCGCCTGGTGAACGGGATCCTGCGCCTGCTCGGCCGCCTGCCCGACAAGCCCAAGCAGCCGCGCGTGGTGATCGTCGAGGACGAGCTGGAGATCTTGGACTTCACGCGCTTCGTGCTGGAGCGCGAAGGCTACCAGGTGATCGGCGTGGCCGAGGGCGAGCAGGCGCTGGGCGCCGTCGACGCCGACTGCGATCTGGTGATCCTCGACATCGCGCTCGAAGGCTCCGACGGCCTCGACGTCTGCAAGCGCCTCAAGGCGCAGCCCGAGACGCGCGGCGTGCCGATCCTGATCATGACCGCGATGTCGGGCGACGAGGTGCGCGAGCTCTCGGCCAAAGCGGGCGCCGAGGGCTACCTCATGAAGCCGTTCGGCGTCGACGAGTTCCTGCGCCAGGTGCAGCTCCACCTGCGCGGCGAACGCGCCGCCCATTCACTTGAATCGGCTTGACATGACCGACGATCGGGCATAGGAATTTCGGGCTTTGCACCCAACCCAGGCACGTAGCTCAGTGGTAGAGCACTACCTTGACACGGTAGGGGTCGGCAGTTCAATCCTGCCCGTGCCTACTCCGCATTCCTGCTCGTGAACGACCTCGAGAAACTCCGGCACTCGGCGGCGCACGTGATGGCCGACGCGGTCAAGCGGCTGTGGCCCGAGGCCAAGTTGACGATCGGCCCGCCGATCGACAGCGGCTTCTATTACGACTTCGACATCGATCGGCCGTTCACCGACGAGG
>DASREC010000050.1:0-2017 GCA_035652295.1 Polyangia bacterium
CCTTGGCCGCGAACGGCTCGCCGCTGGCGTAGACGCGATCGAGGATGCCCGAGAGCGACGCGTGATCGGGCAGCACGTCGCGCCGCTTCTTGCCCACCAGCTCGCCGCCGCCGAGGAACTGCCGGTAGACCTCGTTGGCCAGCAGGTACTCGTGCTCCGGCCCGCGCTGCACCGCAATTGCCAGCGGCGCGTCGAGAAAGAGCGCGCGAAGCCGTTCGAGCAACAACTCCATCTTCGGGTTATGCGCCGGGCAACCAGACCGTGAAGGTGGTGCCGCGCCCTGCGGTGGACTCGACGCGGATCGCGCCGCCGTGCGCCTCCACGATCCGCCGCGCGATCGGCAGGCCGAGCCCGCCGCCCCGTCGCGTCGAGAAGTTCTCGTCGAAGATGCGCGGCAGATCCTGCTCGGCGATGCCGTGGCCGGTGTCGCACACGCGCAGCGCCACGCCGCCGGCGTCCTTGGCCGCCTTGAGCGTGATGGTGCCGCCCGACTCGGTGGCGTTGACCGCGTTGAGCACCAGGTTGAGCACCACCTGCTTCAAGCGATCGGCGTCGGCCTTCACCTGCGGAAGCGCATCGGCGCACTCGATCGAGATGCGGCTGCGCGCCGGCGAGGCGAGCAGGTTGACCTCGACCACTTCGTCGAGCAGCGCCTTGACGTCGACCGGCCGCTCCACCGACGGCACCGCGCGCCGCTCGACGTACTCCTGCACCAGCCGGGTGATGCGCGAGGCTTCGCCCTCGATCGCGCGCGCCAGCCGCATGCGCATCGGGTCCTCGATGTCCTGCTTGCCGACCACCTGCGCCGCGGCGCCGACCGCGGCCAGCGGATTGCGCACCTCGTGCGCGAACGAGCGCGCCGATTGCGCCAGCTCCTCGCGGCGCGTGCGCTCGTCCTTCTCGCGCTGCGCCGCCTCGACATCCGAGAGCGCGCGGAACACCGCGACCGCGCCCATGCGCCCCGAGACCTCGACCGGCGCGTTGGTGAAGCCGAGCTGCCGCTCGCCGTCGGGCGTCTGCACCGCCACGCGCCGCTGCGCCGCATCGCCCGAGACCAGGAACATCGCCTCGGCGCCGGGCAGCACCTCGCCGACCTTGTGGCCGAGCAGCGTGTGCGGATCGCGATGGACCTGCGCCGCGCCGGCTGCGTTGACCTTGACGATCCGCGAGTCGGCGTCGACCACGATCAACCCCGACGAGACGTGATCGACGACCTCCTCGAGGAACTTCTGCCGGTCGCGCAGCTCGTCCTGCAGCTTGCGCAGGCGCAAGAACACCTTCAGCTTGGCGTCGAGCAGGTCGACGTTGAACGGCTTGGCGACGTAATCGACCACGCCGTAGCCGTACGCGCGCTTGATGTTGTTGACGTCGGAGAGCGCGCTGATGACCATGATCGGCAGATCGTCGAGTTGCGGCATCTGGCGCACGCGCTCGAGCACGCCGAAGCCGTCGAGCGTCGGCAGCACCAGGTCGAGCGTCATCAGCGCCGGCCGCTTGGCCGCCAGGTACGCCAGCGCGGTCGCGCCGTCGCGCGCGGCGATCAGATCGACGCCGAGCGGCTCGGTGAGCGTGCGCAAAAGCTCGATGATGCGCTCCTCGTCCTCGCAAGCGAGGACCAACGGGCGCGGCACCTCGCTCATGCGTCGTCGAGATCGAGCGTCGAGGTGAGCGACGCGAAGTATTCGTTCAGCGCCAGCAGCTGGTCGACGTCGAGGCCGTGAAACTTCACGCCCATGCCGTGCTCCGGCTGCGGCTCGTCGTGCTTGCCGTCGATGATCCAGCGAACTTCGGCCTCGACCTCGATCGGCCGCGCCGACGGCACCTGCAGCGCGATCTGCAGCTTCGCGCCCGGATGCGGCGGATCGGGCGTCAGGATGAACGCGCCGCCGACGCCGATGTTCTTGGTGAACGCCAGGTGCTCCTGGCCGGGCTGATCGTTCTCGACCACGCGGTAGCGCACTTCGACACGACGGCCCGGCCGCGGCTTCCCCCTGAAATGGCCACGGCGCTCGCGTTT
>DASREC010000051.1:0-10327 GCA_035652295.1 Polyangia bacterium
AGATCTGATCCAGGCTTCCGAGCGCTTGCCTGCTTGAAGCGCCGGGGAATAAAACATAGTGGTTTTGCGTTGTCTAGAGCTATTTGGGCAACGGATGACACCGTTAATCGCTTAACGGTGTGCCATATCCGCACGAATCGAACGAAATCTGCTGTTGCTACTTGGTTTTGACGCGTGTTTCCAAAGTATGGACAGGGTGTCGCAATCCCGTCATCAGAGGACAACTATATATAACCATGCGGTTTGGGTCCCGAACAGCGGATCGATCGCGATACGGACGGTGACTGCGATCAAGACACTCAGCGACCTACGTATGCCTACCCTGTACTCGCTTTGCTTGACTAGCGCTGTGTACTGGAGTTAGCATATTTAGCACTCGACTTAAGGTGAGTACTTTCAAGGAGCGGTGGGATGGAGACGAAGTTCTTCACACTCGACAACAAGGTTGAGTTGCTTCGCGAACAACGCATGCGCGCCAATCCGGCGATCGTCACCGAGTTCGACGACAAGTTGGACCAATCGTGGATCTACCACGACAACGCGCTCGAGGGCGTGGTGCTCTCGTATCACGAGCTCAAAGCCGCCATCGACAAGAAGATCATCTCGGACGTCTCGCTGATCCCGATGTACGAGGAGATCAAGAATCACAAAGCGGCGATCGAGATGGTGCGTCAGATGGCCCGCACCTGGGCCGCCGAGCGCCACGACAAAAAAGCGCGCCGCAAAAATCAGATCACGATCGACACGCTCAAGCTGCTGCACAGCGCGCTCACGCCGGAAGAGAAGGCGAAGGGGAATCCGTACCGCAAGGACAACCCGCTCCATCGCCTTTACTTTCACGAGATCGCGCAGCCGGACAAGATCGCGATCAAGATGCGCAAGCTGATCGAGTGGCTCGACGAGGAAGAGACGCAGCACATCCATCCCGTCGAGCGGGCGGCGCGCGCGCACTATCGGCTGATGGCGATCTTCCCGTGGCCGAAGAATTCGGGCAAGGTCGCCCGCTTGCTGATGAACCTGATGCTGCTGCGCGACGGCTTTCCGCCGGTCGTCATCCACAGCATCGAGCGGCAGCGCTACTACGACGTGCTGCGCTCCGAAGCCGCGGGGTTGGTGCCGCTGGTGCTCGAGTCGCTGGAGAACGGCGTCGACACGTCGACGCGCTTCTTCGCCGAGCTCAACGAGAGCCAGGGCCGCCGCGGCCGCGCCGCTTCGTAATCTCCCCTCCTCTCATTTCGTCGTCGACGATTCGACTTCCGCCGAAACCTGAAAGCTGATAGCTGATACTCGCGATGCGTCGCGGCAGGTTCGAATCCAAGCTGGCGCCGGACGCCGCCGAGCTCAACGCTTCGGTCGGCTTCGATCATCGATTGCTCGCGTTCGACGTCGCCGGCTCGAAGGCGCACGCGCGCATGCTGGCCGCGCAAAACATCCTCTCGTCCGACGATGCGGAGCGAATCTGCGCCGGCCTCGACGCCGTGCAGGCGCGGTTCGAGAGCGGCGAGCTCGAATTCGATCCGCAGCTCGAGGACGTGCACATGAACGTCGAGCAGCGTCTGACCGAGTCGATCGGCGAAGCCGGCGCGCGATTGCACACGGCGCGCAGCCGCAACGATCAGGTCGCGACCGATCTTCGTCTCTACGCGCGCGCCCGCACCATCGACCTCATGCACGCGCTGCGCGTGCTCGGCCGCGCGCTGGTCGGACAGGCGCGCGCGCACGTCGACACGCTGTGCCCCGGCTACACCCACTTGCAGCGCGCGCAGCCGATCCGCCTCGCGCACCACCTGCTCGCCTACCACGAGATGTTCGCGCGCGACGTCGAGCGGCTGCGCGACGCGCAACATCGCACCAACCGCTCGCCGCTCGGCTCGGGCGCGCTCGCCGCGACGACCTTCCCGATCGATCGCGAAGCGTCGGCGCGCGCGCTCGGCTTCGAGGCGGTGACCGCCAACAGCCTGGATGCGGTCGGCGATCGCGACTTCGCCGTCGAGATCGTGGCCGCGTGCGCGCTGGTGATGGTGCACCTGTCGCGCCTCGGCGAGGAGCTGGTCTTGTGGGCGACGCAGGAGTTCGGCTTCGTGAAGCTGCCCGAGGCGTACTGCTCGGGCTCGTCGATCATGCCGCAGAAGGTGAACCCCGACGTACCGGAGCTGGTGCGCGCCAAGTCGGGCCGCGTGTTCGGCGACCTGATGGCGCTGCTGACGATCATCAAGGGGCTGCCGCTCGCCTATAATAAGGATCTGCAAGAGACGCAGGAGCCGCTCTACGACGGGCTCGAGACCGCCATCCAGTGCGCTCATGTGGCCGCGGGGCTGATCGCCGGCTCGCAGTTCGACGTCGCGCGCATGCGGCGCGCGCTCGACGAAGGGCACCTCCTGGCGACCGAGATCGCCGATCACCTGGCGTCGCGCGGCGTGCCGTTCCGCCAGGCGCACGCGGCCGCGGGCGCGATCGTGCGGCGCGCGGTCGAGCGCGGCGTCGACCTGACGGCGCTCGGCGTCGACGAGATGCGCGCCGCGGCCGCCGGCATCGCCGACGTCGACGACGGCGTCCTGGCCGTGCTCGATCCCGCGCGCGCGATCGATCGCCGCGACGTGATCGGTGGCCCCGCGCGCGCCCGCGTGCTACGAGCGCTCGACGAGGCCGAGCGCCTGCTGGCCGCCGAATAGAGGAGAGCCATGCACCACTTCGAATACCGCGGCGACGATCTGTATTGCGAGGACGTCCCGCTCGCGCGCATCGCCGACGAGGTCGGCACGCCCGCGTACGTCTACAGCCTGGCCACGCTCGAGCGCCACTTCCGCGTCTTCGACGACGCGCTCGGCGCCGGCGCCACGCGCAAGCACCTCATCTGCTACTCGATGAAGGCCAACTCCAACCTCGCCGTCCTGCGCGCGCTGGTCTCGTGGGGCGCCGGCGTCGACACCGTCTCCAAGGGCGAGATCTTCCGCGCGCTCAAGGCCGGCGCCGATCCGAAGAAGATCGTGTTCTCCGGCGTCGGCAAGCGCGAGGACGAGATCGCGTACGCGCTCGAGGTCGGCATCCTCGCCTTCAACGTCGAGAGCCACGGCGAGCTGCTCGCCATCGAGCGCGTCGCCGCGCGGCTCGGCAAGCGCGCGCCGATCTCGTTGCGCGTGAACCCCGACGTCGACGCGCAGACGCACCCGTACATCTCGACCGGCCTCAAGAAGAACAAGTTCGGCATCCCGATGTCGTCGGCGCGCGAGGAGTTCGCGTTCGCCGCCAAGCTGGCGCACGTCGAGATCGTCGGCCTCGACTGCCACATCGGCTCGCAGCTCACCAAGACGTCGCCGTTCCGCGACGCCATCGCGCGCCTCGGCGAATTGGCGCGCGCGCTGGTCAAAGACGGCGTACGCCTGCGCTACCTCGACATCGGCGGCGGCCTCGGGATTTCGTATGACCAGGAGGATCCGCCATCGCCCGCGGAATACGGCACCGCCATCCGCGAGGCGCTGACCGCGTTCGAGGGCCTCGACGTCACGCTGATCTGCGAGCCGGGCCGCGTGATCGTCGGCAACGCCGGCGTGCTGGTCACGAGGACGCTCTATCTCAAGCACGGCGAGATCAAGAACTTCGTGATCGTCGACGCGGCGATGAACGATTTGATCCGCCCGGCGTTCTACGACTCGTATCACGGCATCTGGCCAGTGAAGAAGCGCGCGGGCGAAAGTTTCGTCGCGGACGTGGTCGGCCCGATCTGCGAGACCGGCGACTTCCTGGCGCGCGATCGCTCGCTGGCGCAAAAACCCGTCGAGGGCGAGCTGCTGGCGGTGATGTCGGCCGGCGCCTACGGCTTCACCATGTCCTCGAACTACAACACGCGCCCGCGCGTCGCCGAGGTGATGGTGCACGGCGCCGACTACGCGGTCGTGCGCGCGCGCGAAGAGCTCGACGATCTCATCCGCGGCGAATCGATCCCCGCGTTCTTGAAATAACTACCAACGACCTTTCGCCAGGTCGAGCGCGAAGCGCGGCGCCGAGCCTTCGGGCGTGAGCGCCTGCTCGATGCGAAAGTTGGGGATGCCGAGCGCCCAGCGCCCGTGCTCGCGCATGAGCAGCGCCTCGACCGGCGGCAGATCGCCGCGGTAGTTGCGCGCCAGCACCGCCGCTGTGAGCAGCCCGACGACCATCCCGCCGAGCGCCCACTGACAGCCGGCCTGCACGCCGTTGCCTTGCGCCGACACGCCCATCGGCGGATGCGTGTAGCCGTACGCGAAGCCGAGCGCGAAGGCGAGCCCGGTGCCCGCCAGCCCGCCGATGTCGACGAGGAACACGTGCCCGCGGCTGATGTCGATCTTCCACGCCACCAGCGATCCGGCGAGCACGCCCAGCGACGTGCCGCCGACGACGAACCAGCCGAACTGCGACTTCGACGGGCTGAGGAAGATCGCCTGCGCCATGAGCGCGCCCGCGCCCGTGCCCCAGAATCCGCCCGAGTTCATGATCGCCGCCGTGCCCGGCATGACGTCGTTCCAGTGCGAGACCAGCACCGCGGTGGTGATGCCGATGCCGCCGCCGAGCAGCGCGAGGCCGAAGATGTACTGATCGGACAGGTCGAGCCCGAGCGCGAGCCCGGTGCCGAGCGACGTGCCCCACGCGCCGCCGCCGATGATCAGCGACGAGTGGCCGACCTTGATGCCGTCCTTGGTCGGCAGGAACGACGCGATGAAGCCGGCGCCGACGCCCGCCGCCGCCGAGAGCAGCGTGATCGTCAAGCCGACGCCCGACGCCACGAAGCTCGACGAGGAAAACGTCGCCACCAGCAGCGGCCCCGCCGCGCCGCCGTAGACCATCGACGCGATCACCAGCTCGGTTCGCCCCGAGCGCACCGGCTTCGACAGCTTGATCTCGCGCTTGACCGGCAGCCCCGGCTGCACGTCGAGCTCCTCGCGGTGCCACGGATAGTCGGGGTGCTCGAGCAAGAGGCGGTGCTTGCCGACCTCGATGGCGTCGGCGAACGGCGTCTCGCCCATCAGCTTGTCGTCGACGAACACGCGCGCGCCGCGCGGCCGCGTGAAGATGCTCACCATCGACGTCGAGCGCTTGAGCCGATATTGGTAGAAGTACGGCTGCCCGAGATCGGCGTGCACGTCGTGGCGCTCCTCCTCCCAGCCCGGCTGATCGAGCGCGATCTGATAGTCGCCCGCCGGCACCTTGAACATCGCCGGCGTCTCCGCCTCGAGCCGCTGCCCGCCGCCCTCGATCGCCGCGTGCACGTGCTCGGGGATCGTCGTGACCGAGACGCGCGCCGGCAGGTTGCGTAGGGCTCGCAGCCGGTTGATGACGATGACGCGGTCGGCGGCGTCGGGCGGCGCCTCCTTTAGATAGCGCTCGAAATATTCGACCGACTTGCCGTAGTCGAGCAGCCGCTCGTAGGCCTGCGCGATCGAGTAGAGCGCGTTCGGGTGCGGCTTCAATTTGTATGCGGCTTCGTACGCGGCGATCGCGTCCTCGAACGCGCCCTGGCCGTAGAACTTCTGCCCGGCTTCGTAGCGCGCGCTGGCTTCGGCGTCATCGTCGGCGCGCGCCGGCGACGGCGCGGCGAGCACGATCGCGAGCGTGACGAGGAAGCGCGTGGGCACCGCGCGCTATTAAACCACAGCTACTTCTTGTTCGCCGTCGGCGCGTTCTTTTGGCCGTACGGATTGGGCAGCGTCTCGGTGCGCAGCGGCTCGGGCGCCTCGCGCGCCGGCGTCTCGCTCTTCACTTGCGGCTGCGGGCGCGCGCGCTTCTGCTTCGGCTTGGGATCGAGCTTGACCTGCAGCGGGTAGTCGGTGAGCGGCACCACCTCGGCGTTGGCCGTCTCGTAGCCGTCGAGGTGGAAGGTCAGCTTCACCGGCGTCGACGAGCGCGGCAGCATCAGGTCGCGCGGCGCGCGGCCGAGCACGCGATCGCCGTCGCGCACCTCCGCGCCCGACGGCACGCTCTCGACGTGCAGCACGACGTTGGCCGGCGCCGGCGGCTGCGCGGGCGGCGGCGGCACGATCGCCTGCTCGACCTTCATCGGCGGCGGCTGCGGCGGCGCGGGCGGCGGATGGCTGCGTTGCACCAGGATCACCACGCCGGCGACCGCGGCCACGATCGCGCCGCCGAGGACGATCTGCAGCGGCGTCACCCGGCGCGCGCGCCGCTTTTTCGCCACCGACGGCGGCGCGTCGATCGGCTGCCCCGCCAGCACGCGCTTGAGATCGCTCTCGAGCGCCGCCATCGTCGGGTAGCGCTGCTCGCGCGCCTTGGCCATCGCCTTCTGGATCACGCGCTCGACCGCCTCCGAGATGCTCAGCTCGGGGCGCAGCACGCGCGGCGGCGTGGCCTCGTCGTTGGCCACGCGCTGCAGGATGCCGAGGTAGTTCGGCCCGCGAAACGGCACCTCGCCGGTCACGCACTCGTAGAGGATCACGCCGAGCGCGTAGACGTCGATGCGGTGATCGACCTCCTCCTCGCCGCGCGCCTGCTCCGGCGACATGTAGAACGGCGTGCCCATCACCACGCCCGTCGACGTCAGCCGGTTCTCGTCGCCGCCGTCGTCGGGATCGCTCGGCTTGGTGCTCTTCGAGATCCCGAAGTCGACCACCTTCGCGAAGTCGCCGGCGGCGAGCAAAATATTTTCCGGCTTCACGTCGCGGTGCACGATGCCGTGCTCGTGCGCCGCCGCCAGCGCGCCCGCGACCTGCAGCGCCACGTTGAGCGCGCGCGCTTCCGGCAGCGCGCCCTCGCGCCGGAGCAGCTCGGCCAGGCTCTGCCCCTCGATCAATTCCATGACGACGAACGTGCGCCCGTCGTCGGTCTTGCCCGAGTCGGTGATGTCGATGATGTGATCGTTGCGGATCGCCGACGCCAGCCGCGCCTCCTGCACCAGCCGCTGCGCCACCGACGGGCGATCAGCGTACTTCTCGCGCAGCACCTTCACCGCCACGCTCTTTTGCAGCACCACGTGCATGGCCTCGTAGACCGTGCCCATGCCGCCTTCGCCGATCTTGCGCGTGATCCGATAGCGCTCGGCCAGCGTCTGTCCGAGCAGCCCATCGACGCGAGGAGTCGTGTCGTCGGCCGTCATCCCCACTGGATCACTATTATGACCAATTTCATTTGCTCAAGTAGAAGAACAGCACGATGCCCGCCAGCGCGAACAGGAAGATGACCAGCACCCACGCGCGCGAGCCCGACGGCTGCACCGCGCGCAGCTCCTCCTGCACCGACGGGGAGGGATCGACCTTGACGCTCTCTTCGGCCTCACGCGCGCGCTTCGCCCACGGCTTGTCTACGGCCACCGGCGGTTTTTGTTCCTCGCCCTCAAAGTTTTTTGACTCGCCGCCGGCGGCCGCGACCGCGGGGGCGGCGGGCGGGGGCGCCTTGAGCGTGTTCGGCTTGGACGTGATCTCGCGCGTCGGCTCGCGCGGCGTCTTGCGCGGATCTTTGAAGCGCGCTTTGCAATCTTGCGAGCAGAAGTAATAGGTCACGCCGCCGAAGATCCCGACGGCGCGCGCCCGCAGCGGGTCGACCTCTTTGCCGCAAACCGGATCTTTTGTCATGCGAACCCGAAGAAGTTTTTGATGCGCCCGAGCAGCGCCTGACGGTCGGCGTGCAGGCGCGCGGCCTCGACGCTCAGCCCCTGCTTCTGGCCGCGCAGCTCGAGATCCCGCTCGTGCAGCAGCTTGCCGATCTCCGCCACCAGCGCCTCCTTGCCCGCGACGATCTGCTGGAACGCCGCCCGGTCGACCACGTAGCACTCGGCGTCGCGAAACGCCACCACCGTCGCATGGCGCGGCTCGCCCGTCATCAGGCTCATCTCGCCGAAGAACTGGCCGACGCCGAGGCGCGCGACCTCCTTCTCCAGCCCGTCGACGTGGATGCGCACCGAGACCTCGCCGGCGCGGATGATGTACAGCGAGTCGCCCGGATCGCCGGCGCGCAGGATCACCTCGCCCGCGCCGTAGAGCGCCAGGCGCAGCGCGCGCGCCAGCGACTCGCGCTCGGCGGCGCCGAGCGGCGCGAACAGGCCGACGCGCGCCACGGCGTCGGCGCGGTTGCGGGTGTCGCGCTCGGCCTTCTCCTGCGCGCGCGCCTCGTCGCGCTGCGTGACCAGCACGTTGTGCGCCGGGAACGGGATCTCGATGCCGCTGCGCGAGAGCGCGTACCAGATGCGCTTGCGCACCTCGGAGTCCGTCGGATCGTCGGGCAGGTAGTCGATCAAGCGGTAGCGCACCGCGTACTCGATCACGCTCTCCTTGAACCCCCACACGATGCAGTCGGGCGGCGTGCGCTTGGAGACGTTGGGCACGTCGCCGAGCGCGTCGACGATCACGCGCTGCACGTCGTTCGGCGGATGGCGCAGCCCGACGGAGAAATAGACCCAGCGGCGGTTCTCCAGCTCGTCTTTGTTGAAGTTGGTGATCACGCCCTTGGTCATCATGCCGTTGGGGATGATCACCAGATCGCCGTTCTTGGTCTGGATCACCGTCGAGCGCCAGCGAATCTCGCGCACGCGGCCGATCGGCTTGTCCTCGACGCGGATCCAGTCGCCGATCTTGATCGACGACTCGAGCTGCAGCGCCACGCCCGACAGGAGATTGCCGAGCGTGTCTTGCAGCGCGAGGCCGATCACCGCCGTCAGCACCGCCGACGTGGTGACGATCGAGAGCAGGTTGACGCCCGACTCGCGCAGGAGCACGACCAGCGCCACCAGCATCGCGACCGTGGTCGTGAGGTCGCGCAGGATCTTGGGCACGCCGACGCGGCGGCCGAGCAGATCGAACAGCAAGAGGCCGGCGACGCCGATCAGCGCCCACGCCAGCGCCACCGAGCCGACCAGCTGCGCCTCGTCGTAGTAGGTCTCGAGATCGCCCGACAAGAGCGACGCGCGCACCGGCAGCGACAGGAAGTAGATGACCAGCGACGCCAGCGCCACGCGCAGCCGCGAGCGCTCGGACGCCGGCAGGAGCGCGCGCCCGAGCAGCAGCAAGACCAGCCCGGCCAGCGCCAGCGTCAGCGCGGTCGAGTGGCCGTGCGCGACCAGCGTGAGGTTCCCCCAGAAGTCGTGGACGCGCCACCCCGGCGGCGGATGGAACATCGCGGAAGCGGGCTCGGCCACGGCCGTTGACAATACCATGCCGGGCGGGTACCTATGGAGGCGGTAAATCGCATCTTCGCATCCGAATAGGCGGATATCTCAACTCGCGTACGAGCAAGAGGAGGAGCAGCCGATGTCGAACTACAAGGTGGCGGATCTGAAGCTGGCCGATAAGGGGCGCCTGCGCATCGAGTGGGCCGAGTCGCGCATGCCGGTGCTGATGGCGCTGCGCGAGAAGTACAAGGACTCGAAGCCGTTCAAGGGGCACCGCATCGCCGGCTGCATCCACGTCACCAAGGAGACCGCGGTGCTGGTGCGCACGCTGCGCGCGGCGGGCGCCGAGGTGTCGTGGTCGGGCTGCAATCCGCTGTCGACGCAGGACGACGTCGCCGCCGCGCTGGCCGCCGAGGGCACGTCGATCTACGCGTGGCACGGCCTGTCGAAGGAAGAGTTCTACTGGGCCATCGAGCAGACGCTTCAGTTCAAGCCGACGCTCACGCTCGACGACGGCGCCGATCTGATCTTCACGGTTCACTCGAAGCACGCGCACCTGGCGAAGGACATCTACGGCGGCACCGAGGAGACCACCACGGGCGTCCACCGCCTGCGCGCCATGGCCGCCGACGGCAAGCTGCTCTACCCGATCATCGCGGTCAACGACTCCGAGACCAAGTGGGACTTCGACAACGTCTACGGCACGGGGCAGTCGTCGCTCGACGGGATCCTGCGCGCGTCGTCGGTGCTCCTGGCCGGCAAGACGTTCGTGGTCGCCGGCTACGGCCACTGCGGCCGCGGCGTCGCGCTGCGCGCCAAGGGCATGGGAGCAAATGTCGTCGTCACCGAGATCAAGGCGACCGCGGCGCTCAAAGCGACGCTCGAGGGCTTCCGCGTGATGCCGATGGACGAGGCGGCGAAGATCGGCGACATCTTCGTCACCGCGACGGGCATGAAGGACATCCTCGTCGGGCGCCACTTCGACACCATCAAAGACGGCGCGCTCGTCTGCAACACCGGCCACTACGACTGCGAGATCAACCTGGTCGATCTCGAGGCGCGCGCCAAGGGCAAGCGCGAGATCCGCGACAGCAACGAGGAGTACGTGCTCAAGAACGGGCGCCGCATCTACGTGCTCGGTCAGGGCCGGCTCATCAACCTCGCCGCCGCCGAAGGTCACCCGTCCGAGGTCATGGACATGAGCTTCGCCAACCAGTTCCTCGGCCTGCTCAAGCTCGC
>DASREC010000052.1:0-7582 GCA_035652295.1 Polyangia bacterium
CCCGATCAGCTTCGAGAACGCCGGGGGCGCCAACGCGTTCAGCTACGTCGACGTGGCGGTGCTCGGCGGCTGCTGCGATCAGGCGGTGAACTTCGGCGGCGGCGCGGGCAACGTGCTCTACAACGTGAACGTCGACGTCCACAACTCGGGCGCTACGCCGGCGGTGCACCTGTACGGCAACGCGCAGGTGGCGATGACCGGCGGCCATATCTTCGGCCGCGACGACACCTCGGCGATCGTCGTCGAGGGCGCCAGCTCACGGTCACCGACACCGCGGTCGACAACATGTTCGACACCGGCGCCGGCTCGCCCAAGCCGACGGTGCAGCTCACCTCGGGCGGCGCGCTGACCATGACCCGCGGCACCATCACGTCGCCGTTCGCCATCGCGCTCGACGTCTCGGCCTCGTCGTCGGGCACGGTCGACTCGACGCTGATCGCCGGCACCAGCATCGGCTTCAACCTCGGCGGCGGCTCGGTGTTCGGCCTCAAGAACGTCACCATCACGACCAAGGGCATCGGCATCCAGTCGAACGCGTCCAACCTCACGCTCGACGGCACGCTGGTCAAGCGGCTCGATCAGCCGGGCACGAGCGGCCCGGCGATCGAGGTGCTGGGCGTCAACACGTTCTCGTCGAGCTCGAACGGCAATCACTTCTGCAACCAGAACAGCGCCGGCCCGAACAAGTTCAGCGCCGCGATCGTCAAGGACTCGGCGACGAGCGGCGCCTTCACCGGCAGCTTCAGCCAGGCGGCGCAGGTCAACATGGGGCAGCTCGATCAGTGCCCGTGAGCGCCGTCCGGAAGATCGCGCTCCGGGTGCCGTACATTAATGAAGGAGGCCGACATGGGTAAACGCGGACAGACGGCGCTGGTGGTGGCGGGGCTGGCGCTGATGGTCGGATTCTTTCTGCCGTGGATCGACATCGGCGGGATGATCACGGCGTCGGGCTGGACCATCGTGTGGCGCGCCGAGGGCGCGACCACCACGCGCCTCTTGCTCGGGCTGGTGCCGTTCATCGGCGCGGCGCTGGCGATCGCCGGCGTGACCGCGTCGCGCAAGACCACCGGCATCGCGCTCGCCGCGGGCGGCGGCATCCTGGCGTACTTCGCGTGGAGCTTCGCGCGCGGCTTCTTCGCCACCACCGGCCTCGGGCTGTGGCTGGTGATCGGCGGCGCGATCGCGGCGCTCACGGTCGGCCTCGCCTCCAAGAAGCAGTAACCCTTCCCGGCCGGCTCGCGTATTCGACCGGCATGATCGCCCGCTCGCTCGCCGTCGCGTCCTGCGCCGCCGCGTTCGCCGCGTGCGCCGCGCCCGAGCTCGTCGCCGGAAAAGCGCCGCTCCATCTTCCGCCTCCGCCCGCGCCCGGCGTCGCGCACGCCGAGGGCGTCTTCACTGGAACGGCCGGGATCCGCCTTTTCGAGCAATCCTGGCGGCCCGCGCCCGAAAGCGGGATCGTTCCCAAGGCGGTCGTCGTGATCGTTCACGGCCTCAAGGATCACTCGAGCCGCTACGCGCCGCTCGCCGAGCAGCTGGTGGCGCGCGGCTACGCGGCGTACGCGTTCGACCTGCGCGGCCACGGCTACTCCGAGGGGCGGCGCGTCTGGGTCGACTGGTTCGATCAATACGTCTCGGACCTCGACGCGTTCGTCAAAGCCGTCGCCGCGCGCGAGCCGGGCCGGCCGGTGTTCGTCTTCGGCCACAGCATGGGCGGCGCGATCGTGGCGACGTACGCGCTCACGCGCCAGCCGCCGATCCGCGGCATCGTGCTCTCCGCCGCCGCGCTCAAAGTCACCAGCGACGTGACGCCGTTCCTCACGCGCATCGTCAAGTGGCTCGGCCGCTCGAATCCGCGCATCGCCGTCCTCAAGCTGCCGAACAAAAACTTCTCCAGCGATCCGCGCGCCGTCGAGGCGATGGCGCGCGATCCGGTGATCTACCAGGGCGCGGGCCCGGCGCGCACCGCCGCCGAGCTGCTGGCGGCGATCGAGCGCATTCAGCAATCGATGGATCGGCTGGCGCTGCCGTTCCTGGTCTTGCACGGCACCGCCGACGTGGTGACCAACCCGGACGGTTCAAAGGAGCTGTTTCGCCGCGCCGCCTCGCGCGACAAGACGATTAAAATCTACGCCGGTTATTACCACGATTTATTGCACGAGCCGGGCGGCGCGAAGGTGGCGGCCGACATCCTCGACTGGCTTGACGCGCGCGTGACAGCGACGGGAAATCAGGGCGGGCAGGGATCCGCGCGCAATTTGTCGCGCGCGGCTTTGGCGTCGATCGGCCCGCCGTGACCGACAAAGAATCGTTTAATGTTCATGTCAATCAATTGATCGAGGTGCGCCTCGGCGGCGCGGCAGTCGTCGTGGAAGAAGTGGCGCTCGGGCGTGTGCGTGCGGACGATCCCGCCGCGCAGTAGATCGCCGACGATCGCGTCGCCCGACGGCAGGATCACCGCCACCGAGCCCGGCGTGTGGCCCGGCAGCGCGATCACCTTGCCGTCGACGCCGTAGGGCGCGAGGTCGAACTCGGCCTGCATCACCAGGTCGGGCGCGAACGGCGGAAACGGCTTGTCGGAGAAGCCGCGCACGAGGCGCCCGAGAAATCCCGTCGCGTGCAGCGGGCGGTTGTGGCCGGCGGCGAGCATCGGTACGTCGCCTTCGTGCGCCAGCACCTTCGCCGCCGTGAGCTGCCGCAGCCGCGCGACGCCACCCGCGTGATCGCCGTGCCCGTGCGTGAGCACGATCAGCGCGAGATCGCGCGGCGCCACTTGAATGCGCGCGAGCGCCTTCTCCAGCTTCTGCGGCGACGCGCCCCAGCCGGTGTCGACGAGGATCGGCCGCGCGCCCATCACCACGAACGCGTTGGTCCCCGAGCCGACGTCGAGCTGGCGAATCTCCGGCGCCGCCGCCGTCCGCACCCGCAGCGGCTCCGGATGCGCGCACCCGACGATCGCGAGCGCGACTGCGATCGCCGCCCGCATCTAGAGCAGCTTCACACCGGGGCGGGGTGGGTCGCTCCAGTCGATGAGGTCGTAGATCTTCTTGTCGAGGTAGAGCGCGACCAGTCGCGGGTCGAGCTGGTTGCCGGCGAGCGCGCGCAGCTCCTCGACGCAGCGGTCGAGCGGCACCGCGGCGCGATACGGGCGATCGGTGGCGAGCGCGTCCCAGGTGTCGGCCACCGCCACCACGCGCGCCGCGAGCGGGATCGCCTCGCCGGCGAGCGCGTCGGGATAGCCGTCGCCGGCGAAGCGCTCGTGGTGATGGCGCACCGCCGCGAGCACCGCCGGCTGCAGCGCCGCGCGCCGCACGATCTGAAAGCTCGACTCGACGTGGCGCCGCACCGCCAGCCGCTCGCGCTCGGTGAACGGCCGCGGCTCGCGCAACAGCTTCTCGTCGAGCGCCAGCTCGCCGACGTCGTGGATCAGCGCCGCGTCCTCCACCGCCTCCACGTCTTCGCCGTCGAGCCCGGCCTCCTGCGCCAAGAGCGCCGCCAGCGCGCTCACCCGCGCGCCGTGACCCGACGCGTGGCCGGCGCGCGCCTCGACCAGCTCGGCCAGCGTGAGCAGCACGCGCCGGTGCGCCATGCGCCCGGGCCGCGGCGTGCGCGCCGAGTCGTCGGGCGGCGCCTCGATGAACGGATTGACGGTGCGCTCGGTGTTGTCGTCGCGCGGCGGGTTCATGTGCTCGGCGACGAGCTGCACCAGCGACGCCACCAGCGGCTTGGCGAAGAACGGCCGCGCGATCAGCTGATAGCGGCCGGCCTGCGCCGCTTCGATCAGCGCGCGCGCGCGATCGGGCGGCGCGAGCAGGATGCGCCGCGCGTGCGGCTGCAGCCGCTCGACCTGCGCCAGCAGCGCCGCGCCCGCCATGTCCGAGAGGCGATCCTCGTCGACGACCACCGCCGCGTAGCTCTGCCTCGCCAGCGCGTCGAGCGCCTGGCTCGCCGAGCGCACGGTGTCGACGGCGTAGGGCGTGTCGCGCAAGAGGCGCTTCATCACCAGCAGGTCGGAGACTTCGTCGTCGGCGACCAGCACGCGCAGGCCGAGCGCGGCGGGATCCTTGGCGTGGGCCATCGGCCGAGTCTTGCACCGCGCGCGGCGGCGATCAATGATGGCCGCGCCGTGGGTGCGGGCTATCAGGTCAAAGGGGCGGCGCTGCGCGCGTACGTGAAGGACCTCGCGCGCAAGGGTTGGCTCGCCGCCGTCAAGGCGCGCGTGGGCGAGCCGACGCGCGCGCTGCTCGACGCGCCGCCGCCGTCGAGCTCGTGGATGGACGGCGAGCCGATCGAGCTGCTGATGGCCGCCGTCGACGAGCTGCACGGCGAGGACGCGGTTCGCCAGCTGTCGCACGACGCCAACAGCGAGATGGTGCCGCTCCTGCGCCCGCTCATCGAAGGCACGCTGCGCCTCTTCGGCGCCTCGCCGGCGACGATCTTTTCGCGGCTCGAGCTGCTGACGCGCAACAGCTTGCGCGGCTGCGAGTTCAAGTGGCGCGCGGAGACCGACGCCTCGGGCGAGATCGAGGTGCACTTCGTGTCGCGCCGGCAGTTGCCGCGGCGATCGTTCGTCTCGTTCGTCGGCTCGTTCGAGGTGGTGATCGAGCTGTGCGGCAAGAAGGGCACGGTGTCGTCGCCCGACCTGCTCGCCGGCGGCGCGGGCGCGCGCTTCGCGGTCGCGTGGCGCAAGTAGCGCGGGATCATCGCCGCCGACGCTTCGTCGATCGTGATCGCGCCGGCCACCACGTCGTCGCCGAACGGATCGGTGAGCGTGACGCCGGGCGCGCTGCCGGCGCCGTTGCCGTCGACGAGCGCGACGTAGAAGGTGACCGGTCCCGAGCCCGAGGGCGGCGCGGTCCAGGTGAAGGTCCAGCTGGTGACGCCGGCGCGCTTGCCGGCGTCGACGAGGACGAAGCCGCTCGCGTAGAGATCGTTCGGCGAGTAGCCGGAGAACTTGCCGCGCTCGGCGGAGATGGCGAAGCTGTTGAAGTTGGACTGCGGCGAGCTCAATCCGGCGTGCTCGTTCAGCAGCTTTGCGGTGACGACGTACGATTGATTGGCGATATACGACGTCGGTAGCGTCGATATATCGAGGCGGATGGTGCGCGGCGCATCGATGTGGCAGGCGGTGCAGTCCCAGCCGTGCTCGCGCGGCGCGCCGGTGTAGAAGATGCCGCCGCCGCCGCCCGCGCCCGCCGGTTTGTCGAAAACATTACCGGCGTGAAAAGCCCGCGCCACCGACGGCAGCGTGAGCAGCGCGATTAACGTGATTATTGATTGCTGCCCGGCTCTACGCATGCCGGATCCTCCCTGGCGCCGTTCACCCAGTCGTTCAACGTCTGGAAGTCGGGATCGCCGCGGTCGTGAAAGACATTGCCGGCGTTGAATATCACCGCGCCGCGGTGATAATAGCCGCCGGCGGCCAATTCGAGCGGCTTCAATAGCCAGAAACTTTGCAGCGGATTTTGCGGGTCGATCATCGCAATCGCGGACTCGAAGTTGGCGGCGCGCTCCTGCGCAGAGAGCGGGGCGTTGCGCGTGGTCTCGTCGCCGCCGAGCCGCAGGCGGTTGCGCGCGTAGACGCGGTAGAAGCGCCGCCCGTCGCCGTGACACGTGAACGTGGCGCACGACTTGGCGATCACCGGCTGCACGCGGCAGCGGAAGAAGGGCTCGTCGAGCGCCGGCAGGTCGCGCGGGTCGTTCAAGCCCGGCTGGCAGCCGGCAAAATAAAGCGCCATTAAAAGCCATTTCATAAGGACGCCCCGATCGCCAATTCTACAATCAAACCATTTCGTGACTGTAAACGCGGGAAATCGAAGAACCAGAATCCGAAGCCGTCGAGCTTCGCCTCGGCGCGCAGCTCGGCGAGCGGGCCGAGATGAGCGCGGCGCCACTCCGCGCGCACGCCGCCGAAGCCGTCGATAAAGCTGGATAACTCGCGATCTGCGGTCATATAACGCATCGCCGTCTGGTAAACCGGCCGGTAAAAGCCGGCGTGCTGCTGCACGTAGCCGCGCAGGTGCGCACCGACGGTGAATTGGCCGAAGCCGACTAGATATTCGGCGCCGGCGGTGAGCGATAAAACGCCCCAATCGTCGGCATATCCGCGCAAATGAGACTGCAAAGCGGAGTCTTTGAATAGGTGGTGGTTCCAGCGCGCGGTGAGCGCGTGGCGGCCGCGCAGCTCCGGATCGGTCTCGGGCACGCTGCCGCGGCTGCCCGACGCTTCATTGAAATAGACGTACCGATAAGGGCTGGCTTGATATCCCGATAAATAGGCCAGCGTATAGCTGACGTTCAGCAGATCGCGGCGCGTGAGGACGAAGGTGGCGAACACCATCCCGCCGGCGGCGTAGAGCGTGCGGTGGAAGTTGGGATCGCCGGCGCGGCCGACGCGGTTGTAGCCGAACGTGCCGCCCGCGCCGACGGTGACGTCGTGCTGCGCGAGGTCGTGGCTGAAGCCGAGGTTGGCGGTGTGCGACTGCCAGTCGTTCTCGATCGAGTAGACGTACGACGCGTTGGCGGCGCGCGTGCCGTCGTGGAACGCGAGCGCGCCTTCGACCTCGTGGCGCGTCTCGCGGAAGGTGCCGGTGGCGGCGGTGATGACGTCGACCGACGCGCTCGAGATGACGTCGACGAGGTAGCGCGCCTCGAGCGTGAGGCGCTGCTTGATGGTCCCGCGCGCGGCGACGGTGGTGGTGCTGATGAACGTGCGATCCGAGTCCTGGTAGACGCCCGAGCGCAGGTCGAGGCTGGCGAGCGGCTCGGCCGAGGCGCTCGCGGCGATCACGAGCGCGATCAGTTGCAGCCGCATCCGCCGCCCGCGCCGCCGTAGCCGCCGGCCGATCCTTCGCGATATTGATAGACGTGCTGCTCGAGCAGCGCCGCCTCCGGATCGCCGTCGAGCGCCATCTTCGGCTTGGCGAGCAGCTCGCGCTCCCACGGCTTGACGTGCGCGCAGCCGATCGTGGTCACAGGCGCGAGCACCAACCCCACGACGAGCGCCAGCCGGCCGAGCCGCGTCACCCGATCATTGTACCGGAGCGGCGTCGAGCGGGCGCTGTTGCGTCGATTTAACGTCTGCAAAATTTGTTGGAAACTTTTCCTCGCTACGCTGATATTTTCGCGCCCATGTCCACGATCAACTCCGGCGACACCGCATGGCTCCTGGTCTCGACGGCGCTGGTGATGCTCATGACGCCCGGCCTGGCGCTGTTCTACGGCGGCATGGTGCAGAGCAAGAACATCCTGTCGACGTTCATGCACAGCTTCTTCGCGCTCGGGATCGTCTCGATCCAGTGGGCGGTGATCGGCTACTCGCTGGCGTTCGGCACGAGCCATCACGGGCTCATCGGCGGGTTCGACTACGCGCTGCTCGACGGCGTCGGCATGGAGGCGAAGGGCACGGTGCCGCACCTCGCGTTCATGGCCTACCAGTGCATGTTCGCGGTGATCACGCCGGCGCTGATCTCGGGCGCGTACGCCGAGCGGCTCAAGTTCGGCGCGTACTGCGCGTTCACGCTGGCGTGGGTGACGCTGGTCTACGATCCGGTGGCGCACTGGGTGTGGGGACCCGGCGGTTGGC
>DASREC010000053.1:0-31045 GCA_035652295.1 Polyangia bacterium
CTTCTTCGGCGACGTGGTGAAGACGACGACGTGGGCGCCGAACGCGTGCGCGAACTTCACGCCCATGTGGCCGAGCCCGCCGAGACCGACGACGCCGACCTTCTTGCCTTTGGTCACGCCCCAGTGGCGAAGCGGCGAGTACGTGGTGATCCCCGCGCAGAGGAGCGGGGCGGTGCTGGCGAGCTCGAGGTTGGGCGGCACGCGCAAGACGAAGCGCTCGTCGACGACGATGCTGTCGGAGTAGCCGCCGTAGGTCGTGCCGCCGAGCTGCGCGTCCGGCGAATTGAACGTGAGCGTCAGGTTCGGGCAGAACTGCTCGAAGCCGTCTTTGCACTCGGCGCACGTGCCGTCGGAGCCGACCAGGCAGCCGACCGCGGCGAGATCGCCGCGCTTGAATTTCGTGACCGCCGCGCCGACCTCGACGACGCGGCCGACGATCTCGTGGCCGGGCACGATCGGATAGACGGTGTTGCTCCATTCGTTGCGCACGACGTGAAGATCGGAGTGGCAGATGCCGCAGTAGAGGATCTCGAGCTTGACGTCGCGGTCGCGCGGATCGCGCCGCGGGATGGTGGCGCGCGCGAGCGGCGAGGTGGCGCTCGCTGCGGAGTAGGCTTTGGCGTCGTACATGGCTTCACGCTCCTCTCGGTCGGGCCGCTGCTTCCTTTGCCCGACGCAGGAGAAGATACGCCTGATGTCTAGCTAGAAAACAGATCCGCGATCGTCGAGTCAAGCGCCCGCGCGAGCGCGAGCAAAGTGCTGGTCGTCGGATTGCCGACGCCCGTTTCAATGCTTTGAACGTGCTTCGCGTCGAGCTTGGCGCGGCCCGCAAGCTGCTCCTGCGTGAGCAGGGCCTCGAGCCGCAGCTTGCGCACGCGCTCGCCGAGCCGCCTGACCGTCGCCGCGAGCTCCGGCGAGCGTCTTGCCGTCGATCGGTACCTCTGCTTCGCCACGAATGCAGCAAAGCGCGATACCGGACTAGTCACCACCGGACTAATCCGGTATTGTGAAGAGATGGACAAAGCGGATGAAGCGCCGCGTGTCGGCGAGAGCGTGGAGGAAGCAGCCGATGATCTCGCCGACCGGTTGTCGGAGATCGAGGGGATCGCGCACGTCATCGATCGCTGCCTCTACCACGAGGAAGCGGCGGAGTATGACCGCGTCCGGTTCGCGGTGCGCGGGATCATGCGGCTCGCCGACATGGCCGGCGACGCGGCGACAGCGCTCGCCGAGCGCATTGCGCCGATAGACGACGAGCCGTGATTCCGCGAAGATTGTCGATAGCGAACAACATCCGCGCGAGCGTGGCGACATGCCGCCGCTTCGATTCATGAAGCTTACGAAACAAGGTGCTCACCATCGATAGCGCGGCCATTGCAATAATTTGTTGCGCATTTGCCGGTGCTGGTACGTCGTTTGAGTTGGGATCGTGCATACCGACGGCGACGGAGACCGGCTTGCAAGCCTCTATGAGCGCTTCGCGCCGGTCATCTTTGCGCGATGTCGGCGACTCCTCGGCGACGACGCAGCGGCGGAAGATGCGATGCACGAGACGTTTATCCGTGTGAACCGCCATCTGGAGAGCGCGCCTTCGGAAGCGCTCGCCTGGATCTATCGCATCGCGACCAACTACTGCCTCGATGAGCTGCGGGGCCGTGCTCGTCATGCTCAGCCACGCGCGGACGTTCCTGATGTGATCGAAGGGGATATGGAGGCCGCACTCGGGGATCGCGACCTGGCCGAGCGGTTGATTCGTCGAGCACCGCCAAAGGTCGCCGTCGTGGCGTGGCTGCATTACGTCGACGGAATAGAACAACAGAAGGTCGCAGACATCCTCAAGGTATCGCGACGCACGGTCGTCAATCGTCTCGCCGAGTTCAATCGCAACGCGCTCAAGTTCGTTCGGAGGTCTGGCGGATGAACGCTGAACACGTCTCATCGCTCTCTCTCGATCTACTCCATTTCGACGCGCTTTCGTCGACGGAACGCGCGCGAATAGAGGCTCACTTGGCTGAATGCGAGCGCTGCCGGCGGGACGCCGAGGCCGCGCGCGCCAGCCGCGAGCACTGCGCGCGACAAATCGTGCCGCGTGGCTTCGCCCCCCTGACCCGGCGGCGCGGCTGGCTACCGTGGCTCGCGGGCGCTCCAGTGCTCGCCGCGGCGATCGTTCTGCTCATGCTCAAGCTGCGCCCGCCCGATATCGCGATGAAGGGCGCGCCAACGTTCTCAACGTACGTCCGGCATGACGGGCAAGTCTCGGTGCTGCGCGACGGCGGAACGGTGCGGGCAGGTGACGAGATCCGATTCGTCGCGGTCTCGGAGACCCTTTCCTACCTGCTAGTCTGCTCGGTCGACGGCGCGGGCAAGGCGAGCATCTATTTCCCCTTCGCGGGGACGGAGAGCGGCACGATCGATCTGCGCAACCGCGTCGAGCTGCCTGGTAGCGTGATCCTCGACGATGCACCGGGTCCCGAGCGCGTGTTCGCGCTGTTCTCGTCGAAGCCGATCACCGCCGCCGACGCGACCGCTGCTCTCCATGCAATCAGCAAAGACGCGGCGTCGATTCGCTCGACGCAACGATTGCCCGTAGCGGCGGACGCACAGGTTACACTGGTGTTCGAGAAGCCCCAGTGAAACTTGCGCTCGCCCTCGCTGTGTTGCTCGCCGGCCACGTGGTGCACGCGGGTACGCGGCGAATCGCGCTGCTCGTAGGGAGCAACATCGGCGTTGGCGACCGACCGCCGCTTCACTACGCCGAAAGCGACGCCGAGAAGCTCGCCGAAACGCTTGCTGAGTTGGGTGGCGTCGAACGCACGAACCTGTTCCTGCTACAAGGCGCGACGCCGCTATCGGTGTACCAGACGCTCGATGCAGTGCAGGAGCGCGTCCGCGCATGGCACGCGGAGAACAACGGTACCCACGTCGTCTTGATCTTCTTCTTCTCGGGGCACTCCGACGGTGAATCGTTGGAGCTCGGGAGCGCGCGCCTGAGCTTCGCGGATCTACGACGAAGGCTTGCCAACGTTGGTGCCGACGTGAGAGTCGCCATCATCGATAGCTGCAAGAGCGGCGCGCTTCTCGCCAGCAAGGGCGGGCGCGCCGGGCCTGCGTTCGCGATCCGACTAACCGACGACGTGGCGTCGAGCGGCGAAGCGCTGCTGACGTCGAGCGCTGCCGATGAAGCCGCGCTGGAGTCGCGCGAGATCCGAAGCTCATTTTTTACGCATCACCTGGTGTCTGGTCTGCGAGGCGCAGCGGATCTCTCCCATGATGGACGCGTGACGCTGGGCGAAATCTATCAATACGCGTTCGCTCGCACGGTCTCTTCGACGGCGAACACAACGATCGGTCCGCAGCATCCGGGTTACGACTATCGCCTGTCAGGCGAAGGCGATCTCGTGTTGAGCGACCTTTCCCAACGCACCGCCGCGATCGATCTACCGTCGGGATTCGATCGAATCCTCGTACACGAGCAATCGCCCGATCAGGTGCTCGCCGAGATTCCCGGTGGAGTCGGCGCGCGTGTGGCCGTGCCGCCGGGCAATTACGCGATCAGGGCTTGGCGCGCTGGCCAGACTCTGGTCGCGCAAGTGTCATTAAATCCGGGCGAGCTACGAACCGTGAAGGCGGAAGATCTGCGGCCAACCGCGCCGCCGGTGGTGTTGTTGAAAGGCGGCGACCAACGACGCCAGTTGGGGCTCACGTTGGTCGCTGGAGTCGGTGTCGAGGGAGGCGTAACCGCACTATCCGACGTACACGGCGCCGTGCGCGTCGGCGTCAGTTCCGCACGACCATCCGGCTGGAAGGCGACGCTGCTCGTCTCCAGCGGCCGCGGCGCGGGCTTCTCGGAAACCACCACGTTTGCGCTCGGAGGCTATCGCCTGGGTCTTGAGCGCTCCCGGTTCCGCGCGTACGGGGCAGTGGAGGCCGGCGTGGGCCTCGTCGCGCAAGATGTCGATGCGGGTCGCTCGTTCCGAACGGCCAGTGTTGCGGGAGCCCCCGAAGTCGGAGCGTCCGTTCGTCTCACGCGCACGCTGGCAATCGGCGTGGAAGTGCAACTCCTGGTCGGCTGGTTGCGAAAGGATGGCGGCAACGCGGCGCTCGTGTTGCCAGCGGGGTGGGCGGGACTCTATTGGACGTTGTAATTTCTTGCGCAGGGAGCCGTGTTCGAACGTCACGTGGGTGGAGGCGAGGGCTCATGACTAAGTATTCATGCATTCTGATCGTGCTGCTGGCCGGTTGCGACGGGATCAGCAGCACACCAACCGCGCCCTGCGTCCACGGCAGCGACTGTCCCAGCGGGTTGTGTCTAAACAACCAGTGCCTTGCACCCAACGCCGACCTTTCGGAGACAGACTTCTCCGGCGCAGATCTCGCCGGCGTGACTGACGACATGGCCGGTACGAGCGGCGACATGGCCGGCATGAGCCGCGACATGGCCGGCACGAGCGGCGACATGGCTAGCGCGAGCGGCGACATGGCCAGCACGAGCAGCGACATGGCGAACGCAAGCGGGGACATGTCCGTCGCGTTCCTGTCCGTGACGTTCGCGCCCGCCGCGGGATATGGGGCGGGAACGACGCCGGTCAGTGTCGGCCTCGGTGACTTCAATCATGACGGTAAGCTCGACATCGCAACGGCAAACAGCGGGTCGAACGATGTGAGCGTGTTGCTTGGTAACGGCAATGGCACGTTTGGCGTTCCCCACAATTCGCCGGCGGGGACGATGCCCCTCGTAATCGCTGTAGCGGATTTCGATCTCGATCAGAAGGCCGACGCCGTCGTCGGGAACAGTAACGGAATGACAAACCTTCTTCTCAGCAATGGCGACGGTACGCTTCAGACACCCAAGAGCTATGCGACATCCGGAACCTGTGCTGGGCTGACGCTCGGAGACTTCAACAACGACACTCGTCCCGACGTCGTCGTCGCGTGCACCGGAACAGGGCCGGGGGGAACCATCGGCAACACGGTCTTGAACCTCCTGCTCGCGACCGCGAATGGAACGCTTCAATTTGGTACGTCTCCGCCGATCACGGGCGGACACTACTTCGGACTGACCAGCGGCGACTTCAACGGCGACACCAATCTGGATTTGATTGCCGCCGACAACGTAATCGCGCTCGGAAACGGAGACGGCACATTTCAGTCGGGGACGATCACGACGGTCGAGGGCTATAACTCGGCAGCATCGGCCGACCTCAACAACGACGGCCACGTCGACTTCATCGGCGACTCTGGTCTCGGCCTCGCCGTGAGCAAAGGGAAGGGCGACGGCAGCTTCCTCGCTGCATCGCATTTCCCGACGCGGGGCTCTCCGGTAACATCGATTGCCATCGCGGACTTCAACGGCGACGGCGTGCTCGACATCGCGACGCTGAGCGGACTCACCGTTCTGCTTGGCAAGGGGGATGGAACATTTCCCGTCTCGCTCAACTTTGCCGCCAGCGGCGTATCGATGGCCGCAGGCGATCTCAACGGCGACGGCAAACCGGATTTGGTGATTGCTGACCGGAACGTCGTGCAAGTGCTTCTGAACACCACTCCATAGCGAAATCGCTCCAGTCACTAGTTCAGGTCGTCGCCTAGGGCATCACTTCGCCGCGGGCTTTGGCTTGCGGCTGCCCAGCGCGAAGAACTTGCGAGCGGGCTCGAGCTGGCGAGTGAGCTCGAGGTCGTGGCGGCTCAAGGCGCGGAGCGCGCTGTAGAGCGCCGTCGTCGATGACCAGGCGTTGGTTTCGGATGCCATGACACTGTCGGTGACGAGCTGCGCGAGCACCGTCGTCGCGAACTTCACACGGACGAGTCGGCGGGCTCGTGTCTGGTGAGCTTCGATGTCTTCGGGCGACACGCGACTGATTCGCAGTTCACGCTCCTTGGCAAGGCGCGCGATCAGGGTCGAGATCTTGTCGCCACCACGCCTTGGCTTGAGACGATCCATCCGCTTCTTTGGCGACAACATGAGCGTGTAGGGAGCCATCGAGTCGCTGATAGCCTTGAGCGACGCCAACCATTGGTTGATTTGCTTCTCCGAAGGTACCGAACGCTCATCATGATGTTGCATTAGTTCTTCCCCTTGATAACAAAATTCATCATTTGGTTTAGTATACTCAATAAGTATATTTAGTGACCTCAATAAGAAATTGATAAATGTTAACGATTTGTAGAATTATTTTAAGTTTTAATCGATCTATCTCAACTAAAAGTTGAGTCTGATCAACCGCCGCATACCATGCGGCAGTTCGCGGCGACGCAGGAGAGCAGCATATTGGAGGGTGTGGTCGAGGAGCCGTTGGGGATGCAGTTGAAGAGGCAGCTTTGGTCCATCGAGCAGTGGCTGCCGCAGGCGAGGAAGGTCTGGCACTGGGTGTCGGGGGCGCACGCCATGATCTGCGCGCAGCAGCTCGTCTCCATGCATTTGGCGCAGGACGCGTCGTAGATGATGGGGACGCTGCACGCGCCGGCGTCGAGGTCGATCGAGGCGCCGCCGCCGCAGCCCGCCAGGAGCAGCGCCAGGAGGCCGACGATGACGCGCATCGTCCGAGGGTATCACGGCACCTGTGGACGGTCGTCGACACCCCCTGCGGGGTGAAAACTACAAAACGGGGCGGCGGGCTTCGGATTACAATGGGTTGGCGGTCGGCAGAGGCCGTGCACTGAGGCCCGCGCATGAAGACGACGCTGCTCGCGCTCCTCCTGGTCGCGGTTGGTTGTAGCGGCACCGTGAACGTCGGCCCCGGAGGCGGGGACGGCGGCGGGCCCGGCCCCGGCATGGACGGCGGCAATTTGCCGCACCCGGATCTCGCCGGCCCCGGACCCGGCTGCGTGCCGTCGTGCGCCGGCAAGTCGTGCGGCGACAACGGCTGCGGCGGCATCTGCGGCGTGTGCGGGCCGACCGACCTGTGCGTGAGCGGCGCGTGCCAGGCGCCGACGGGCTCGGATCCGCTGCACGTCGATCCGACCGCGGGCGCGCACGCGATCCATCCCGAGATCTACGGCCTGGCGTTCGCCGACTCGAAGACGCTCAAGGACCTGCACATCCCGATCAACCGCTGGGGCGGCGACGACACCTCGCTCTACAACTGGCAGCTCGACGTCTCGAACCACCAGTTCGCGTGGTACTTCGAGAACATTCCGAACGACGGCGCCGTCGGCCAGCCGGGCGCTTCCAACTGGTCGTCGTCGTCGGATGAGTTCATCAAGACCAACGCGGCGGCGGGCGCCGACACGCTCATGACCATTCCGACCATCGGCTGGACGCCCAAGGATCGCGTCACCTCGCACCCGTACACCTGCGGTTTCCCGACGGAGAAATACGGCGCGCAGCAGTCGACCGATCCGTACGACGCCCACTGCGGCAACGGCCTGGCGCCGAACGGCACGCAGCTCACCCCCGATCCCACCAACGACTCGACGCCGTCGACGCCGGCGTTCCAGTCGCAGTGGGTGCAGCACATGGTGTCGCGCTTCGGCGCGGCGTCGGCGGGCGGCGTGCGCTACTACCAGCTCGACAACGAGATGATGCTGTGGCCCTCCACGCACCGCGACGTGCGCACGACGCCGGTCTCCTCCGACGACGTGTGGAAGGCGACCAGCGACTACGCGCCGATCGTCAAGAACGCCGATCCGTCGGCGTACGTGCTCGGCTACACGGCGTGGTCGATCCTCGACCTGATGGTCTCGGGCCTCGACACCGCCAACAACTCGACCGCCGATCAGACGGCGCACGGCGGCATCCCGCTGGCGCAGTGGTACCTGCGGCAACTTGCCGCATACGAAAAAGCCAACGGCAAGCGCCTCGTCGACTGCCTCGACGTGCACTACTACCCGATGGGCGGCGACGGCCTGGAGAACACGCGCTCGCTCTGGGACTCGACGTACACCGATCCGTCGTGGGTCAATAACTTCCTCAACGCGCCGATTCAGCTCATCCCGCGCATGCAGCAGTGGATCGCCACCGAGTATCCCGGCACCGACGTCTGCGTGAGCGAGTACAACTTCCACAACGACGATCCGACCAACGCCGAGGCGGGGCTGGTCGAGGCCGACGTGCTCGGCATCTTCGGCAAGTACGGCGTGCGGCTGGCCAACTTCTGGACCACGCCCGTCGACGGGAGCGGCAACCCGCTGCCCTCGTACCGCGCGTTCCAGATGTTCCGCAACTACGACGGCGCGGGCGGCGCGTTCGGGCCGATCTCGATCGGCGCCACCAGCTCGCTCGCCAAGGTCGCGATCTACGCGGCGTCGGATTCGGCGAGCGCGCCGACGTCGCTCACCGTGCTGATCATTAATAAGGACACGGCGGCGCAGTCGACCACGCTCGGCGTCGGCAACTTCGCGGCGGGCGCGTCGGCGCACGTCTGGACCATGGTGAACAACGCCGCGCCCTCGAAGCAGGCCGATCTCACCGTCGCCGCCGGGCGCGTGGCGCTCAGCCTGCCGGCGTCGTCGATCACCATGCTCGTGATCCCGAAACAATAGCGCGCCTCGCAACAGACATTTCCCCGCGGCGCCTGATACGCTGTCAGGCGATGAAACTGCGGCTCCGGCAATTCGCGCTGTGCGCGCTCCTCGTCGCACCACTCGCCTGCGATCAGCCCGGCACCACCGTGCGTGTGGACCTCGACGCGCCCGGCGTCACGCTCACGTCGCTGTCGCTCGACGTCACGCTGGCCTCGGGGCCGCACCAGCACAAAGACCTGGCGACCAAGGTTCCCGTCGAGGTGCTGCTCCTGCTCGCGGACGTCGCCACGCAGGTGACGGTGACCGTGAGCGGCGCGGACACGGCCGGCGATACGTTCACCGTCACGAAGTCGATCGACAGCGTCGTGAACCAGCAGGTGGAGCTGTCGTTCGCGCTCGGGCCGAACGCGCCGATGGACGGCGGCGCCGATCTCGGCGACGGCTCGACCGGCGATCTGCCGCCGCCCGATCTGATGCCGTCGCAGCTCACGCTGCTCGCCGGCGCGGTGGGCGGAGACGGCGACGCCGACGGCGCGCTCGATCGCGCGCGCCTGTTCCAGCCGCAGGGCCTCGCGCTCTCCGGCAACACGCTCTACGTCCTCGAAGGGCAGAGCGGCCAGCTGCGCAAGCTCGACGTCACCACCAACACCGTCTCGAGCGTGCCGCTCACCGACTCGGTCACCGGCAATCCGTTCACGTTCTCGTTCGGCGTCGGGCTGGTCTACGACGGCGCGGGCACGCTCTACGCGTCGAGCTCGTACGACTCGACCATTCACAAGATCGCGGCGGCGACGGGACAGGTGACGCTGGTGGCGGGCTCGCCGTCGGGGATGGGCTCGGCGGACGGCAACGGCTCGGCGGCGGCGTTCTGGAATCCGTCGGGGCTGGCGCTCGACGGCGCGGGCAATTTGTGGGTGGCCGACGCGACCAACGGGACGATCCGCAAGATCGTGCTCGGCGCGACCAACACCGTCTCGACGCCGGCGGGCGTGGCCGGCATGCTCGGCTTCGTCGACGGCGCGGGCGGCGCGGCGGGTCCGGCGCGCTTCACGGCGCCGCAGGGCCTGGTCTTCTACGCCGGCGATCTCTACGTCACCGACGGCTACAACGGCAACGCCAGCATGAACAACCGGGCGCTGCGCAAGATCGTGGTGACGTCGAACCCGGTGGTGGTCTCGACCATCGTCGGCACCGCCGGCATGACGCCGATGGATCGCGACGGCGCGCTCGCCACCTCCGGCTTCGGCAACCCGGTCGGCGTCGCCGTCGACGGGAGCGGCACGTTCTACGTCGCCGATCAAGGCGACGATCACGTGCGCAAGGTGGTGACCGGCGCGGGCGGCACGGTGTCGGTGCTCGCCGGGAACGCGTCGAGCGCGAGCGGCTGGGCCGACGCCGCCATCGGCCTGCAGGCGCTGTTCGAGAACCCGCTGTTCCTCGCCGTCGACGCGGGCGGGCAGAGCCTGTTCGCCTCCGACGCGTCGGTGATCCGCCGCATCTCGCTCGCGGGCATGAACCCGGTGACCACGCTCGCCGGCCTGCCGTCGAACGCCGACGAGGTGCAGGGCGTAGGCGCGGCCGCGCGCTTCGATACGCCGCAGGGCGTGACCTTCGACGGCACCGACACGCTCTACGTCGCCGATCGCAACTCCGGCACCATCCGCAAGGTCACGCTCTCGACGGGCGACGTCGCGGCGGTGGCCGGCGGCGGGCCGCAGCCCGAGAGCACCGACGGCATCGACGGCAACGCCACGTTCGGCTATCCCGCGCACCTCGCGGTCGACGCCGCCAACGCCGCGCTCTACGTCGCCGACAGCGACACGCACCTGCTGCGCAAGGTGGTGATCGCCGGCGGCCACGCGACGGTCACCACGGTCGCCGGCAAGCGCAACATGTCGGGCAGCACCAACGGGCCGGGCACCACCATGGCGCTGCTCAACGGGCCGTGGGGCGTCGCCTTCGACGGCGCTCACACGGTGTTCATCGCCGACGCGGGCAACAACTTGATCCGCGCGTTCGACACCACGACCGGCATGGTCTCGACGGTGGCGGGCTCGGGCAACTTCGGCGACAAGAACGACATCGGCACGCTCGCCGAGTTCCGCACGCCGCGCGGGCTCGCCTTCGACGGCGCGAAAAATATTTTGTACGTCTCGGAGCTATGGGGGCAGTGCGTGCGCCAGGTGCAGCTCCCGGGCGGCGCGGTGACCAACGTCGTCGGGCAGATCGGCAACAGCGGGCACACCGACGGCACGGTCATCAACGCCACGTTCCGCTATCCCGACGGGCTGGCGCTCGATCCGAGCGGCCGCGTCCTATACATCGCCGACGAAGGGAACGATCTCGTGCGGCGCTTCGACCTGCAGGCGGGGATGGTGGACACGCCGGCGGGCGAGTGGAACCAGGAGGCGACCACGCCGGGCCCGCTGCCGGCGCGCGTGCACTCGCCGTTCGGCCTGGCGTGGACGCCGCGCGGTCTCGTGATCACGAGCCCGCCGGAGAACGCGCTCCTGCTCATGCACTGACCTCAGCGGCGGGCGAGCGCGGCGGCGAGCGCGGCGGGATCGGTCTCGGGGCGCTCGCAGGTGAAGTCGCGGCACACGTAGGCGGCGGCTTTTCCGTCGACGGCGATCTTGCCGGCGGTGAGCGGCGCGAGGAGCTTCGGCGCTCCGTCGGCGCGCGCGATCACGCGGTTCGGGAGATACACGCCGGCGAGCGCGCGCTCGAGCGGCGCGACGTCGGCGCCGGCGAGCACGATCTCCGTCGGGCGCTCGAGAAATAGATCGAGCGCGTTGAGCAGGTTCGAAAAGCCGAACGGGTTCTCCATCGCGCGCTCGTAGTGCGCGCGCAGCACGCGCTCGGCAATTTCGAGCCAGCGCGTCTCGCCGCACACGTCGCCGAGGCGGATCAAATTCTCGACGCACACGCTCATCCCCGACGGCACCGCCGAGTCGTACGTCGACACCGGCCGCTGGATGAGCCCCGGATCGTTCGCCGCGGTGACGAAGAACGCCGACTGCGCGTCGTCGTAGAACAGCTCGACCGCGAGCCGCGTGAGCGCGTGCGCCTCCTCGATCCAGCGCGCCTCGCCCGTCGCCTCGTAGAGCGCGATCAGCCCGTCGGCGACGAGGGCGTGATCGTCGAGCGTGCCCGGGAGCCGCGCGCGCCCGCCCTTGAACGTGCGCAGGAGCCGGCCGCCCGCGTCGCGCAGCTGCGCGAGCACGAACTCGGCGGTGCGGCGCGCGGCGGCGATCATCGTCGCGTCGCCGAGCACGCGTCCCGCCTCGGCGAGCCCGGCGATCGCCAGCCCGTTCGACGACGCCAGCACCTTGTCGTCGAGCCCGGGGCGCACGCGCTTCGAGCGCGCGGCCAATAATTTCTTGCGCGCGTCGTCGAGCAGCGCCGCCTCGCGATCGCTCTCGGGCGCGCCGACGACGTGCAGGATGTTGGCGTTGGCCGGGCCGTGGCCGTGCGGATCGCTCCAGTTGCCGCCGTCGGTCACGTCGTAGACGCGCGCGAACAGCGCCGCCGTCTCGTCGCCGAGGAGCGCGCGCAACTCGGCCGGCGTCCAGACGTAGAACTTGCCCTCGACGCCCTCGGAGTCGGCGTCCTCGGCGGTGTAGAGGCCGCCTGAGCCATCGGATGCCCGCAGATCGCGTTCGAGGTACGCGGCGGTCTCACGCATCACGCGCGCGAACGTCGCGTGCCCGCTGACTTGATACGCCTCGGCGTAGAGCGTGAGGAGCTGCCCGTTGTCGTAGAGCATCTTCTCGAAGTGCGGCACCAGCCAGTGCGCGTCCGTCGAGTAGCGGGCGAAGCCGCCGCCGAGGTGATCGTAGATGCCGCCCTCGGCCATGCGCAACAGCGTCACCGTCACCGCGCGCACCAGCTCGGCCGCGTCGGAGTCGCCGGCGCGCTGCGCTCGATGGGCGCCGCGCAGGATCAGCTCCATCGCCTTCGGGTTGGGAAACTTCGGCGCGCCTTGAAAGCCGCCCTCGAGCCGATCGATGCGCATCGCCAGCTTGGCCGCCGCGCGGTCGATGCTGTCGGCGAGGATCTTCTCGTCGGCGCCCGGCTTGCGCCCCTGCGTCGCGAGGAACGCCAGCCCCTCGCGATACTGCCGCGCGTTCTCCGCCACCGCGTCTCGCTGCGTGCGGTACGCGTCGGAGAGCGCGGTCAGCAGCCGCTTGAACGACGGCCGCCCGAACCCTTCGCGCTTGGGAAAATAGGTCCCGCCGAAATAGGGCACGCCCTCGGGCGTGAGGAACATCGTCAGCGGCCAGCCGCCGTGCTCGCCCTGGAGCTGCAGCGCCTGCTGGTAGATCTGATCGACGTCGGGCATCTCCTCGCGATCGACCTTGATGCACACGAAGCGCTCGTTCATCAGCGCGGCGGTCTCGTCGTCCTCGAACGACTCGTGCGCCATCACGTGACACCAGTGACACGCCGAGTAGCCGATCGACAGCAGGATGGGCTTGTCGCTCGAGCGCGCGAGCCCGAGCGCCGCTTCGCTCCACGGGTGCCAGTCGACCGGGTTGTCGGCATGTTGCCGCAGATAGGGGCTGGTCTCGTCGGCGAGCCGGTTGGGCATCTCGTATTCCTATAGTAAGATTGACGGCGAGGGGAGTGTAAATGACCAATCCCGGCCGCACGCAGATCGCGATGCAGGCGCTCGATTTCGCGACCGTGTTCAACGTGCTCATCGGCAAGGAGCGGCTCGGCGGCTCGCCCAACTACCGCGTCGAGATGTCGGCGCCCGACGGGCCGTCGACGGCGGGCGGCAAGCAGGCGCTGCAGCACATCAAGCTCGTGCCCGACGGCGGCGGGGCGGTGACGGTCGCCGGATCGGCCAACACCGTCGAGAAAACCGCCGAGCTCAGGTCGTACGAGCACCTCGCGCAGCTGCACGCGGCGCGCTTCAAGGGCGCGCAGCTGCCGCTCGATCGCGTGCGCTACGCGGCGCTCGTCAAGAAGATGCAGGCGTTCTTCGGCGAGCAGGGGATGCAGGTGACGCTGGTCGATGCGCCGCGCGGCGCGCAGCCGTCCGCGAGCGCGCCCGCGTCGTCGTCGGCGACGCTGTGGATCGCGGTGGTGATCATGCTCGCGGGCGCGGGCGCGCTGCTCTACTTCCTCTTGCGCAAGGCGTAGCCGTGCTGGCGTTGAGCGTCGCGCTCGGCGCCGCCCCGTCGGTGTTTCTGCTGGTCTTCTTCTACCTGAAAGATCGCTACGAGCCCGAGCCGCGCGGCCACGTCGCGGTGGCGTTCCTCGCCGGCGCGCTGGCGATCGTGCCGGCGTATCTCGGCGCGGCGGGGCTCGAGCGCGCGGTCGGCCGCGAGTGGCTGGCGCTCGGCGGCCTGCCGGCGCGCCTGTTCGAAGCCGCGATCGTCGCCGGCGCCGTCGAGGAGTTCGCCAAGTGGCTGGTGTTCGTGTCGTTCATCTACCGCTGGGCGGAGCTCGACGAGCCGCTCGACGGGCTGGTCTACGGCGTGGCGCTGGCGCTCGGCTTCGCCACCGTCGAGAACGTGCTGTGCGTGGTGCGCGACGGGCTGCGCGTGGGCCTGTTGCGCGCGCTGTTCGCGGTGCCGGCGCACGCGCTGTTCGGCGCGGCGATGGGCTTCTACCTCGGCCGCGCCAAGCTCGGCCGCGGCCGCCTGCAGCACACGCCCGTCACCCGCGGCGAGCGCAGCGGGCGCATTGCTCTCGCGCTCGCCGTCCCTATGCTCTTCCATGGGGGATACGACTTCGCGCTGGTCGAGCTGCGCGGGTCGTGGTTGTACGGCGTGGTCGGCGCGCTGTCGCTCGGCCTGTGGGTGTTCGTGCTCCGGCGCGTGCACCGGGCGCAGCACGACTCGCCGTTCAAAAACGAGGTACAATGACGTCTCGGGGGTCACACATGAAGCGCGCGCTCCTTGCTCTCGTGCTCCTGGTTCCCGCCTGCAAGACCGAGCAGAAGACCGCGGCCGGCGATCCGGCCTTCGATCAAGAGTGGGCGTCGCTCGAGAAGGGCGGCGCCGAGCCGCTGTTCATCGAGGGCGAATTGCACGGCGCCGGCCTCATGGGCGAAGTGCGCCGCGCGGTCGATCCGTCGAGCGAAGGCAAGGCGCTCGCGCCGCCCGCGTTCAACGGCCCGCTGCCCGACGGCGAAGTGGTCAAGGTGATCCGCGCCAACCTGCCCGCGGTCAAAGGCTGCTACCAGATCGAGGAGCGCGCCGGCACCATCGGCTCGGGCAAGGCGATCATGACGCTCGAGATCGACGGCGCCTCGGGCACGGTGTCGAACGTCAAGATCGACGCGCCGGCGTTCTCGGCGTCGCACCTGCCGGCGTGCGTGACCGGGCGCGCGAAGAGCTGGACGTTCCCCAAGTTCACCGCCACGAAAAAGTTTTCGTATCCGTTCGTGTTCGTCGGCGGCTGAGCGATCGGCTCAGCGCAGATCGCGGACCAGGTGGCCGGCGATCTTGTGCGCCGCAGCATAAATCGTGAGCTGCGGCGGGCCGCCGAGGCTCGACGGGAACAGGCTGCCGTCGGCGACCCACAGGTTGCGCAGATCGATCCAGCGGCCGCGCTCGTCGACCACCGAGCCGAGCGGCAAGGTGCCCATCGGGTGCACGGCGGTGAGCAGCGGGTCGAGCGGGCGGTAGCCGCGTGCGGCAATTTGCCGCAGTTGAGAGCGGTCGGTGATCTCGAGCGGCGAGGCGAACGGCACCACCGCGGTGCGCGCGCCGGCGGCGAGCAGCAATTCGGCGCACGCGGCCAGGCCGTTCGAGAGCGCGCGCTGATCGTCGCGGTCGAGCGCGTAGCGGATGCGCACGCGGCCACCGTCGGCGGAGACGGTGCCGCGCGTGCGGTCGTGCAGCATGGCCACGAACACCGCGAGGCGCGGGTAGAGCCGCATGCGCCGCATGTGCGCCGCGCCGAAGCCGGGGAGCGCGGCGGCGAGGCCGACCGGGTGCGCAAAGGCGGGCACGATCCACACGCGGTCATCGTGCGGGCCCGCGTTCTCGTCGAAGCGCAGCTTCTCGGTGCACTCGTAGCTTTGCGGGATGCCGAGCCAGCCTTCGATGGTCTCGTCGAAGATGCCGGCGACCGCGGCGCCCGGGTGCAGGCGCAGCGTGCGGCCGACGCGCTCGAGGTGCGGCAGGCCCGAGCGCAGCGCCAGCGCCGCCGAGCCGACCGCGCTGCCGGCGAGGCACACCGCCGCGCGCACGGTCACCGTCGGGCCGGCGCGTCCATCGCCGTCGAGGGCGCGCGCCACCACGCCGCTCGCGCGCGCGCCGTCGAGGGTGATGCGCTCGACGCGGCAGTCGGCGATCACGCGCGCGCCGGCTTGCGCCGCTTCGGGGATCAAAACCTTGAGCGCGTTCTGCTTGGCGTCGAACGAGCAGCCCAATTCGCAGAAGCCCGAGCGCACGCAGCCGATGCGGTTGTGGCGGAGCAGGCCGCCGCGCCAGCCGAGCTTCTCGACGCCGCGCTTGAGCAGCGCGTTGTTGCGGTTGAGGTCGCTCTCGAGGAGCGGCGTGACCGAGAGATCTTTTTCGACGACGTCGTAGTGCGGCGCGAGGTCGGCGGCGCTCCAGCCGGGGATGCGCCAGCCGTCGAGCACCTCGGCGGGCGCGCGCTTGCACAGGTTGGTGTTGTGCACCGTCGAGCCGCCGACGCCGCGGCCTTGCAGCACCTGCACTGCGCCGTCGTCGGTGGTGCGCGCGCCGGCGTCGGCGAACAGGAGCGGCAGCATCTCGTCTTCGCGCTGCGTGAAGTCGCGCGGCGTCGAGTAGGCGCCCTCCTCGAGCGCGATCACGCGCAGGCCGGCGCGCGCCGCTTCGCGCGCCACCATCGCGCCGCCCGCGCCCGTGCCGACGACGACCAGATCGGCGTCGAGCGTCACGTCGCCGCGCAGCTCGCGGCCGCGCTCGATCATGACGGGCATCCTCGTCGGCACAGCCTCCTCGGAGCACCTCGCCTCGCTCCGCTCGGCTCGCCGATCATCTGCGCACCGACGGGCCGGTGTACGCCAGCAGCGGCCAGGTGCGATCGTCGCGGTAGTAGCCGAGGAACGCCAGCGTGCGCAGCGCCTGGAAGCCGCGGCGCCGCACCGCCAGCCGGCTCGACTGCCAATCGGCGAGCACCGCGTCCTGATCGGCTTCGCCGAGGTGCGTGAAGCGCGAGCCCTGCAAGCGAAACAAGAAGCCGCCGTGCTCGACGAGCTGAAGCAGCGCGCGCACGTCCGAGCGCAAGCCCTCGTCGAGGCGCGCCAGGTACGAGTCGACGAACAGCGCGACGCGCAGCGAATCCACGTCGGGCGCGTCGGCGCCGTCGGGCGCGAGCAGCCGGCGCGCGACGGCGTCGAAGATCAAATACTCTTTCGGCGAGAGGGCGCGCAGCTGGGACGCGATCGCCGGATCGAGCGAGTAGCCCGACAGGTGGCGCCCGACGATCGCCGCGCCGCCGAGGAGGGCGCCGCCCAGCAGCGTCGTGCGCAGGAAGCGGCGCCGCGAGATCACGGCCGGCAGTGTATCATCGGTGGCGCATGCCCATCCTCGACCAGCTCGACTACGACGCGGCGATCGTCGACAAGAAGACCTACGAGCGCGAGCTCGCCGAGCTGCAGCTCGAGCTCTTGTCGGCGGAGCTCGAGCACCGCGAGCGCGGCGCGTCGGTGGTGATCGCGTTCGAAGGCTGGGACGCGGCGGGGAAGGGCGGCGCCATCAAGCGGCTCACCGAGAAGCTCGATCCGCGCGGCTACCAGGTGTGGTCGATCAGCGCGCCCACCGACGAGGAGAAGCGGCATCACTACCTGTGGCGCTTCTGGCGGCGGCTGCCGGAGCGCGGCCGCTGGACGGTCTTCGATCGCACGTGGTACGGGCGCGTGCTGGTCGAGCGCGTCGAGGAGTTCGCGAAGAAGAAAGAGTGGAAGCGCGCGTTCCGCGAGATCAACGAGTTCGAGCGCATGCTGGTCGACGACGGCGTGATCCTGGTGAAGCTGTTTTTAGCCATCACCAAGGACGAGCAGCTCGCGCGCTTCAAGCAGCGCGAGACCGATCCGTACAAGCGCTACAAGATCGGCGCGGAGGATTGGCGCAACCGCGAGCACTGGGACGCGTACGTCGAGGCGGCGGAGGACGCGTTCGCGCAGACGTCGACCGACTACGCGCCGTGGACGGTGATCGGCGCCAATCGAAAATGGAACGCGCGCATTCGCGTGCTGCGCGCGGTGCTCAAGGCGCTCGGCCACGAATAAAAAAAAGGCCGGGGACAGCCCCGGCCTTTTCAAAACCAAAAACGAACGTCGCTTACTTCTTCTCTTCTTTTTTCTCTTCCTTCTTGTCGGCCTTCTTCTCGGCCTTCTTGTCGGCCTTCTTCTCGGTCTTGGCCGGCTCACCCTCGGCGCGCGCGACGGTCCACGAGGCGGGGAGCAGCACGGCGAGAGCGATCAGGATCGAGCGAACGAGCGTCATTGGGCGTCTCCTTATTGAAGTGTTGAGAGGTGGTGCGAGGCGGAAGCGTAGCCGGATGCGTGCCAAGCCGCGTCAGCCGCCCGAGGCGCATGAAATAATGATTGAATCAACTCGGCGGGACGATCGTCCAATCCTGATCGAGTGTGGCGGTTTGGCGCCGATGGCCGCGGCGCATGAGGCGTTGTGGCGCGTTTCAGCCCGCGGGCGGCGACTCGGGCTTCTGCAAATAGAAGAGGTCGGTGTCGCGCGAATAGCCGAACACCTCGCCGTATCGTCCCCAGTTGAGCAGCGTCGTGAACAGCTGGCGCGGCTGCTCCTGCGGCAAGAGCACCGCGAGCTCCTCGAGGATCACCTCGGCCGGCACCTCGTTCTCCTCGGCGTTCTCGAGCAGCTTACGAAAATGCTGAAACACGCGCAGCTTGAGCATCTGCTGCTTGAGCAGCGCCTTCTTCTCGTTCATCGACGTCTCGAGCACGCGCTTGCCGAGCGCGGTCAAGACCGCGTCGCCGCCCGGCGTCTCGACGAGCCCGAGCATCTCGGCGCCCTTGACCACCAGCAGCAGCTCGCCGAACGGCGTGTGCAGATCCTGGGCGAGTCGATACACGTCCTCTTTGCCCTGGTGGTCGTCGAGGATCTCGCACAGTCCGAGGATCTTCGAAATTCCCGTCGATGGTAACGGCTCTACGCCCGGCATGCGCTCTCCCCTACACGATCAATGAGAACACGCGATCGACCAGCGCGGCAAACTCGGCCGACTTCTTCTGACGCGGTCGAGGCAGGTCCACCTTGATGCTCTCCACGATCCGGCCCGGATTGGATGCCATGACGAGGATTCGGTCGGCCAGCTCCACCGCCTCCTCGATGATGTGCGTGACGATGACGATGGTGTCGACGGGGAGCTGCGGATCGGCCCACAGGTCGAGCAGCTCCTCGCGCAGGTTGATCGACGTCAGCGCGTCGAGCGCCGAGAACGGCTCGTCCATGAGCAGCACCTTCGGCTCGACGGCGAGCGCGCGCGCCAGGCCCACGCGCTGCTTCATGCCGCCCGACAGCTCGCGCGGATACGCGTCCTCGTTGCCGTCGAGCCCGACCTTGTCGAGATACTTCGCCGCGCGCTTGTGGCGCTGCGTCTCGTCGAGCCCGCGCGCCTCGAGCCCGATCTCCACGTTCTCCTCGACGGTGAGCCACGGCAGCAGCGCGAACGACTGGAACACCATCCCGCAGTTGAGGTTGATGCCCTCCTGCGTGCGCCCGGCGAACCGCACCACGCCCGCCGACGGCGGAATCAGCCCGTGGATGATCCGCAACAGCGTCGATTTGCCGCAGCCCGACGGCCCGACGATCGCCAGCACCTCGCCGTCGGCCACCTCGAACGAGACGTCGGCGAGGATCTGCGACTCGCCCTCGGGGCGGGGGTAGATCTTGGTGACGTGCTCGATCTCGATGATCGCGGGCATTCAGTACTCGATTTTGAAACGGTCGGCGGCGACGTTATACAGACGCCGCCAGAAAAGTCGATTCATGAACACGATCACCACCACCATCGCCACCAGGCTCAGCACCATCATCGCCTGGTTGCCGGGCGGCTCGGTGGACTCCTGGAGCATGGCGCCGATGCCCAGCACCTTGTAGGTCGCGCCGCCGAAGTAGAGATACTCGGAGACGATGAGCGCGTTCCAGCCGCCGCCCCAGCCGGTGATCGATCCGGTGATCAGCGACGGGAGCATCGCCGGGAGCGTGAGCGTGCGGAACTGCTTCCAGCCGGTGAGCCCGAGCGAGCGCGTGGCCTCGCGCAGATCGCCGGGGATCGCGTGCACGCCGGCGAGCAGGTTGAAGAGCAGGTACCACTGCATGCCGGTGAGCACGAGCAGCACGGCGGCGACGTTGGTGCCGCCGCGGTGGTGGATCACGAACATCACGATCAGCGGAAACAGCGACGTGGCCGGCACCGACGACGCGATCTGCGCGAACGGCCCGACGACGCGCATGGCGCGCGGCCGCGTGCCGGCCCACACCGCGACCGGAATCGTCCACGCCAGCGCCACCACGTATGCGACCAAGAGGCGCAGGAACGACGCGCCGAGCGCCGCCGGGATCAGCACCGACTCGCGCGGCCACGGCGGGCGCAGCACCGTTACCAGCGCGCGCCCGGCGCGGTACAGCACGTAGAGCGAGAACGCGATCGACAGCACCTGCACGATGCGCCCGACCACGCGCCGCCACATCGGCGGCGGCGCCTCGAGATCGGCGATCACCTTCGCCGGCCGCACGCGCGCCCAGTACACCGACGCGCGCGTGCCGGCCCGCTTCCACGCGCGGCGGAGCGCCAGCAGCGGCGGGAAGTCGCGCCAGAAGCGCAGCATGCGCGACGGCGTCACCGTCGACGCGGCGAACTCGTAGCGAAACTTCTCCGACCACGACTCGAGCGGCCGCCAGATCACGAGGTGCATCGCCACGACGATGAAGATGAGCACGCCGATGCCCATCAGCGTGAGCCCGGTCTTGCCCTCCGCCGACGCGCGCTTGAGAAAGCTGCCGAGCCCGGGCAGCGCCTGCGTCGACGGGCCGATGGTCAGGATCTCGCACGCGATCAAAAAATACCAACCGCCGGCCCACGACAGGATCGAGTTGTAGACCAGCTTCGGCACGCACGCGGGCAGGTACAGCGTGCGGAACTTGCGCCAGCCGCGCACGCCCTGCGACGCCAGCGCGTCGAACGAGTCCTGCGGGATCGTGGTGATCGCCTCGTAGCAGCCGAACGCGATGTTCCACGCCTGCGACGTGAAGATCAGGAAGATCGACGCCATCTCGACGCCGAGCCGCGAGCCGTGCGTCAGGTTGACGAAGAAAAAAACCGCCGCGGGAAAAAAGCCCAGCACCGGCACCGACTGCAGGATGTCGAGCAACGGCATCAGCACGCGCTCGGCGCGGCGGTTGGTGGCGGCGACGTAGCCGTAGCTCACCGAGAACGCGAGCGCGAACACGTACGCGATCAGCATGCGCAGAAACGACCACGCCGCGTAGCCGGGCAGGCGGCGCACCTCGACGGGGATGTCCTGGACCGGCGGGATGTAGCGCATGCCGCCGACGAGCAGCACCACGCCGACGGCGAGCACCAGCAGCACCAGCGCGACGTAGCGCGCCGCTTGGACGACCGCGGGTTTCACCGCGCGCGAGCGTAGAGCAGAAGCGCGCCCGGCGCTACCTGGCGAATCGGCGGGAGAGCCGCGCGCCGAGCGCGCCGATGAGCGCGGCGATCGGCACCGACGGCAGGTGCGCGAACGCGAAGTGGCCCACGCTCGACGCGGGGCAGTGCGCGCGCAACGCGCCGAGGCCGATCAAGCACGTCGCCGCGCCGGCGACCGCGCCCGCCGCGCCGGTGGCGATGCGCGGGCCCGAGGCGAGCGCCGACACCGCGACGCCGAGCGGCACCAGCGTGAGGCCGAGGATGAGCGCGAAGCAGGTGGTCGGCTGCGCGCCGTCGCCGGGCGGGATCGCCAGCGACAGGCCGAGGCCGGCGGCCATGACGGCGAGAAACGCCGGATCGAGCGGTTTCAGCCGAGCCGTTGCCCGGAGCCCGAGCGCGCACGCCAGCACCAGCACCGGCAGCGCGGCCACGCCGAGCGCGTGCTGCCAGAAGTCGCCGCGCACGCCCGCCGCCACCAGGAAGCCGGCCGACGCCGCCACGCCGAGCGCGCCCGCCACCCACAACCGCGCCTGCGGCCGTTTCAGCGCCGCGCCGCGGCCGAGCCCCGCCTGGCGCGCGAGCTCGAGCGCCGACTCCGACGGCGGCGCGGGCTTGTACGCGTCGAGCGTCGCGTGCACCTCGCGCAGCGCCGCCAGCTCCGCGGCGCACGAGAGGCACGCGGCCACGTGCTCCTCGACGTCGGGCGCCGCCTGCGCGCGCGCGCCCACCAGCTCGATCAGCCGCTCGCCGAGATCGGGACGCGGGCAGCTCATGCGTCGCCTCCGGCGCCGCCTGAGCGGAGGCCATTTTCGATCGCATTCGCTGCGCGAATGCTCATGACTTCACCTTCGCCAGCTCGTCGCGCAGCGCCAGGTAGCCGCGGTGCGCGCGCAGCTTGACCGCGCCCTCGGTGGTGCCGAGCATGCGCGCGATCTCGACGAAGCCGAGGTCGTGCCAGCGGTGCAGCACGATCACCTCGCGGTAGCTCTCGGGGATCGCCGCCAGCGCGGCGCGCACGCGATCCTGCAGCTCCTCGTCGGGCGCCGCCGGCGCCGGCTCGGGCAGGCGGCCGTCGCGCGACAGCTCGCCGCGATCGCGCGCGTCGCGGCGCGCCTCGTCGCGGCGCAGATTGTTGGCGATGGTGTAGAGCCACGGCGTGAAGCGCTCGCCGTCGCGGAAGGTGTTGCGCGCGCGGTGGACGTGCAGCCACGTGCTCTGCAGGAGATCGTCGGCGAGCGCGCGCTGCCCGACGTGGCGCAGGAGAAAGCCGTGGACGCGCGGCGCGTGCCGCGTGAACAGCGCCTCGAAGGCTCGCTCGTCCCCGTCGCGGTAGCGTCGCATGAGCACTTCGTCCGTCTCCTCGGCCATAGTACGCGGCGGATCGGGGTTCGGTAACGGCGGGCGCGCGCGATTCATGGATGGATCGACGCCAGTCCGTAGGCGGCGGGTACGGTGGTGGTGGTGCCGTCGGTGACCAGGACGAAGAACGGCGTCGCGGCGGAGAGCGGCGCGGCGGCGGCGAGCGTGGTCGAGCCGCTGGCCCAGCCGGTGGTGGGCCCGGCGACCACCGCCAGCGTACCCGCGCCGACGTCGACCAGCCCCGGCTGCGTGGCGGCGGCGAGCAGCGTGCTCGGGCCGGGCGGCGGCGCGAACCCGGCCGAGCGCCACTGCTCGACGGGCGCCACCACCTCGAGCCCGCCCGACGCATCAACGATGAGGAGCGGCGCGGTCGACTGCACGCGCTCGGGCCCCGAGAGGTCGAGCGTCGCGCCGGCGGCGATCGTCGAGGTGCCGTTGAGCGAGGAGGTGACGGTCGCGGCGTCGCGCGCCACCGCCGTGCACGAGCGCAGCACCACGAAGTCCTGGCCGAGCGTCTCGGCGCCTGGCATCGACGCCTCGCCGCCCGAGGCGTAGACCTCGACGGCGATCGGCGCCGACGCGGCGACGCGCGCCGCGATGAGATCGCTCGCCGACACGGTGAGCGCCTGGCCGCGCGCGAGCGTGCCCGAGTACGGCGTGCCCGCCGCGGTCGTCAGCGTCACCTGCGTGTTCGCGGCGGTCGCCAGCGCGACTACCTGCTGCGGGCCGGCGGGCAGCGCGCCGACCAGGTACGACGTCGAGAGCGCGTGCTCGGGGTGCAGCGCCAGGCCGTCGGCGCCGCTCTCGTAGATCCACGCGTAGACGGGGACCGTAGAGACGATCGAGCTGCCGCGCGCGGCGATCGACGCGCCGGCGGCGGGGGCGGGCGCGGCGTCGATGGCGAGGATCGCCGATCCGCTCGGCGAAACCGTGACCGTTCGCGCGGCGCCCGTCGGCGGCGTGAGCGTGACGCGCGCCGGGAGATCGGTCTGCGGGTTGGCGATCACGACGGTGGGCGAGCCGGCGGCGAGCGCGGCGGCGACGAAGCGGCAGCCGAGCGTCGAGCGATCGTTCGCCTCGAGGAGCGCGCAGCGATCGTGGCAGCCGTTGCCGACACAGGTGTTGCCCCGCTGCATCGGATCGTCGCACGCCTGCACCGTCGACGAGGACAGGCCGTCGGGGGCGCACTTCTCGAGCGTGGAGCCGTCGGGAGCGCAGAAGGTGGTGAGCGGCGCGCACTCGGACGGCACGCACGTGGCGCTGGCGGGGCCGACCACGCAGCGCGCGTGCATGGTGCCGCAGTCGGTCACCTGCTCGAGGGTGCCGGTCGCGTCGCACACGCGCGCGACCTCGTGATCGCAGTAGAACAGCGACGGCGTGCACGCGGGCGGGCGGCACGCGCCGTCGGCGCAGCGGTCGCCGCTCGCGCACTCCATCTCGAAGTAGCCGCGCGCGTCGCAGGTGAAGGTGCCCTCGCGGCCGTCCATCAAGCAGCCGCCGGGACCGATGCGATCGCACAATCCGTTCACCGGCTCGCCGCCGCCGCAAGCGGCCAGCGCAACGCACGCGGCGACGACTCCCAAGCGCACGTCGCGAAGCTAGCACAACTGTGCTAGCGTCGACGACCATGCTCCCGACCTACCTGATGTCGTATCCTGGACCGACGTGGCACATCCGCGGGGGCGAAAATTTTCGCTCGAAGGAGCGCGAGCCGACCAACCCGCGCGCCGCGCTCAACGAGTGGCTCGGGCTGTGCGACGCCATCACGCGCGCGGGCGGGCGCATCCTGGTCATGCCGCCGCCGTCGAGCGGGCCGGCGATGACCGGGCTCATCTACACCGCCAACGCCGGCATGCTGTTCAAGACCGGCGACGAGTGGACCTTCATGCTCTCGAAGATGTCGGTGGCGCATCGCCAAGCGGAGCGCGAGCACGTGCGCGCGTTCTTGCGCGAGGCGGGGCTGCCGGTGATCGACGCGCAGCACGCGTGGGAGGGGCAGGCCGACGTGGCCACGCTCAAGGGCAACCGCTTCATCCTGACGTGGGGCGTGCGCTCGGTGCGCGAGTCGCTGGCCGAGGTGCGCGCGCACCTGCCGATGGGCGCGCGCGTGATGGAGGCGCAGATCCGCGATCCGTTCTTTCACGGCGACACGTGTCTCGATCCGGTGATGACGCGCTCGGGAGATCAGCTGCTGCTGGCGCACGGCGGGGCGCTGGTCGGCACCGGGCTGCCGGAGATGCGCACGTTCCTCGGGCAGTACGGCGAGGTGCTGGCGGTCGACGAGGACGACGCGCTCCTCTATGCGTGCAACTCGCTGTGCGTGAACGGCACGCTGCTGGCGCCGGGCGGGCTGTCGGCGAGCTTGCGCGGCACGCTGGTGCGGCGCGGAATTCCCGTCGAGGAAGTCAACCTGCCCGAGCTGTTCGGCAAGGGCGGCGGCGGGCCGCGCTGCCTGGTGAACGAGCTGCGCGGCTTCGTGCTCACCGACGACGCGCCGAGCTACGTGTCGAGGCGCGACGCGTTGCACGCGCTGGCCGAGACCTATCCCGAGTCGGCGCAGCCGCCGCCGGAAAAAAGCGACAAGTCAGAGAAAGCGACGTAGCGCCGCGAACAGCGGCTCGGGCGCCTCGACGTACGGCACGTGGCCGCAGGCGTCGAGCTCGACCAGCTCCGCGCCGAGCGCAGCGGCAGTCTGGCGCGCGCTCTCGACGGGAATCGGATCCTCGCGGCCGTGCACCACCAGCGCGGGAACCTTCACTGCGGCAATTTGCCGCAGCAGATCGTAGTCGCCGAGCGAGCGCCACACCGCCTCCTCGGCGCGCTGCTGCACGAGGAAGGGCGTCAGCTCGACGGCGCGGCGCGGATCGGCGAAGTAGCCGGCCACCGCCACCGCGAACCGCGCGCGGCGATCCTTCGAGTCGAGCGACGCGCGCAGCGCCTCGACCTCGGGCCGCCTGGCCGCGGCCGCCAGGCGCGCGCGCATCACGTCCCGCTCCGCGCTCGTCGCCGGCGCCGGAGAGATCAGCGCCAGCCGGGCGACGCGATCCGGATGCTCGACGGCGTAGATCAGCGCCAGCAGGCCGCCCCACGAGTAGCCGACCAGCGTGAGCGACTCGCGTCCGAGAAACTCGCGCACGCGATCCAGATCGGCGACGTGATCCCGCCACGTCCCCGGCTTCACCCCGGCGTCGATCGTCGACCGCCCGCCGCCCCGCTGATCGTAATAAAAGAGCCGCCGCGCTCCCGGCTCCGCGATCGCATCGAGCTGCGGCCGCAAATAATCGTGCGACGCCCCCGGCCCGCCATGCAGCATCACCACCACCTCCTCGCCGTCACCGACCTCGACAAAAAAAAGCTGCGCGCCATCCACGGGGAGCATGGCGCGCAGCCTAGCAGAAGCCCTCGCGTCCATAAACCCGCGAGAATCGCCAAACCGAGGCATTTTACGAGGTCGATCGTGAGCGTGGCCACGGCCACGTTGAGGTGAGAGCGGGCTAGTGGATGTTCGCCGACTGCGCAGCCGCCACGCGCTGCGAAGTGGTGAGCTGCCCCTGCGCGACGTGGAACAGGTTCTGCGCGCGAATCGGCAGCTGCTGCCGCAGGAAGTCCGAGATCTGCGCGCGCCCGAGCCCGCCGAACCGCTCGGCCACGTGCGCGAACGCGCTGTTGGTCTCGGTCGTGTGGCAGCCGGCGCACGCCGTCTGGTTGAGCGCCGCCTCGACGTCGGGATGCGCCTGCGCGTCCCACGGCTGGAGCGACAGCCGCGAGCCGTTCTCCGACGACGTCACCGCCAGGAACTCGACCGGCACCTTGAAGTGGCCCGAGAGGATCGCCGCCTGGTTGGTCTGCGCCCACAGCGTGAACGGGTCGGTGGTCGCGATCGTCGGATCCACCGCCTGCTTCGACAGCGCCAGGTGCAGATCGCCGTCGGCGCCGAAGCGCCACTCGCGCAGCTCCCACGCGTTGTTCGGATCGGGCGCCACCGGCCCGCCGCCCGACGTGTCCGGCCCGACGAGGAACTCGTTGGTGCGCACCTGGTTCACGTGCTGCGCGTTGATCAGCGGCAGGTAGATGCCGCGCGCCGCCTGCAGGAGCGGCTGGCCGGTGAGCCCCGAGAGCGCGAGCCACTTCTGCGCCGTCGGCTTGCACTGCGCGCCGTCGTCGGGCTGGCCCATCTCGACGATGATGGTCATGCGGTGGCGGCGATCGCCGACGCCGCCGGCGAGCGCGTAGGTGATGCGCGCCTCGCCGCAGTCGTTCGGCCCGGCGAGATCGATGCGGTTCGACAGCGACGTGACCTGGAAGGCGAGCGCGGCGAGATCGAGGTGCCCGTCGGCGCGGCGCGGCGCCACCGAGAGGAACTGGGTGATGCCGGTGCGCGCGGCGGCGGTGCGGCCGTCGACGGTCTGGTCGGCGGTCATCTGCGCGAACCAGCGCTCGACGAACGGCGCCGGATCGGACGCGTTCGCCAGCTTGCTCATCACCGGGATGAACGCGAAGGTCGCGTCGTCGACGATGCCCGGGTCACGGATGAGGACGCTGCGTCCCGCATCGACGACGCTCGACACGTTGGCGTCGTCGCAGCCGGTGAAGCTCGGCTCGCACGGTCCGCCGCAGCCGATGGGCGCGCCGTTGTTCGGTCCCGGCGGAAGCCCGCCGCCGCACGGCCCGCCGTTGAACACGCCGCCGCCGCCGTAGGGCGAGCACTGGAGCTGGTAGATCGGCTGGCACGTCGGATCGGCGTTGCAGCGCTGCTCGCCGTAGCCCTTGCAGCCCTTCGGCACGCACAGGCCCGCGCAGCTCAGCGACGGCGCGGCCGGCTGATCGAGCGGCTGCGCGGCGCCGAACCCGGGCGTCGGCACCACCGGCGATCCGCCGATGGGCGGCGCGCACTCTTCGTCGTTGTCGCAGCGCTCGTTCGAGCCGCACTCGGCGTCGGAGCTGCAGCGGTGCAGGCCGTCGTCGGGCTCGCAGAAGCTGAACGTGCCGCCCGAGCACTTGCAGTTGTCGGTGAGCGACGGGCAGTAGCACGCGGTGCCGACGGGGTGGCACTCGGGGTGCGCGAGGCAGGTCTTCTCGTCCATGCCGTTGCACGAGCCGCCGCCCTGCGGGAAGCAGCCCTCGAACGGAACGCCGCCGTCGATGGTGCTCGGCGGCGTGGGGTTCGGCGGAGGCGACGGGGTCGGTCCGTTGAACGGCAGCGGCGTCGGGTTGCCCGTGCACTCGGGGTGCGCGGCGCACTCGGTTTGATCGTAGTCGCCGCACGTCTTCACGCGGCACTCGAAAGACGGGGACGTCCCGCCGCCGGGGCCGCCGCACGCGCAGTCGGCGTTGGGCGGGCAGTTGCACGGCGGATCGATCGCGATCTGCTCGGCGACGCAGCGCGGATCGGCGTTGCACGCCGCCTCGGCGAGACCGGCGCAGGGATCGACCACCATCGGATTCGGCCGGCAGCCGTCGTAGGTCCGCTGCGCCGGGCCGCAGCCGCCGAACGACGCGTCCTTGGTGCCGAGGCCGTTGGTCGTGCCGCCCATGGCGCAGAGGCCGACGGGGCCGGAGTCGGTGGTGGTGTAGACCGGCTGGCAGCGCGGATCGCCGATGCACGAGTTCTCCGTCTGGCCGCTGCACGGATCGGTGCAGCTCGTCCAGCCGCGCACGTCGTCGCGGTTGCCGCACGCCGGCAGCGGGCGGCACGCGCCCGTCGAGGGATCGATCGCGAAGTACGTTCCGCCCGAGCACGAGAGCGCCGAGCAGCGGGCGTTCAAGCAGACCTCGGAGCTGCCGCAGTCGTTCGAGGTGTCACACGGCTTGCCGGAACAGCCGGCGGCCCCAAGCGCGAACGAGACCGCGAGCGAGACGGTGACCAGCAGACGATTCATCGTATTCCTCCGAGGAGTAGGCTCTGCTCGCCCCTTGTGCAGCCGATATGCCACGGCGGCGCGCGCGCCAACGTCGCGCAATTACGCGTCCGGCGCTTGCGCGCGTGACCTCCGCCTCTCAGAATTTTGATTGGCCCCGACGGTGTTGTCGGTGAATCTGGTGCGAACTGCCGATCCGCTGCGTATAATGATGGGAGGAGACATCCGATGAAGCTGCCCGGTGTCGACGCGCTCGGAAGCGTAGGTCTCGTCGGAGAGCGAAAAGCGGTCGCGCTGCTCTGCCTCGGGTTCTACACCACGCTGTTCTTCATGATCGGCCTCTCGGCGCGCACCGAGCTGCCGGAGTGGCTGCCGGTGTTCGTCGGCATGACCGCCGTCTACGTGACGGCGTTCATGGGCGTCGCCGCCGAGTGGTTCTGGGGACGGTGGTTCGCCACCGGCCTCGGCTACTGGGGCTGCACGATGGCGATCATGGCGTTCGTGACCACGCGCTCCCTGCCCGCGCCGATGGTGATCTTCGGCGTCATGCACGCGCTCATCTCGGTGTGCTTGATGGGCGAGAAGATGGCGGGCGTGTTCGACGCCAAGCCGGAGTGGCGCGCGCGCTGGAAGCTCGACGACCAGGGCGTCTTGCGCGTGAGGCGCTCGGTGACGCGCGCGGCCTCGTCGCTGCCGGCGCTGATCATGTTCGCGCTGGCGCCGCGCGAGAACGCCGGGTCGTTCGCGGTCGGCTGGGACTTCACCGCGATGCTGCTCGGCGCGCTGGCGATCGCCGCGCTCATCGGGCTGCTCACGTCGCTGCGCACGTGGACGGTGCTGACGCTGGCCGCGGTCGGCGTGGCGGTGCTCGCGCACCTCGGCACGTCGACCACCGCGATCTCCGACGCGCACCCGTTCTTCCAGGCGGTCGACGGCGTGCCGGCCGCGGCGTTCCCGTTCGCCGGCTTGTTCGGCGGCGCGCTGCTCATCGTCGCCGCGGTGCCGTTCCTCGCGCCGATCGCTTCGTTCTTGCGCCGCCGCGCCGGCTAGCTCACGCGTAAAACTTCTTCAGCGCCGGCCGCCGCAGGTACAGCCACGCGGCCGCGAAGTACACGATCTCGACCGTCGCCGCCACCATCGCGCCGAGCGCCTTGACATGCTGCTGCAGCACGCGGCTCTCGCCTATGGGTCCGCCCGACGCGCGAAACACCGCGACCAGATCGCGCGTCTCGACGAGAAAGAACGCCAGCGACAAGAGCGTGTACGGCACGTTCACCGCCGCGGCGAGGCTCCACGCCGAGACGCCCCACTTCTCGCCGCGCATCGCCTGCATCGCGCCCGCGAGCAGGAGCAGCGAGACGATCAGGTTCATCGCGGCGAGCGGCAGCGCCACGCCGCGCCGCGCGTACAGCGCCTCGGCTTCGTGCTCGGCGAGCTCGAGGAACTGCGCGCGCGCCTGCGGCTCGGCAGGCATCAGCGGATAGCGCTCGGCCTCGTCGCGCAGCGCCGAGACGAATTGATCGCGCGTGCCGAGAAACGCCATCGCGCTCGACGGCGCGTACAGCGCGCCGAACGATCCGAGCACCAGCCCGAACGCCGCCAGCACGTAGAGCAGCGGAGGTTTTTGCGGCGTCGCCACGACGGCGAACCCTAGCACAAGCTCCGCCTTCGGCGTCGCTCGTGCGAAGAGCAATATTGTTGATCGCATTCGCTGCGCGAATGCTTGTTGACCGGCACTTGACCGCCCCCGCCCGGCTGCGCATGATTCGACGATGGTCATCGCAGACAAGACGGTTGTCTCGCTGCACTACACGCTCAAGAACGCGTCGGGTGAGATCCTCGACTCGTCCGAGGGCGCCGAGCCGCTCAGCTACATTCACGGCGCGTCGCAGATCGTGCCGGGGCTCGAGAAGGAGCTGACCGGCCTCGCGGCGGGCGACTCCAAGGACGTGGTGGTGCGGCCCGAGGACGGCTACGGCGTGCCCGATCCGCAGGGCATCTTCGGCGTGCCGCGCGCCGCGTTTCCCGCCGACGCGAAATTGGAGGTCGGGCAGTCGTTCGTCGGCGAAGACGACGAAGGCCAGGCGGTGCCGGTGCGCGTGATCGAGGTGCGCCCCGACATGGTGATGGTCGACGCCAACCATCCGCTCGCCGGCGAGACGCTCTACTTTCATGTCGACGTGCGCGACGTACGCGAAGCCACCGTCGAGGAATTGCAGCACGGCCACGCGCACGGCGCGGGCGGCCACCACCATCATTAGTCGCTAGCCCCAGAGCGCGTTGATCTTGATCAGGAAGACGTCGGTCGCCGGGCCGGATTTGAACTTGTTCAAATTCAGCCGGCCGGCGCCTTCGACCGGATCGAACGGCACCTGCTGCGAGGCGTGCGTGTAGACGCCGATCAGCGTCGCGCCCGGCCGGTACTCCCAGCGCAAGACCAGGTTCACGTTGATCGCGCCCTCGCGAAAATCGGGCGACACGACCGCGGGCATCGGCGCGCCGGCGAACGAGTCGAGCGTGAGCAGCGGGTGCGAGGTCGGCGCGCGCGTGGTGGACGCGGCGAGGATCTGCCCGTAGTGCCCGGCGGCGAGGAACACCTGCGTGTAGAGCTGCAGCGTCAGCCGCGGCGTGAAGGTGTACGTGCCGCGCAGCGTGACGTCGAAGCTGCGCGCGTCCTGCTCGCCGAAGAAATAGGTGTTGCCGCCGTCGGCGTTGGCGATGGT
>DASREC010000054.1:0-6152 GCA_035652295.1 Polyangia bacterium
ATCGACCATCACGCGCTCCAGCTCCTCGGCGGGGAGCTGTCCGTGCCCGACCAGCAGCCGCGCGTCCGGCAGGAGCTCGCGCAATTTGCCGGCCCACTTGTGGATGTCCTCGACGCGGTTGTGCACGAAGAACACCTGCCCGCCGCGCGCCAGCTCGCGCTTGACGCCCTCGAGGATCACCGCGTCCGAGTAGCGGCACACCAGCGTGCGGATGGCCAGGCGATCGGCGGGCGGCGTGGTGATGATCGACAAATCGCGGATGCCCATGAGCGCCATGTGCAGCGTGCGCGGGATCGGCGTCGCGGTCATGGTCAGCACGTCGACCTGCGTCTTCAGCTTCTTCAGCTTCTCCTTGTGCGCCACGCCGAAGCGCTGCTCCTCGTCGATCACCAGCAGCCCCAGCTCCTTGAAGCGCACGTCCGCCGAGAGCAAGCGGTGCGTGCCGACGACGACGTCGACTTTCCCGTCGCTGAGCCCCTTCAAGACCTCGGTCTGCTCCTGCTTCGACTTGAAACGCGAGATCGAGTTCACGTTCACCGGCAGCCCCTGAAAACGGGCCTGAAACGTCAACGCGTGCTGTTCCACGAGGACCGTGGTCGGCGCCAGCACCGCCACCTGCTTGCCCGCGAGCACGCACTTGAGCGCGGCGCGCAGCGCCACCTCGGTCTTGCCGTAGCCGACGTCGCCGCAGACCAGCCGGTCCATCGGGCGCGGCTGCTCGAGATCGGCCAGCACGTCGTCGATCGCCTTCTGCTGATCGATCGTCTCCTCGAACGGGAACGTGGCCTCGAACTCGCGGAACAGCTGCTCCGACGACGCCGAGAGCGTGAGCGCGTGGCCCGGCAAACTCTTGCGCTGCGCGTAGAGCTGGAGCAGCTCCTCGGCGAGCTGCCGCACCTCCTTCGAGATCTTGCTCTTGGTCTTTTCCCAGGTGAGCCCGCCGAGGCGGTCGAGCTTGGGCTTGAGGCCCTCGGCGCCCGAGTACGCCTGCACCTCGTTGAGCCGCCACACCGGCAGGTAGAGCGCGCCGCCCTCGTACTCGATGTGCAGGAAGTCGACCGCCACCTCGCGGCCCTCGCCGGCGCGCAGCGGCAGCTTGGTGAGCCCCTTGTAGACGCCGACGCCGTGAAGCGAGTGCACCACGAACGCGCCCGGCTCGAGGTTCTTCAGGCCGTCCGGCTTGAGCGCGCCCTTCGCTCGTTTGGCCACGCGCGTGTGCGAGCGCTCGCCGAAGATCTCCGCCTCGGCGATCAGCGCCACGCGATCGAGCGGCAGATAGAAACCGCGGCCGAGCGCGCCGAGGACGATCTCGACGTTGCCTTTTGATGCACGTGCATCAAAAAGATCCAGCTCGACCGGCTCGCGGCGCACGATCGGCACGATCTGGTAGCCCTTGAGCAGCGACTCCAGCCGCTCGGCGTGCTGCAGGTTGGGGACGGCGATGATGGCGCGCGTGCCCTCGTCGCGCCAGTCGCGCAGCCGCGACGCCAGCGGGCGCAGCAGCTCCTCGTGCTTCTCGGCGCGCGCGCGCTGCAGCTCGATTTGCAGGTCGCGGTGCTCGTGCGCGCGCAGCCGCACCGTCGGCACGGTGGCGCCGGCGATCTCCAGCTTGTGCGCCTCGACGCGGCGCGCGTTCGCCAGCTGCGCGCTCACGTCGTCGGGCGCGACGAAGAAGTCCTCGGGCGGAAACGCCAGGCGGTGCTCGGCCAGGCGCCCGCGGTACGCCTCGTCGGCGTTGAGCCAATCCTCGTCGAGCGCCTCGCGGCACGCCTCGGGATCGTCGACGAACCAGCGGCCGCTCGCCGGCGCCGGCAGGTACTCGCCGAGCGGCGCCAGCCGCGCGTGGAACGCCGGCGTCAGCGCCTCGATGCCGAAGAAGTCCTCGCCCTTCTCGATCTGATCGAGGATGGCGCGCGTCTTCGACGACGGGTGCGACGCCAGGTCGCCGGCGTGCAGCACCCGCTCGCGTAATTGATGCGCGCGCGTCAAAACCGTCTCGCGCACCGGGTGCAGGTAGACCTCCTCGACCGCGCGCATGGTCCGCTGCGTCGCCGGATCGAAGAAGCGGATCGACTCCACCAGATCGCCGAACAGCTCCAGACGCAGCGGAAAGCGGTAGAGCGGCACGAAGACGTCGATCACCCCGCCGCGCACCGCGAACGTCCCGGGATCCTCGACCACTGGCATGCGCGCGTAGCCGCCGCGCTGAAGCAGCGCCACCGTGGCGTCGCGATCGATCTCTTGATGCGCCTGCACCAAATCCACCAGGTCGGCGAACGCGGCGCGCGGGATCACCCGCCGTGAGAGCGCCGCCGCCGAGGCCACCAGCACGTCGCCCGCCAGCCCCTGCGAGAGGCGGAACAGCGTCGCCATGCGCTGCACGATGGCGCGGCGGTCGGGCGAGATGTCGGCCCACGGCGTGGTCTCGAGGTGCGGCAGGTGCAGCACGCGCGGCGAGCCGATCAGATCGTCGGGCGAATGATGCGCGTGCATAAAAAATCGCAGATCGCGCGCCAGATTTGATGCACCCGCTTCATCCGGAGTGATCGCCACCAGCGGGCGCTCGCCCGGCGCGAGGCGCGACGCCAGGCGCGCGACGGTGAGCGCCTGCACCGCGCCCTCGCAGCCGAACACGCGCACCACCTGCGCGCCCGACGCGCCCAGCCGCTCCAGCTCGGCCAGGCCCTCGGCCACGCTGCGAGCCGGCTCGAAGTCCGGCGCGTCGTCCGCCGACGTCGAGCGTCCGTCCTGCTCGTCCATGAAGGGATGCAACCTACGGCGCGCGGCCCGGCGATGCAAGGCATGGCGAGCCTGCTAAGATGCGCCGCATGATCCGCGCCGGCCTCGCCGTCCTCGCCTGCGTCGCGCTCGCTTCCGGGGCCGCCGCCGACAAACCGCCCGTTCCCGTTCCCGCGCCGGTGCCGGCGCCGCAAGCTCCGCCGCCCGGCCAGCCGCGCGCGGGCGGAACGCCGAAAGCGCCGCGCGACGCGCTCGTCGCCGCCGCCGACGAGATCGCGCGCCAGGTGTCGGCGATCCGCGGGCTCAGCATCAAGTCGCCGATCGCGCGCGGCGTGCTCTCGCGCGACGAGATCGGCGCCAAGCTCAAGGAGCGCATCGCCAAGGAGTACACGCCGGCCGAGGTGAAGGCCGAGTCGCGCGTGCTCAAGCGGCTCGGTCTTTTGCCCGCCGACAGCGACTACGAGAAGCTGATCCTCGGGCTCCTGATGGAGCAGGTGGCCGGCTTCTACGATCCGTTCTCGGCCAAGCTGTACATCGCCGACTGGCTGCCGCTCGAGATGCAGCGGCCGGCGCTGGCGCACGAGATCGAGCACGCGCTGCAGGATCAGCACTTCGACCTCAAGCGCTTCGCGCAGCCGCTCAAGGACGACGGCGATCGCCAGCTCGCGCACGCCTCGCTCGTCGAGGGCGACGGCACGGCGGTGATGCTCGAGTTCCAGGCGCAGTCGATGGGGCTGCCGATCGATCAACTGCCGGAGATGGTGGCGACCATCGGCAAGCAGATGTTGCAGGGCGGGATGGGCACCACGCCGCTGTTCGACAAGGCGCCGGCGTTCCTCAAGGAGACGCTGATCTTTCCCTATCTCGGCGGGCTGACGTTCATCGAGTCGCTGCGCCGGCAGTCGCCGTGGTCGCGCATCAACGACGTGTTCAAGGATCCGCCGGAGTCGACCGAGCAGATCCTCCACCCGGAGAAGTACCTCTCGCACGAGAAGCCGATCAAGGTGACGGCCGGGCCGCTGCCGTCGCTGGGCGCGCGCAAGGAGCTGCGCCGCGACGTGATCGGCGAGCTGGAGTGGAAGATCCTGTTCGCGTCGCAGCTCGACGACACGCTGTCGGAGCGCGCGGCCGCCGGCTGGGGCGGCGATCGGCTGGTGGCCTACGCCGATCCGGCGCACCCCGACGCCCCCCCGGCGATCGTCACCCGCTCCGTCTGGGACTCCGAGACCGACGCCAAGGAGGCCGAGTCCGCCGCGACGAAGCTGATCGCCCGCCTCGTCCCCACTCCCGACAAAAAAGCCGAGTCCAACTTCACCTCCGACGCCGCCGGCGACGAATGGTTCGTCGAGCGCCACGGCGACGAGCTGATAATCCTCTTCGGCGTCCCTGCCAGCACGCACGAGACGGTCGCCGCCGAAGTCTGGAAAAACTGGAAAGTCGCCCGTTGACCCCGCGCCAGCCGCCCGATCTCGTAAAACGCCTCAATTCGCCAATTCTGACGCTTTTACTCCGCGGGCCGGCACGTAGCGGAGTGTAGCGCGCGGGGTGCGGCAAAATGCCGCCGCGCGCAGTTTCGCAGGGCGCGTCTGCGCGACCGAGAATGTTTGAGCACGGCGGCATTTTGCCGCACCCCGCGCGCGAAACGCAGCGCGCTCGATCGTGCCACGCGATCTCTGCTATCCAGCGAGGTACTGGACCATCGCCGACAACCCCGCCACGTCGTAGATGTCCTGGTCGAAGAACGGCACCTCGACGAGCGGCACGCGCCCGCCGGAGACTTGCCTCAGCCGCGCCACCTCGCGCCGATCGATCTCCGCGAGCGCCTGAAACTCGCGCCACGTGCGATCGAGATCCGACGCCACCTGCACCACGTCGTCGGGCGGATAGCCGCGCAGCTCCGGCCGCGCCGTCAGCCGCCGGATCAGCTCCTCGCGCCCGATCGCCGTCGGCCGCGTCGCGTGCACGCGGTTGACCACGAAGCCGCCGAGCGGCATCGCCGACGACATCAGCCGCTCGTAGAAGAAGATCGCCTCGTCGACCGACATCGGCTCGGCGCTCGACACCAGCACGAAGCCGACGTCGCTCTTGCGCAGGATCGCCGAGACCTCGCGCGCGCGCTCGCGGAAGCCGCCGAGCACGGTGTTGAACTCGACGAAGAAGCGCGCCATGTCCTCGAGGAACGCCGAGCCGACGAAGCGCGCCAGCCGCCGCAGCACGAACGCCGCGCCCATGCCGACCGCCTTGAGCGAAAACCGCCCGGCTTGCAGGTACGGCTTGACCAGCCACTGGATCGCGGGCGAGTCGATGGCCGCCGTCACGCGCTCGGGCGCGTCGAGGAAGTCGAGCGCGTTGGCCGTCGGCGGCGTGTCGAGGATGATCAGGTCGTAGCGGTTCTCGGAGGCGATCTCGTAGAGCTTGGCCATCGCCGCGTACTCGTGCGAGCCGGCGAGCCGCGACGAGATCTCGTGGTAGATGCGGTTTTGAAAGATGCGGTCGCGCTGCCCCTCGTCGGAGGAGTAGCGCTGCACGATCTCGTCGAAGGCGCGCTTCTGATCGAGCATCATCGCGTGCAGCGTGCCGGCCACCGGCGCGCCGCCGAGCGCGACCTTCTCGTCGGGGACGCGCACCTCCTCGTGGCCGAGCGCCTCGAGGCCGAGCGCGTTGGCGAGGCGCTTCGCCGGATCTATGGTGAGCACCAGCGTGCGCTTTCCCGCGCGCGCGCCCGCCAGCCCGAGCGACGCGGCGGTGGTGGTCTTGCCGACGCCGCCCGAGCCGACGCAGACGAGGATCCGTCGTTCGGCGACCAGGCGGGCGAGGGTCTCGGCGCTCAAGCCCACGCAATCTAATGAGGCGGCTCACGAAAATCCAGCGCCGATTGCCTTCGCGGCAGGACCTTCTTAGAATCGGCGCATGTTGATGAAGAAAACGCTCGAAGAGTACATGCAGGAATATCACGCCGCGCACACCAAGACCGGCACCAAGCTGACGCACATGGTCGGCATCCCGATGATCCTCGCGTCGCTGCCGATGGCGCCGTTCAATCCGCTGCTGGCGGGCGGGCTGTTCGCCGGCGGCTGGGCGCTGCAGTTCGTCGGCCACTACGTGTTCGAGAAGAACGATCCCAAGTTCTTCGGCGACCCGATGAACCTGGCGATCGGCGTGGTCTGGGCGGCCGTGGAGTGGGCGCACCTCGTCGGCGTGGAGCTCCCGATCCCCGGCGCCAAGTCGGCATGATTCACCGCTACTCGGTCGAGCTCGGGGGCGAGGAGCAGGAGGTCACCGTCGAGGCGCTGGACGGCGGCCGCTATCGCGTGGCGCACGGCGGCATCTCGCGCATCGTCGACGCGCGGCGCGTGTCGGGCTCGGGGCGCGCGGCCACCTGGTCGCTGGTGCCCGAGGGCGGCGGCGCGGCG
>DASREC010000055.1:0-4265 GCA_035652295.1 Polyangia bacterium
GCCGTCGACGTAGCACTGGTTATAGGCGTAGCTGCAGCCCTTGCCGCCGCCGAAGTCGCACGAGCACCCGACTGACAGGAGTCCACCGACAAGCGTCAACATTCTCGACAGGATCACGACGCGAAAGCGCATGGCGCGCTACGGAGCAAGACGGAGGCCGAGCGATCAGTGACCGGAGGTGTTGCTCGCCCAGATGGCGTGGCCGGCGGCGTAGAGGACCAGGTTGCCGTCGTTCTGCATCGCCAGCGAGGCGCCGCCGTGGCCGTTGGTGCCCGACGCCCAGACCGCGCCGCCGGCGGCGTAGACCACCAGGTTGCCGTCGCCCTGCATGACCGCGGTGCGGCCGCCGCGCCCGTTGGTGCGTGACGCCCAGAGCGCGGACGCGCCTTCGTAGACGACCAGGTTGCCGTCGCCCTGCATGATCAGCTCGAAGCGGCCGTCGCACGAGCGCAGCGACTCGCCGGGCGCGAGCGCGTGGCCGGGCGCGAGCGCGCCGCAGCCGGTCGGCCCCGCCTCGATGCCGCCGGTGTTGCTCGCCCACAGCGCGTGGCCGCTATCGTAGACGACCAGGTTGCCGTCGTCCTGCAGCGCCAGCCACGCGCCGGCGTGACCGTCGCTGTGCGAAGCGAACAGCGGCGCGCTGTGGCTCGAGTACAGCACGAAGTTGCCGTCGCCCTGCATCACCGCCACGTCGCCGCCGCGCCCGTCGGTGCCGGTGGCCCACATCGCTACGCCGCTCGAGTACAGCACCAGGTTGCCGTCGCCCTGCATGGCCAGCTCGAAGCGGCCGTCGCACGACGCCAGCGACTCGCCGGGCGCGAGCCCGTGGCCCGGCTCGATGGCGCCGCAGCTCGTCGGCTTCGCCGGAATCGCCGGCGGCGGGCCGCTCGGCGGAGGCGGCGCGGACTGTCCGCCCCCGAGCGCCTCGAGCTGCGCCAACGTGCCGTTGAACAGATCGCCGTCGACGCCGCCGGGAATGCCCGGCACGCTGTCGTGATCGCCGTATTGCCAGAACTTCCAATCGCCCCACGACGTCGGGATATACGGGCAGCTGATGCCGTCGTAATCGGCGATGAACAGCGGATACGACGAAAAGTTTGGATTGTGCAGCGTGTCCTGGAAATAGCTCAATCCGGTATAGAACACCGCTTTCTTTCCGGTGCGCGTCTGCACGCGATTGACGAACGCGGCCGCGCGCGACGCCACGGTCGCGGCGGAGACACCGTCGGTGGTCTCGAGATCGATCATCGGCAGATCGCCTTCGCCGAATCCGCCGTTGGCGTTCACGTAATTGACGTAGTAATCGGCTTGCGCCGCGCCGTCGATATTGGCGCGAAAGAAATGATACGCGCCGCGCACCATTCCCGCGGCTTTCATTCCATTCCAATTGTGATTGAACGTCGGGTCGTGATAACCGGTCCCTTCGGTCGCCTTGGCGAAGCCGAACGCGCGGCCCGACGCTTTGACCGCGCCCCAGTTGATGCTGCCGCCTTGATAGCTCGACACGTCGACGCCGTGCAGGACGTGGCCGCTGTCCGAGCAGCGATAGGTATAGCCGGCGGTGGTCTCGTCGACGTGGTCGGGCGCGGAGCAGCCGGCGAGCAGGACGAACGATAGCGCGAAGCGTTGGGCAATCGACATGGCCGCGCTCAATACAAGTTGGAGGCCGATTGCCGGCGCGATTGATTTCAGCGCGTTGGCTCGCGTCCGGCTGAGGGAGTCGCCGCTCGTCTGCGCACGGCCGGTTGCGCTAACATGCGCTCCGCCGTCGGGAGGCACCATGTCCAACACGCTCGCCGCGAAACAGCAGGTGATCCAGGGCTTCGCGCCTTGAAACGCGCGCCGGCGAAGCGGCGATGGCTGCGCGGCGCGATCACGATCGCGCTGGTGGTGATGGTGGGCGCGGCGCTGCACTTCGGCGTCGAGAAGCCGTTCGAGCACTTCGACGAGAAGCTGCACGAGCGCGCGCTCGCGTTCAATCAGCGAGCGCGCCAGGACATCTTCGATCTCGTGCCGCTCCAGCTCGGCCGCGTGTTCTTCTGGCGGCTCGTGAAGACGCCGTGCGAGTGCGGCGGCGCGCTGGTCGATTGCGACGACGCCGAGTGGCGCGCGTGGTGCGTGCTCTCGCCGCGCTTGGCCACCGCCGTGTCGCCGAGGTCGATCGGGTTTCGGCTGTGGACCGCCGCGGGGCACACGTACCGCTGGGTGGCGGAGCGGCCGTGGCCCAACATCGTGGTGTTCGTGTTCTCGCTCCTCGTCGGCGTGCTGATCGCGTGGGACAGCGACCACGTCGTCGTGTCGCTGCTGGGCGGCGTGCTGGTCGCCAGCGTGGTCGCGCTCGCGCTGTGGGCGCTGGCGTGGCTGCTGTCGGGATTGGTGGTGCTGCTGCTCCCGCTGATCCTGGTGATCGTCTGGGTGCTGCACCACTATCTCGTGCACCCGCTCGAGGCGCGTCTGGCGCGCTGGCTCGGGCTCGAGGAGCACGAAGAGCACGAGTAGCGCCGCTTCAGAGGCCGTTCGGGAAGGTGAACGGCTGCGGCGGCACGACCGGCGCGCCGACGTCGAGCTGCAGGACGTCGTGCGCGTTCATCGGCAGCGTGCGCGGATCGACCGCCAGCGGCTGGCCGTTCAAGAACGCGGTCACCGCGCCCTGCGCCGGCCCGACCTGGCTCGTCGACAGCGGCTGTCCCCAGATGTCGAAGAAGTCGCCGAGCGTGAACGTGCGCGAGACCGGCGACTCGATGTGAATCACGCCGGTCTCGTCGTGCGTGTGCAGCCACGAGAAGCAGCTGCCGCCGACCACCACGCCGTCCTGCATCACCAGCGGCGGGCCGATGCCGATGCCGGCGGCGAGCAGGCGCGGCGCGCCGTCGACGTAGATGGCCAGGTACGCGTGGATGTGAAACAGGAGCTGCTCGCTCGAGTCGCACGAGATGCCGTCGACGGGCATGAACTGATCGGTGTCGCCCGGCGGCGCCAGCGTCATCGAGCCGTCGGCGAGCTCCGCGCCGTCGGGCGGAACCGCCAGCAGATCGGGCGCGCGCGCGTCGAGGCGGACCGCGGCGTCGTGAGCGCCGCCGTCGGGCGCGAGCACGAGCCCCTGGCCGCTGCACGCCGCGAGCCCGAGCGCGAGCCCGAGCCCGGCCACGCGCACGCGCGTGCTCGACGGGAGTTTGCGCATCCCGCTCATTTTACCCGCGCCGCGCCCGCGCGGCGAACCGTTGCGTCGACGCCACACCTGCCCACCGAAAGACTCCCCACTCGGCGCCCGCGACGCGCGGCGCCACGAGCAGCTTCGCGCACCTGGCGCTGGTCCGGTGATTGCTCGGTGCCGGCGCGCACACGGAGGCGCACATGAGATTCGTCCTGCTTCGTCACCTCGCCTGGCTGGCGCTCGCGTGCGCGCCCGCCTGCGCCGGCGCCGTCGACGCCGGCGTCGATCCCGCCGACGAGAGCGACTCGCCCGCCGACACCACGTACTCGGCCGCCGGCGTCCCGACCGGCGCGCAGGCGAAGGTGACCGCGACCTCGCTGAACCTCCGCAGCGGCCCATCGACGACGTACAACATCCTCGCGGTGATGAAGAACGGCGACGTGGTCACCGCGCTCGGCCAATCGGGCGGCTGGAACAAGGTCGACTTCAACGGCATCACCGGCTGGTGCTCGAGCACGTACCTGCAAACGATCAGCAGCTCCGGCGGCGGCGGCGCCGGCGACGACGGCGGCACGAGCAGCAGCGGCGGCTCGGGCCCGGTCGACGACGCGATGGCGCGCGCGCAGTCCGGCGTCGGCTTCTCGTATCACTGGGGCGACGGCTGCTGGAGCACGGGCGGCAATCCCGGCTCGTGCCTCGGCAGCTGCCCCAACTGCTCGCACTCCGGCCAGTGGGGCGCCGACTGCTCCGGCTACGTCGCCAAGGTGTGGCAGGTCCCCGGCAAGAGCGACATCACCGAGTGCGCGCACCCGTACTCGACCGCCGAGTTCTACAACTCGCACGACCACTGGTCCGACGTCTCGCGCGCCGACGTCCAGCGCGGCGACGCGTTCGTCTACCGGTCGGGCAGCTCCGGCCACATCTTCCTCTACGACTCCGGCGACGCGTGGGGCAACGTAATCGCCTACGAGTGCAAAGGCTGCTCCTACGGCTGCGTCAAAGACAACCGCGTCGCCTCCTCCGCATACAAACCGATCCGCCGCGAAGGCTTCTGAGCCGCGAGCAGCCACGTCCGCGGCGCCGTAAGCGGCCCCTCCGCCGACGCAAACGG
>DASREC010000056.1:0-8433 GCA_035652295.1 Polyangia bacterium
CTCGGTTCCCACTTACTCTATCCTACATGTAGGATAATTATGAGACCCGAGGAGGGCGGCATGAGCTTCAACGACATCCGACGCGAGCGGCGCGCGCCGATCGACATTCTCGTCAACAAGTACATCGAGGGCGAGCCGCACGTGTGCCGCGCGGTGAACCTCTCGCGCGGCGGCATGCTGCTCTACAAAGTGTTCGAGCCCGACGTGCCGCACTCGGAGGTCTCGCTCGAGTTCATGCTGCCCGGCTCGCAGCGGATCGTGCGCGCCGACGGCGTGACGCTGGCCGAGCACCCGTGGGCGCGCGCGCACGGCGTGCGCTTCACCCGCATGGCCGACGAGGATCGCGAGCTGGTGGCGCGCTACCTGCGCGGTGAGTCGCTCGACGAGAACATCGCCGCGCAAGGCTAGCCCGCGCATTTTTTCGCTTCCGCGCTGTCGGCCTCCAGGAACAGCCGCTCCAGCTCTTCGCAGACCTCGACGGGATATTCGACCGGCGTGTAGTGCGTGCCGCCGGGCAGGACGCGCAGCCGCGCGTGCGGGATCCTCGCCTGCACGGCGCGCGCGGTGGCGAGCGGCGTGAGCATGTCGCGATCGCCGGTCACCAGCGTGAACGGCACGTCGATGCTCGAGAGCACGTCGTGCGCGTCGTGGCGGCCGAGCGCCTGCAGCGTGGCGCCGTAGAGATCGAAGTCGAGCGTCGAAAAAGTCTTCGCGAACTCGGCGAACAGCGCGAGGTCGAGCGTCGCGCCGACGAGGCCGAGCCGCTGCATCGCCGGCAGCAGCCCCGACCACGACGTCGCCAGCGCGGTCATCTTGCTCACCCAGCGGGCGCGCCGCCGCATCTGGCGCAGGATGGCCGGAATCACGTGGCGCACCAGGCGCGAGCCGAGGGCGGTGTCGAACGGCTTGCCCGCCACGCCGTTGATCGCGCCGATGGCGGCGATGCGCGACGGCAGCCGCCGCCACGCCTCGAAGTTCACCTGCACGCCCATGCTCCACCCGACGAGGATCGCGCGCTTCCAGCCGAGCTCGTCGAGCAGCGCCTCGAGGTCGCGCGCCTGCGCCGGCGGCCCGAGCGTGCCCGGCGTGCGCGGCGGCCCCGAGCGATACAGCCCGCGATAGTCCCACGTCGCGAGCGGCCGCGTGCGATCGAAGCGGTCGAACACGTGCTTCCAGGCGCGGTAGTCGCCGCCGAGGCCGTTCGACAGGATCACCGGCAGGCCGGGTCCGTCGCCGCGAAGCTGATAGGCGATGTCGGTCTCGTCGAAGCTACGTAGAGAGCGGAGGACGAAATCCACGCGTGCCGACTATATCACGGCGGCGGCGACGGCGACTTGAAGTATTACTTTAAGTTTAGAAGTAGACCGCGAAGCCGAGGCGGAACTGCCCGCCGTACTGGTCGCCGAGCGGCGCCACCGGCTTGCCGTTGAGCGAGGTGGTGAGCGCCACCGCCGGCTCGGGATCGTTCACGCGCTTCTTGCCGTCGAAGCGCGCGTCGGCGGTGATGGCCACATGCTGGCCGAGCCTGAGCTCGAGCCCGCCGCCCACCTGCCCGTCGAAGTAATAGGCGGTGTCGGTGGCGAAGCGCAGATCCTGCCACGCCACGTCGAGGCCGGCCGCGGCGACGAAGTACGGCGACACGACCCAGCTCGGGCGCCCGATGTGCAGCCGCACGCCGAGCGTGGTCGGGATGTCGATGCGGTCGACCGGGCCGTTCACGTTCTTCTGGTACTCGCACGCCAGCTCCGTCGAGACGTGCGCCGAGACGCGATAGAGCAGCTCGCCGCCGATGCCCATGTTGTTCCACTGATCGTTGACGACCTGGCCGGTGCCGCGCACGCCGAGGCCGAAGCGCGCGCTCCACGGCGGCGGCGGAGCGTACGGCCGCGCGAGCGCGAGCACCGGCGCAGGCGCGGCCGGCGGAGCGGGCGGCGCGTAATAGACCGGCGGCGGCGCCTGCTCGACGTAGACCGGCTGCGGCGCCGGCTGAACGTAGACGGCGGGCGGCGCGATCACCACCGGCGCCGGCTGAACGTAGACGCCCGCGCGGCGCCACCAGCGGACCTTGGTGCGAATGATGATGTGCGGCGCCGGCTGAACGTAGATCGGCGGCGGCGCGTAGTAGCGCGGCGGAGGCGGCGCATAGACCGGCGGCGCGTAGACCGGCGGAGGCGGCGGCGCGGCGTAGACCGGAGCAGGCGGCGCCACGTACGCGCCGGGCGGCTCGATCACGACCTGCGCGCTCGCGATCGCCGGGACCGCGAGGATCGAGCTCATCATCAGAAGCATCCGGGTACGCATCGTGGTCGTCTCTCCTTGGCGGCGCTTGAAGCAGCCGACGTGCCACTGGTCGCCGGCGCGATCGCCGCGGCGCGCGCGCTTTCTGCAACAACGCGGAGGCGGTGCGGAACTTTCGTTCACAGCGGGAACCGTGAACGTTTCGCGGGGTCTCAAGCTTGACTTGCTCGATAACCGTCGGTAATACTTCGCCGCACCGTCGGAGGTAAGATCGTCTTGGACGACAACAAGAAGCCGGGGCAGCGCGACATCAGCGATCTCAAGGCGCGCCTCGGGCTGAAGAAAGCCGCCGCGGCGCCGGCCGCGGCTCCCGCGCCGCAAAGCCCCACTCCACCGCACGGCCAGCCCGCGGTTCCGCAGCCGGTCGGCCAATCCCCGTCGGGCCCGACCGGTCAGCCCGCGCAGCGCTCGGTGCCGTCACCGTTCGGCGCGCCGCCGCCGCCGCAACCGGCCGCTCCCGCGCCGCCGCCCGATCCGCGCCGCGATCCGTTCGCGCAGCAGCAGGCCGCCAACCTCGCCGCGTTCTACGGCGTCGGCCAGGTGCTGCCCGGCTCGAGCGACTCGGTCTCCGACGCGCCCATCTCCAAGCCGAAGCCGTGGGGCCGCATCGCCTTCGTGCTCGGTCTATGCGCGGTGGTGTTCGGCGTCGGCAACGCGTGCGGGCGCATCTACGGCTCGCGCGTCGAGTTCAACCGCACGATCGATCAGGCGGTGCAGATCCGCGAAGAAGTCGAGCGCATGCAGAAGCAGCTCGGCTCCATCGCCGACAAGATCAACGGCTCGGCCGACACGCGGTCGGGGGGCGTCGACTTCGCGCTCACCAAAGAGCTGGGCGACATGGATCTGAAGAAGCCCGACTCGCAGAAGCTGTTCCACACCAACTACGCGCACCTCGAGGACATCGCGATCGATCGGTTGTTCAACTACTACAACCACACGATCATGCTCTACGACGAGATCACGCTGCACGCGAAGAAGACCGACAACGACGCCGACGCCATCAAGCGCGCGCTGGCGTCGTCGAACAAGGGCGGCGAGAAGAACTACGGCATGATCCTCGAGCAGCAGGGCGGCCTGCAGCTGGCGCACTTCGTCGAGATGGGCACGCCGGTGTGCCCCGACGAGAGCAAGACCGACTGCGCGCCGAACGAGTGGAAGGGCTTCAAGTACCGCGTCGACCCGGGCGGCGCGTGGGGACAGCGGCCGCTCAAGGGCGCGATCGGCGCGATCGTGATGCCGATGCAGAAGACGCCGCTGTTCAACACCGTCGCTGCCGGCAACCCCGACGTGCTGGCGCTGCGCGACTACGCGCGCCGCATGGACAACATCCGCCGCCTGATCGCGAGCCTCTCGGCCGAGCAGAAGGAAGTGCTCGGCGACATGAAGCGCGCCTCCGAGCGCGCCAAGGTGTTCACGTTCTGACGTGAGCCGCTCCGCTCCCCTCCTCGCCGTCATCGCTCTCGCCGCCGCCGCCGCTCCGGCCGGCGCGCAGCACGCCGTCTTCGACTTCGCCGCCAACCGCACGCTCGCGCACGGCCAGCGCGCCGGCGGGCTCGTCATCGCCGCTGGTCTGCCCGGCTTCGCCAAATACGTGCACTTCAGTAGACCAGTCCCGTCGTGGCGCTTGCGCGTGGTCGAGGACGGCAAGAAGGTGGCGCTGGCGCAGACGCAAGCCGTGCTCGAGGTGCCGCTCACCGCCGACCAGGCGCGCCGCGCGACGCTGACCCTGCGCCTCAAGTCCTCGGTCAAGCAGACGGTGCGCGCGACGATCGGCGGCAAGGCGTCGCCGGCGGTGCCGCTCGGCGAGGGCTGGCAAACCGTCACGGTGCCGCTCGCCGCCGGCGCGCTCACCGAGGGCGAGAACAAGATCACGCTCACGTTCGCCGAGTGGGGCCACTTCGCCGGCCAGCGCGCCTCGGCGGCCGTCGAGTGGATCCAGCTCGGCGGCACGTCGACCGACGGCAATTTGCCGCAGGCGGGCGACGACGGCCTGGTGCTCGCGAAGGACACCGGCGCCGCCTACTATCTAATGGTGCCCGCGCGCGCGCAGCTCTCGCTCTCGGGCGACACCGGCGGTTGCGCGATCCAGCTGCGCGCCGGCACGCGCGGCAAGCTGGCCGTCGACGCCGAGATCAAACCCGGCGCCCCCGTCGAGCTGACGCCGCTGTTCGACCGCGTCGCGCGCCTCGAGCTCACCGCCTCCGGCGCCGCCTGCACGCAAGCGAAAATCAACGCCGCGCTGACCATCGACGGCGCCGCCCCGCAAGCCAAGTACGAGAAGCGCCCGCGCAACGTCGTCTTCTGGATGACCGACGACACGCGCTCCGACAAGTTCAAGCTCTTCAACCCGAAGACCCGCGTCGAGACGCCGGTGATCGACGCGCTCGCCAAGTCCTCGACGGTGTTTCGCGTCGCCTACGTGCAGGGCAACGAGTCGCGCGTCTCGCACGCCAGCCTCTGGACCGGCCTCTACCCCGCGCAGCACCACTTCATCGCCGAGAAGGCCAAGCTCGATCCCAAGTTCGTCACGCTCCCCGAGGCCATCAAGCCGAGCGGCCTCTACACCGCCGGCTACATCGCCAACGGCTTCATCGACGCCTACTGGGGCTTCGCCGAAGGCTGGGACATCCTGCACAACCACATCCACGAAGGCGGCGGCCTCAAGGCGGAGGACCTGGTCAAGGCGGCGCGCGGCTTCCTCGGCCAGCACGCCTCGAAGCCGTTCTTCCTCTACCTCGGCACCATCGACGCGCACGTCTCGTGGCGCGCACACGCGCCGTGGATCGACAAGTACGATCCCGAGCCCTACGCCGGCCCGTTCGCCAAGGCGTGCCTCGATCCGCAGCTCGACAAGATCGTCGGCGGCAAGCTGGGCGTGAGCGAGCGCGACAAGACGCGCATCATCGCGCTCTACGACTCCGACGTGAGCTACAACGATCAGCAGCTCGGCGAGCTGATGCGCGCGCTCGACGCCTCGCACTGCGCCGACGACACCATGCTGGTGTTCACCGCCGATCACGGCGAGGAATTGTGGGACCACGGCAAGATCGGCCACGGCCAGTCGCTGCGCGAGGAGCTGGTGCACGTGCCGCTCATCATCCACTACCCGCCGCTGTTTCCCGCCGGCAAGGTGGTGCCCGAGGGCGTGGAGATCATCGATCTGCTGCCGACCATCGTCGACGCGATCGGCGGCAAAGTGCCGCAGGACGTGCAGGGCGAGTCGCTGGTGCCGCTCGCGCAAGGCGTCGGCGAAGGCTATCCGCGCCCGGCCATCGGCAGCCAGTACGAGCTGGCGCACACCATGCGGCTCGGCCGCTGGAAGCTGTGGGTCGGCGGCTCGGGCGACGTGCGGCTGTTCGACGCGATCGCGGACGCGGCCGAGTCGCACGAGCTTTCGATCGAGAAGCCGTACGAGCGCCGCTTCGTCACCGACGCGCTCGGCGTGTGGATGGCCTATCAATCGAAGTGGAAGAAGTCGCGCTGGGGCGTGGCGTCCAACCACAAGCGCGAGCTGGCCGACGATCTCGAGAAGTAGCCGTTCGGCGATTCGAGGCGTTTTAGCCGAGCGGTCTCAGTTTCCCGAGAGGCGCACATGTGGATGTCCGCCGCCGCCGCGGCGCGCGCGCTGGCGCGACGTTTGCTGAATCGAGCGGCGTGCGTGCGCTGTTGATCGCGACCTTGTTGTTGAGCTGCGGCGGCGAGCGCTGGGCGCGGCCGACGATCGCGCAGGGCGTCTACGGGTTCGGCGCCGTCGAGCTCGACATCTCCGACGCGCGCGGGCTGGTGAAGTCGACGCGCGCGCGCGGGTTCTTCGAGGTGGCGCTCGACGCCGGCGACTACCGCGTGTGCGTGAGCGCCGAGCGCTGCGACGCGCTGCACGTCGCGCCCGGCGAGACCGTGCGCCTCGATTACGGCGCCAGCCGCTTGTAGCAGATCACCTCGTCGGTGTCGGCGCGCACGAACGCCGGAATGGTGCCTACTTCCACATAGCCGCGCCGCGCGTAGAAGCGGCGCGCGCCCTCGTTCCAGTGCGACACCAGCAGGAACAGCGAGCGGCTCGCCTGCGCCACGCGGCGCTCCACCTCGTCGAGCAGCGCGCCGCCGGCGCCGTGGCCCTCCTCGCCCGGCGCGAGCGCGATCAGCCGCAAATAGCCGCCGGCGGCGAACGTCCCCGACGGCAGAAACCACGCGATCCCGAGCAGGCGCGCGCCGTCCTCGGCGACCAGCATCCCCTGCCCCGCCTCGAGCGCAGCCGCCAGATCGCGCGCCAGCTTCGCCGCCTGCGTGCCGTAGCGCTGCAAGAGCGGCTGCGTCGCCACCGCGGCCGCCAGCTGCGGCAAATCGCCGCTCGTCGCGTCGCGGACGATCATGCGTGCTCGGCGCCGCTCTCGAGGCGGCCGCCGACGATCGCGGCCCACGGCATACGCGGCGTCGACGTGAAGTGGCCGATCGCGCCGTCGCGCGACACCAGGATGATCCCGCCCTCGCCGCCGGTGCGCGCCACCAATTCGGCCACCGCGCCGCGCGCCGCCGCGTCCGCGCTCGCGCCCGCGCGCAGGCGATCGACCGCGTCGCGCGCCATCACCACGCGGATGATCGACTCGCCGTGGCCGGTGCACGACGCCGCGCCGGCGCGATCGTCGGCGTAGTTGCCGCAGCCGGGCAGCGGCGAGTCGCCGACGCGGCCGGGGCGCTTCCACGGCGTGCCGCCCGTCGAGGTGGCGGCGGCCACGCGCCCGTCGCGATCGACGCAGCACGCGCCGACGGTGTCGCCGACTTTCGGGAGGGCGGCGGCGCGCGCGGCGGCCTCGCGCTCGTGACGCGCGCGCGAGCGCGGCGCGATCATCGACTCCGGCGGATCGCCCGCCATGCCGACCTCGCGCGCGTAGAGCAGCGCGCCGCCGCCGACGAGCAGCACGTGCTCGCCCGCCTCGAGCAGCCGGCGCGCCAGCGTCACCGGGTGGCGGAACCACGGCACCGCCGCCACCGCGCCCGCGCGCTGCGCGCCGTCCATGATGCACGCGTCGACCTCGACGGTGCCGAGCCGGTTGAGCACCGCGCCGTAGCCGGCGTTGAACTCCGGGTCGTCTTCCATTTCGCGCACGGCGGTTTCGACCGCGTCGGTGGCCGAGCCGCCGCGTTCGAGCGCGTCCCAGCCGGCGCGCGCCGCCCGCTCGACGCCCGCGAGACACGCCGCGCGCCGCTCGTCCTCGACGGTGCCGGCGCCTCCGTGCACGATCAGCGCGGGAGTTGGCATCGCGCGATGCTAGCATGTTCGCCGCATGCGACGCCTCGCCCGCACGCTCGTGCTCGCGGCCCTCGGCCCGGCGCTCGCCGTCTGCGGCGACGCGGGCACGGCGATGCTGCCGCTCTCGTGGCAATTCGCCGACGGCCGCCGCTGCGACGACGCCGGCGCGTTCACCGTCTCGGCGCGCTCGGGCGATCGCGTGCTCCTCGACTTCCCCTGCGAAGCCGGCCTCGCCCCGCAATCCGCCACCCTCCCCTCCGTCTCCGCCGCCGGCCTCGACCTCGAGCTACTCGCCCTCTCCGCCGCCGGCGACGAGCTCTACCGCGGCCACGTCCACCTCGACGCCATCCCGCCGTCGACGACCATCACCCTCTACGCGACCGCCGCACGCTAGGACGGCGCACGCGCTGGACGGCGGCGCGGCCGATCGCCTGCGCGCGCAGCTTCGCCTCGTAGCCGAACATCACGCGCTCGTCGGCGGGGGTGGCGTGATCGTAGCCTTGCAGGTGGGCGAGGCCGTGCACCGCGAGGTGGAGCAGCTCGTCGAGGAGCGGGCGGCCGCCGGCGCGCGCCTGGCGGGCGGCGGTGTCGACCGAGATGACGATGTCGCCGAGCGGCCCGCCGCGCGCGCCTTCGCCTTCGCGCTGCGAGAACGAGAGCACGTCGGTGGCGTGATCCTCGCCGGCGTACTCGCGGTTGAGCGCCAGCAGCTCGGCGTCGCGCGTGAGCGACAGCGCGACCTCGGCGCCGTCGAGCCCGGCGGCGGTCATCGCGCGCCTGAGGCGTCGCGCCAGCTCGCGCACTACCGCCGGCGAGACTCGCGCGCGCGCGTCGATCGACAGCGCGCTACGCCGGGATGACACGCTGCCAGACCTTCGCCTCGACGA
>DASREC010000057.1:0-6694 GCA_035652295.1 Polyangia bacterium
CCTCTAGAGCTCAAGCTCCACGAAAACGTGCTGTACCCGATGCCTTACGTGCCGACGGAAGCCAACCTGTTCATCGTCACCAACCAGCGGGTGGTTCACTACGGCGAGCACGGGCATACCGAGATCCCGTCGAGCGACGTGGCATTCGTCGGGCGGCTGATGGTCCGGCCGACGCAGTTCTTCGCCATCCTGTGCTGGCTGGCCGCGCTGCCGCTGATCGTGGTGGCCATCTGGCAGCTCTCGACGGTGTGGGGCATGGACTCGGCCTCGCCGATGGCGCTGTTCTCGTCGGATGCGCCCGATCCCGACGCGCCGCCGCCGCCCGAGGGCCTGGACCCGACGGTGAACTGGCCGCTGGTGGTGCTCAAGACGCGCATCCTGATCATCGGGCTCGCCATCTGCGCCGCGGGCCTGCTGCTCGGCGGGCTCAAGCTGTTCAAGAGGAAGAACTACTTCGTCATCTGCCGCGGCGGGCAGAGAGTGGTGAAGGTGCAGGCCAAGGACGAGATCCAGCAGACGCAGATCCTGATGACCATCTCGGCGGTCAAAGGAAAAGTGAAACCGCCGTCCTAAGCGGTTTGACCGAGCCGATCGACGAATTCGCGCAAGGCGCGGCGGAAGCGATCCGGCGCCTCCAGCGGCAAGAGGTGCCCGCAGTCGGCGACCACCGCGAAGTCGGCGCGGCGCAGCACGCGCACCAGCCGCGCGGCGTCCTCGAAGCCCGCCCAGTGATCGTGCCGCCCGCACACGATGCTCGCCGGCCCCTCGAACTCGACCAGCGCCTGCAGGTACGGCCGCGCCATCACGTAGCGCCCGCGCGTCTGCGCCACGAACTCGAGATCGGCGGAGATGTTCGCCGGGTGCACCACCTTCTGAAAACCGGCCAGCACCTCGCGCGTGCGGCGCACCGCGATCTCGTCGAACGCGTCGCGCTCGCGCGGGTCGGAGGAGAACGGCAGGTCCGGCTCCTCTGCGGCAATATGCCGCAGAGGCACCGTGCGCTTGGCGAAGTCGGGCTCGACGACGGGGCACGCCAGGAACAGCCCGCTCGCGTGCGGGAACTCGCGCAACAGCCCCTGCGCGAGATAGCCGCCGTACGAGTAGCCGAACAGGCACGGCTGCTCGCCCGCCAGCTCGCGCGTGAGCGCCGCCAGCGCCGCCACCAGGTTGTCGGCCGACGCGCGCTCGCGATTTCCCGTCGAGGCGCCGTGTCCCGGCAGGTCGAGGTAGATGCGCCGCAGGTCGGCCGACGCGAGCACCGGCTCGCACGTCTCCTCGAGCACGCGGCGATCGACCGTGAGCCCGTGGAGCATTACCACCGGCCGCCCCTCGCCGCGCACCTCGTAGTCGATCTCGTGCCCGTCGATGGGAAATCTCATCCAGCGATCATTATCGCCCGATTCAATCCTCGACGGGAAGCATGCTTTCGAACTGACGCACGTTGCGATATTGATCGGGATATTTCGCGCGCAGCTGCGTCAGGTACTGCTGGCACGCCTTGAAGTCGCCGCCCTCCCACGTCGCGAACACCAGCAGGAACAGCGGCAGGTACTCGACGGCGGCGGTCTTGGAGCCGGTGCGCAGGCACGCCTCCAGCTCGCGGCGCGAGTCGACGAACTGCTTGTGCGACTGGAAGATCGGCCCGGTCTTGCACGGGTCGTGGCGATCCTTCGGCTCGAGCCTGGCGATCTCGTCGGCGGCGCCGCGCTTGCCCTCCTCGATCTGCCGCTTGGTCTCTATGTACGCGTTCATCTCGATCTGCACCACGCCGAACAGCTGCGACGTCGGGTGCGCCTTCAAAAACTTTTCGCCCTCGGCGAGCGCGGCGTCGTAGTCCTTGAGCAGCTCGTCGCACTTCATGATCGTCTGGCCCGCCTGCTCCGCCATCTGCTCGTAATATTGCGGCGGCTTCAGCGTCTGCAGCGCGCGGAACGCGGCGCGCGCCTGGCGATACCGTCGCTGGCCGAACAGATTGTTGGCGAGCGCCAGCGTCTCGGTGAAGACCTTGCCGGGATCCTGCTCGCGCTTGAGGCGCTCGGCCAGCTCGCGGTTGGCCTGCTCCTGCGCGCGATCGGCGGCCGCCGAGTAGCTGCGCATGCGCTTCTCCAGCTCGTCGAGATCGCGCGACGCGTAGACGAACCCCGGATCCTCGTCGACGGCCTGCTTGAGCAGCGTCTGCTTCTTGGTGTCGTCGGTCTGCACCACCGCGTCGCCGTACAGCTCGACGATCTTCAGGTTCTTCAACTTCGGCCGCGCGCGCCGCGCGAACGTCTGTACGTGCTTGGACTCGATGCCCGCCGACTTGAGCAGCTCGACGGTGACGCGATCCTGCAAAAACAAAAAATCCGACGCCGGCCCGTCGACCTTGGCGGTGCCGACGATCTCGCCGGTCTCGACCTTGACGAAGCGCGCGGTGAGCCGCACGTTCGACGCCTGCTGCTGGTACGCGCCCGCCACCAGCAGCGTCGCGCCCAGCAGCTTGCCGACTTTCACCGTCGAGGACGGGTCGAGATCGCTCTTCGACGACTGCAGGCTCAGCTCGGCCAGCACCTTGTCGATGTTGCCGCGCTCGATCACTTTCATTCCGGGAACGTCTTTGAGATCGGACGTCACCGTCTCGCGGATCGCCTCGCCCACCGAGCCCTTCGATTTGCCGCCCGAGAGATCCTTGAACGGCATCACCGCCACCGACGGCGTCGCGGTGGCGCGCGCCAGCGACGGCACGAGCAGCGCGAGCGCGAGCAGCGCGCGGCTCACTTCTGCCTCCAGTTCGACGCCAGCGCCTCCAACTTCGCGGCGAGCCCGGCGGCCACTTCGTCCTGCGCCTTGAAGCCGTGGTTCGTCTTGCTGGTGACGGTGAAGACGTCGAGCACCTGCCCGTCCTCGACGCGCACGAAGCGCCCGGTGATGCGCACCTTCTTGTCCGCGAGCTGCACGCCGCCGACGACGATCACCTGCGCGCCTTTCAATTTTCCCAATTTGGCGACGGTGTCCGGATCGAAATGGAAGTTGCCCGCGAGATCGATCTCGCCGATCGCCTGGTCGGCCTGCGTGCGCTCGAAGAACTTCACGTTCCCGCCTTTGTGCGACTCGTAGAACGTGTTGACCGCGGTCTCGGCCACGCCCTCTTCGAACGTGACGAGCTGCGGATCCTTGCTCGAGTTCTTGAACGGCAGGATCGAGATGCGCAGCGGGCCCGAGCCGGTGTCGTTGCCCGGCCGCGCGAGCACGGCGTTCGGGTTCGTCTTCACGCCGTCGTTCGTGCTCGGCTTCACGTTGGCGCTGACGTCGGCGGGGCGCACGTTGGCGTTGTCGGTGCGCGGGCCGTCTTTGGTGAGCGGCGTCGGCGGCGTGATCACCGCCGTCGGCGTCTGCGTCCCTTTGTGCGTGACGAGAAAGACCGCCAGGCCGATCGCGACGACGCCGATCCCCGCGATCGCGCCGATGGTCGCCGGCGATTTTTTCTTCGCGCCGCCCGTCGACGGCAGCGCGGCGGCAGCCGCGACCACCTGCTCGCGCTTGGCATGCACGTTGGTCGGCGGAATGCGATCGGTGTCGGCGCGCGCCAGATCGTGCGCGGTGCGCGGGCCCACCTGCTGCGCGATCCCGTCGAGCGCCGCGATCACCGCCTCGCACGACTGTAGCCGATCGTCGGGGTTCTTCATCCCCATCTGCTCGACGAGCCGCACCAGCTCCTCGGGGATCCCGTCCGAGCTCATGCGCAGGTCGGGCAGCGGCTCCTGCATGTTCTTGACGACCAGCGAGATCGGATCGTCGGCCTGAAACGGCGGATGCCCCGCCAGCATTTCGTAGAGCGTGAGCCCGAGCGCGTAGATGTCGGCGCGGTGATCGACCGGCTTGCCGCCCGCCGCCTGCTCGGGCGCCATGTAGCCGGGCGTGCCCATCAGCGCCGCCGCGTTGGTGAGCTGCGCGCCGCCGCCTTCGCGCACGCGCGCGATCCCGAAGTCGACCAGCTTCACGCCGCCGCGCCCGTCGACGATCAGGTTCGACGGCTTGACGTCGCGGTGCACGATCCCGGCGCGATGCGCCGCCGCCAATCCCTCGGCCGCCTGGCGCGCCAGGTTCACCGCGTCGGCGGGCGCCAGCCGGCCGCGGTCGCGAATGATCTTGTCGAGCGGCGTGCCGTCGATCAGCTCCATCACGAAGTAGGGATTGCCCTCGCCGTCGACGCCGAAGTCGTACACCTGCACGATGTTCGCGTGCGTGAGCCGCGCGATCGACTGCGCCTCGCGGCGGAACCGCGCCACGAAGTCGGGCGTCGAGTCGAGCATCACCTTCACCGCGACCGGCCGCTCCAATTCGGGATCGCGGCCGCGATACACCGCGCCCATCCCGCCCTGACCGAGGAGCGTCAGATTCACGTAGCGCCCGATGCGGTGGATGTCGGCGGTAGGCATGGCCATCAAGCATAATACGAAAGCGGCGTGATAAAGTGTTGACCGGGGGGGGCCTGGGGGTGCGCATGACGGTGCGTTTGTTGGTATTGGGAGTGGCCATCCTGTCGTACGGCGCGGCGTGCGACGATTCGTGCAGCGGGTTCATGACCCAAGGCGACGCGGTCATCAACGCCGCACCGCACGCGACGGCGATGGCGACCATCGATCACTGCTCGACGTGCGCGCACACCACCGCGCAGGTGCTGTGGGTGTCGCCGCAGAGCGGGGTCACCGGGACCATCGATCTCTCGGTGTTCCCGGGATGTTTCGTGCAGCCGATCAAGCTATCGCGCCCCGCCACCGCGGGCACGGGCGACTACCAGACCGACTTCAACGTCGCCAACTGCGGCGACGACATCAGCTACACCGCCACCGTCACCAACAACTCCAACGTGACGCTGTCGAACCTGGAGGTGCACCTCGACTGCACCCCGTTCAAGGCGCCGAAACCGTAGCTATCGTTTTACTTGGGCGGAAACAGCCCTGCGGTGCGTTTTAACGACAGGTCGCTGAGCTGGAGATCGAAGCGCGCCTGCGCGACGGACACCTCGGCGCCGACCAGGTTGTCCTGCGCCTGGAGCAGATCGAGCTGCGTCGCGGTGCCGGCGTCGTGCTGCACGCGCACCAATTCGAGCGTCTCCTGCGAGAGCTGCACCGAGCGCACCGCGGTCTCGAGCGCCGCGCGCTTGGTGTCGACCGCGCGCCGCGCGTTGGCCAGATCGTCGGCGATGGTGTCGCGCAGCTGCAAGAGGCGCAGCTCGTTTTCCCGTCGCTGCGCGGCGGCGAGGTGGCGCGCGGCGTCGCGCACGCCGGCGTCGTAGATCACCCAGTCGAGCTGCAGGCCGATGGCCCACGCGTAGTTGTCGCCGGAGAAGCCGGGGTAGTTGAACGCGCGCACGTTGCCGAACGCCGACAGGGTCGGCGCCCAGCGCCACCACGCCGACTGAAGCTGCGCGTCGTTGGCTTGCACGTTGCGATCGAAGGCGAGGATCTCGGGGCGCAGCACCAGCGCCTCCTTGACCAGGCTCTCGACGGTGTCGGGCGGCGGCGCGGGCGGCTCGCCCGGCACCACGCGAAACGGCTCGCGCAGGAGCAGGATGGTCGCGAGCGCGCGATACGACTGCACCTGCGCGTCGGCCGCCTCGAGCGAGGCCTGCTGCGCGCGCAAGAGCGCCAGCTCGGCGCGCGTCACCTCGACGCGGTTGACCACGCCCGCCTCCAGCCGCGCGCGCGCGTTGTCGACGGTCTTCTGCGCCACCTCGATCGCGTGCTTGCGCGCCACCAGCAGCTCGTCGGTGCCCGCCGCCGCGAGGAACGCCTGCGCCGTCGAGAACAGGAGCTGCGTCTCGGTCACCGCCGTGTTGGCCTCGGCCGCCGCATACGTCCGCTTGGCCGCCGTCAGCCCCGGATACGCCGACGGCACGAGCAGCGGCACCGTCGCGTTGAGCGCGAAGTCGAGCTGCTCCTGCTTCTGGATCACGATCGACGACGGCGTGTTGTTGGCGATGCCCTGCTTGAGATCGTTGATGACGCCGTTCTCGGTCCCGTTGCCGGAGAAGCGCGCGACGATGTCGGCCAGCCCGAACAGCGCCAGGTTCGACTGGCTGAGGTCGAGCGTCACCTGTTTGTAGTTGTGCGTGTACTTGCCCTGCGCCGCCACCGTCGGGAGCAGCGCGGTCCACGCCTGCTCGATCTGCACCTGCGACTGCTCGAGCCGCACGCGCGCCGCCTTCAAGTCGCGGTTCTGCGCGCGCGCGAGCTGAAGCGCCTCGTCGAGCGTCAACGCGCGCTCGCCCCGCGCCACGCCCGCCGCCGCCAGCATCACGACCAGCATCATTAATAGAGGAAGAAGTTTGCGCATGACCTCAGCGGTGAGATTCGGGTGTCGCGGCAACGGTTGCGCCTAATCGCCGGCGTCGAGCGCCTCGAGCGCGCCCTGCAATTCGCCGAGCGCGTGCTGATCGCGCTTCTTGTTGGCCGCCGCGATGCCGCGCTCGAGCACGCCGCGCGCGTCGGCGGCGCGCTTCATCGCCGTCAGCAGGTTCGCGTGCATGAGGTACTGCGGCACGTAGTCGGGGTGGCGCTCCTCCAGCTCGACGAACGTCGCGTGCGCCTCGTCGTGCTGCCCGGCGTTTTTCAATTCCATCGCCAGCCCGTAGCGGGGAAACGGGTCGTTCGGCGACTGCGCGACGATTTTGCGAATCGCCTCGATGCGTGACATTTCGATGTCTCCTAGT
>DASREC010000058.1:0-22470 GCA_035652295.1 Polyangia bacterium
AGGCAGCTTTTGTTCGGGTTCGCGGCAAAGCGAAAGCGTGCGAAAGGCGCGGGTAGAAAGCCCAAAGACCCAATTCGCGGGGCGGGCGTTTCGCACCTTCGCCGTCCGGCGGTCGTCAAACGCTTTCCCTTGCACGTGATCGTGCGGATGCGCGGCGAGGTCTATAGCTTGCGCAGCGGGCGGTGCTTTCGTGTGCTCAAGCGCGCGTTCGCGGCGGCGCGGTCGCAGTTCGGAATGCGGCTCTGCCACTTCTCGGTAATGGGCAATCACATCCATTTTCTCGTCGAGGCGGAGGATTCGACGGCGCTCGCGCGCGGGATGAAAGGGCTCGGCGTGCGAATGGCGAAGGCGCTCAATCGCGTGATGCGGCGAAAGGGCGCGGTCTATGCGGATCGTTATTTCGCGGACATTCTACGGACGCCGACGCAGGTGGCGCATGCGCTCAATTACGTCCGCACCAACGCGGAGAAGCACAAGCTCATTCGGCACGGTTTGGATCCTTATTCGTCGTGGGCGGTCACCGAGCTGACCGCAGCGCCCGAGTCGTGGATGCTGTCCGTCGGCTGGCGGCGTGCGCGTGCGCCGGCGGGCGCATCGGTACTCGCTGCCGCGGACTTTTAGCGGAAGTCGCGGCTGCCGGCGGTTTCGGGTTGATGGAGGACTTCGGGGCGCCATAGCGTGTCGGCGACCAGGTGCACCACCTTATAGTGGCGGTTGGTCGCTTTGTCGTAGCTGTCCTGGCATTGAATTTTGCCGTCGACGCCTAGGAACTGGGCGGTCTTTGCGATCACCGAGTACTGATCGAAGACGCGCTTCCACACCACGAGATTGACGAAGCCGGTTTCGTCTTCGAGGGTCATGAACGTCACGCCGGAGGCGGTGCCGGGGTGTTGGCGGCAGATCACCAGGCCGGCGTAGCGGGCGCGGCGGCCGTCGGGGAGCTGCGTCACCGTGCGCGCGTCGGGCAGGCCTTGCGCGCGCAGCTCGGCGCGCAGCGGCGCGAGCGGATGGCCGCGCGGACTGTGGCGCGTTCGGCGATAGTCCCAGTTTATCGCCTCCAAGGAGGACAATGGCGCGAACGCGACCTCCGGCTCACTGGAGGTAATCTGCAAAGGATCGTGCGATACCCCGCTCGCCTGCCACAACGCGGCCCGGCGATCGATCTTCAGACTGTCGAACGCGCCGGCTTCGGCCAGCGCGTTCAGGCTTCGCTCGTCGAGGGTCGCGCGGCGCGCGCAGTCTTCGACCGACTCGAACGGCGCGGCGGCTTCAATCCGTTCATAGTCTTGTTCACTGAGGCTTTTGACGTAACGCAGTCCCATGCGCACGGCAAAGTCATTACTGTGTGGTTGCAATGACTCCAGTGTGCAGTCCCATTTACTGCACTGTATGTCGATCGCGCGGATCTTCACGCCGTGCCGCCCGGCGTCCTCGAGAATCGTCGCCGGCGTATAGAAACCCATCGGCTGCGCGTTGAGCAGCGCGCAGGTGAACTCGGCGGGATAGTGACATTTCAGATATGACCCGGCGTAGCTCACCAGCGCAAAGCTGGCGGCGTGGCTCTCGGGAAAGCCGTATTCGCCGAAGCCGCAGATCTGCTTGAACACGCGCTCGGCGAACTCGGGCGCGATGCCTTTGGCCTGCATGCGCGTGATCAGCTTGCCCTTGTGCTGCTCGATGCGGCCGCTCTTGCGCCACGCGGCCATGTCGCGCCGCAGTTGGTCGGCTTCGCCGGGCGTGTAGTCGGCGGCCACCACCGCGAGCTGCATCACCTGCTCCTGAAACAGCGGCACGCCGAGCGTCTTCTGTAGCACCGGAATCAAGCACGGGTGCGGATAGTCGATGGGCTCGAGGCCGTCGCGCCGCCGGAGATACGGGTGCACCATGCCGCCGGTGATCGGGCCGGGGCGCACGATGCTCACCTCGATGACCAGGTCGTAGTACTTGCGCGGGCGCAGGCGCGGCAGCATCGACATCTGCGCGCGGCTCTCGATCTGGAAAACGCCGACGGTGTCGCCGCGGCAGATCATCTCGTACGTCTCTTCGTCTCCTTCTTCGAGGTCGGCCATCGAGAGTTTTTTGCCGCGGTGGCGCTCGATCAGATCGAACGTCCGGTGCAGGTGCGTGAGCGCGCCGAGGCCGAGCAGATCGACCTTGAACAGCCCGATCGTCTCGACGTCGTCCTTGTCCCATTGAATGACGGTGCGCGCCTCCATCGTCGCGTTCTCGATCGGCACCAGCGTCGACACCGGATCGTGGCCGAGCAGGAAGCCGCCGGGATGGATCGACAGGTGGCGCGGGAAATTCAAGAGCTCGTTCGACAGGCGCAGGAGGTGCACGTTGGCGTCGGCGGAGAAGTCGAGCTCGGCTTGCGACAGCGTGGTGCCGAGCGTGTCGTGGTGCGACAGGAGGCGCGACACGCGATCGAGCGCGGTCTCCGACAGGCCGAGCGCCTTGCCCACGTCGCGGATCGCCGAGCGCGCGCGGTAGCGGATCACGTTGGCCACCATCGCCGCGCGGTCGCGGCCGTACTGCGCGTAGACGTGCTGGATCACCTCCTCGCGCCGCTCGTGCTCGATGTCGAGATCGATGTCGGGCGGCTCGGCGCGCTCGCGCGAGAGGAAGCGCTCGAACAGGAGATTGACGCGCGTCGGATCGACGGCGGTGACGCCCAGGCAGAAGCACACCGCCGAGTTGGCGGCCGAGCCGCGGCCCTGGCACAGAATGTTCTCGCGGCGGCAGAACTGGACGATCTCGTGCATCGTGAGGAAGTAGCCGCCGTAGTCGAGCTCCTCGATCAGCGCCAGCTCCTTGTCGAGCTGCGCGGAGACGTGCGGCGGAATGCCCGCGGGATAGCGGACGGCGGCCCCGGCGAAGGCCAGCTCGCGCAGCCAATCGGAGGTGGATTTGCCGTCGGGCAGCCGCTCCGACGGGTAGCGGTAGCGCAATTCGGCGAGCGAGAACGTGCAGCGCGCGGCGATCTCGAGCGTGCGCTCGACGGCCGCCGGATCGTCGGCGAACAGGCCGGCGAACGCGTATGGGCTCTTCAGGTCGTGCTCGGCGTTCGGCTTGAGGCGGCGGCCGGCGGTGTGGATGGTGACGCCTTCGCGGATGCAGGTGAGCACGTCTTGCAGTGGGCGGCGCGCGGGCGCGTGGTAGAGCACCTCGTTGGCGGCGACGATCGGGACGCGGGCGCGGCGCGCGCGGTCGCGCAGGCGCGCTTCGGTGTCGACCTCCTCGGCGCGGCGGTGGCGCGCGGCCAGCGCGTACAGGCGATCGCCGAACGCGGCGCGCAGCTCGTCGAGCGGACCTGCGCCGAGCCAGAGCGCGGTGAGGCCGGGGGCGCGCTCGGCGAGCTCGCGCCACGCGACGCGGCACTCGCCCTTGGCCGAGCGCAGGCGTCCGGCCGTCAGCAGCTGGCAGAGGTTGGCGTAGCCGGCGCGGTTCTCGACGAGCAAGACCATGCGCGCGTGGCCGTAGCCGTAGCCGTGGCCGTGGCCGTCGCCGTCGCCGTCGCCGTCTGCGGCGTCTGTATCTGAAACCGTGACCTGCGCGCCGAGGATCAAATGCACGCCGAGCGCGCGCGCCTGCTCGTGGGCGCGCACCACGCCGTAGACGCCGTCGCGATCGGTCAGCGCCACCGCGCGCGCGCCGAGGCGGTGCGCGGTCTCCACCAGCTCCTCGGGATGGCTCGCGCCCTCGAGGAACGAGAAGTTGCTCTTGCACCACAGCGGCGCGTAGGTCACGTGACGCGTCCTTGCAGGAACCAGCGGCGGCGCGCGCGGTCGTAGTAGACCCAGTAGATGGCGCCGGCGCGCAATTCGGCGAAGTAGTAGTCGCGCGCCAGCTCGCTGCGCCACCAGCCGCCCGAGATCAGGTACGGGCCGATGGTGCGCTCGACGGGGCCGGCGGCGAGGCCGTCGATCAGCCAGCCGTCGGGCTCGCGCGAGGGGCGATCGGGCAGCGGCCGCGGGCGGGCGAGGATCCGCCGCACCATCGGCCGCAGCGCCCACCGGTCGCCGCTCGGCGCCGGCCGCTCGTCATTCGCCGACGATCGTTCGTCGCTCGCGTTCGCCGCGCCGCCTCGCACGATCGTCATTCGCCGCTCTTCGTTCATCGCCGGCGGTTCGTCGTCCGCGTTCACTCCCCCACTCACGATCGTCATTCGCCGTTCTTCGTTCATCGACGATCGTTCATCGTCCGCGTCCACTCCCCTGCTCACGATCATCATTCGCCGTTCTTCGTTCATCGCCGATCGTTCGTCGTCCGCGTCCACTCCCCCACTCACGATCGTCATTCGCCGTTCTTCGTTCATCGCCGGCGCTTCGTCATTCGCGTCCGTTGTTCGCTCGCTCCCGATCGTTATTCGCGGTTCTCCGTTCATCGCTGACGGCTCAACGTTCGCGCTCGCCGCCGCTCCCCCGCTCACAATCGTCATTCGCCGTTCTTCGTTCACGCGGGTCGTTCGCGGTTCATCGTTTTCCGTCGACAGTTCATCGCTCGCGTCCGCCGCTCCACCACTCACGATCATCATTCGCCGTTCTTCGTTCACGCGAATCGTTCGCGGCTCATCGTTTGCCGTCGACAGTTCATCGCTCGCGTCCGCCGCTCGCCCACTCACGATCGCCATTCGCCGTTCTTCGTTCACGCGGGTCGTTCGCGGTTCATCGTTTGCCGTCGACAATTCGTCGCTCGCGTTCGCTACTCCCCCACTCACGATCGTCATTCGCCGTTCTTCGTTCATGCGAATCGTTCGCGACTCATCGTTTGCCGTCGACGGTTCGTCGTCCGCGTCCGCCGCTCGCCCACTCACGATCGTCATTCGCCGTTTTTCGTTCATCGCCGGCGGTTCGTCGTTCGCGGTCGCCGCTCGCTCGCTCACGATCGTCATTCGTCGTTCTTCGTTCAGCGCCGGCGGTTCGTCGTTCGCGGTCGCCGCCGCTCGACGGCTCACGAGCGTCATTCGCCGAACGGCGCGCGCGTGGGCGTTGATCGCGCGCCAGCTCGCGATCAGCCTTCGCCAGCTCGCCGCCGTCTTTCGCCGCGCGCCGCTCGCGTCCTTGGCTCGTCGCTCATCGCTCGCGGTCTCGTCTTCCCGCGTGCGCGCGATTTCGTTTTCGCTCGCGCTCGCGCTCACGTTTACGGTTTCGTTTTCGCTCTCGCGCGCGGGCTCGCGTTTCTTCGCCGGCGTGACGGCGTCGATCGGCTGCCAGGTGAAGCGCGCCTCGGGGAGATGGCCGTCGCGGAGCTGGGCGCGCACCACCGACTCGGCGCCGAGCGTGGCGCGCACGCGGGCGATGGCGCGCGCCGCCGCCCGCAGATCGCGGCGCGGCCTCTGCGCGAACAACTGGAGCTGCTCGCGCGTCGCCGGCGCGCCGGCCGCGGCCACGCCGATCGACTGCGCGCCGCCGTCGAGGCGCGCCGACTCCAGGCGCAGGCGCACCAGCCCGAGGAGCTGCGCCGAGTCGAGCGTCGGCTCGGCGGGACGCAGCCGCTCCTCGCGCGGCGCGCGCCGCAGATACGCCGGCGGCACCAGCGTGAGCGTCAGCTCGGCCAGCGCCTCGCCCCGCTCCGCCAGGCGCGCGAGCAGCGGATCCAGCTCGTGCTTGATCAGGAACAGCAGGCTCTCGAGATCGCCGTCTGGCTCGTCGAGATCGAGGCGGCGCGCGAGCGGCTCCTCGACGGGACGCGGCTGGAGCGGCGCCCACGCGTCGCCGGTGCCCAGCCGGTGCAGCCGGTGCGCGCGCGCGCCGAAGCGCCGCAGGATCCCGCCCGGCGGCAGCGCCAGAAATTCGCCGACGGTGCGCACCGCCAGCCGCGCCAGCGCGTCGCGCGCGTGCGGCTCCAGCCCGACGCGATCGAGCGGCGCGCGCCGCATCGCCGCCTCCTCCTCGTCGGGCTGCTCGAACACCACCACCGCGCGCCGCGGCCGCGCCTTGGCCACCGCGTAGACGCCGAAGCGCCGGAAGCCGACCACCACGCGCGCCTTCAGCTCGACGGCGCGCAGCTCGGCGCAGATCGCGCGCCCCCACGTCTCCAGCGACGGAAAGAGGTGCCCGAGCCCGGCCGCGTTCAGCCAGAACACGCCCGGCTCGTCGGCGCACGGCTCGACGTCGGGTGTGAGCGTGCGCAGCCGCTCGGTGAGCGCGTCGACGCACGCGGTGATCTCGGCGGGCGCGACCTCGGCGGCGCGCAACTCGGCGGCGAGCGCCAGCGCCTCGCTGTAGCGCTGCCCCGGCAAAATGCCGCAGCCGCGCGCGCTCTCGTTGATCCACAGCACCAGCCCCTGCGGCTTGTCGCGATCGACCACCGCCACCGGGTGCGCGCGCCAATCGGGGTGCGCGCGCAGGAGCAGCTGCAGCGGCAGCGCGGGCACGTCAACGCAGGCCAGCCGGTCCACGGCACACCTCCTGAAAAGTCCACCCGGGCGCGCGACGCTTGTCCTTGATCACGCGCAGCTCGCAGTCGTAGAGCCCGTCGTCGCCGTCGCGGCGCCGCCGCTCGCAGCAGCCGCGCAGCGAGATCAGCGAGCCGAGCGGCGCGTCGGCGAGGAACAGGATGGCGATGTCGTGCTTCTGCGCCAGGCCGAGCAGGCGCGCGAGCAGCGGCATGGCGATCGGCTGCGCGCCGACGTCGAGCACCAGCAGCCCGAACGCGCCCGAGCGGGCCAGCTGATCGGCGGCGCGCGCCGCCGCGGCGGCGTCCGGCGCGCGCACCACCACCAGCGCGTCGAGATCGACGCCGCCCTCCTCCGCGTCCGGCGGAAAGAAGCTCGACTCGCGCCCCGTCAGCCACGCGGCCGGCTCGCCGCGCTCCTGGGCGTCGAGCACCAGGCGGAACGCCAGCGTCAGCGCCGCGCCGCCGCCCAGCTCGCACAGGCGGCCGGCCAGCTCGCCGAGCGACCAGGCGGCCGCCGCGGCCTCGGTGCGCGCGTCCCCGGGCCTGGAGAGCGGCCGAACGCCGTCGATTTGCGGAGGCGGGCGCACCAAACGAATATACTGAACGCGCTATCAGTATTCAACTGAATAAACGTTCTTCCCGTCGGAGAATCGCAATTTAGCCGGCAAAAAAACTGATTCGAATCGATAACGGAATTCCCGTTATTCACGATATCGAATCGGCGCGTTTTCACGTCCCGGGATACACCCGGGCCTTCATGCGGTCGGCGTAGGCGGCGAGGTTCGGGTGCGCGAGCGCGCGATCGGTGATCGGCGAGTGGAACGGCTCGTAGAAGACGTTGGCGAGGAAGCCGTAGGCGGTGGCGTCGATGGTGCGCGGCTCGGCGCCGCCGAAGAACGGCGCGTCACCGAGCGCGGTGGCGATCGCCGCCAGGTCGGCGCCCGCCAGCGCCCAGATCTCCTCGGCCGTGTGACGCCCGGTCCCCTGCATGTAGACCTGCTTGCGGATCTGCCCGCGGATCAACTCCGGCAGAAACGGCCGCAGAAACGCCGGCAGCATCGGCGCGAGCCGCTTGCGCAACGCCGGCCACGCGTCGTCGGGCACCCAGCGCGAGTACAGCATCGCGAAGTACAGGCTCTCCTCGAAGGTGCGGCGCACGAGATGCGCGCGCGAACGCTCGGCGTCGCTCAGCTTGCCGTCGCCGAGCGGATCGCCGTGCTTGCTCTTCAGGTACTCGATGATCGCGCCCGAGTCGCAGACGCGCGTGTCGCCGTCGACGATCACCGGCAGCTTCTTCTTCGGCGCGCGCCGCACGTCGCCCACCTCGGTGCGGTACTCGACGCCGGTCAGCCGCAGGTAGTTCTCCACCTTCATGCAGAACGGGCTGAAGTTGGGCAGCCCGGGCCAGCTGATGAATTGCACGAGCGTGATCATCCGGCTCTTATATCGCAATCGCGCGTGCCATACTTCGAGGCCGCATGCGGATGCTGCACACGGCCGACTGGCAGATCGGGATGCGCGCGGTGCACGCCGGCGAGCGCGCGGCCGAGGTGCGCGAGGCGCGGCTGCGCGCGGCCGAGCGCGTCGTCGACGAGGCCAACCGGCGCGGCGTCGATCTGCTGCTGCTCGCGGGCGACACGTTCGAGGACAACGCGGTCGATCCGGTGCTGATCCGCCGCGTGGTGGATCTGCTCGCGCGCGCGGCGTGCCCGGTGGCGGTCTTGCCCGGCAATCACGATCCGCTCGGGCCGGGCTCGGTGTTCCGCCACCCGGCGTGGAGCGAGGCGGCGCCGCGCGTGCGCGTGCTTGCGTCGACGGAGCCGGTGGAGATCGCCGGCGCGCTGCTGTTGCCGTCGCCGTGCGAGAGCAAGTTCTCGACGGAGGATCCGACGCTGCGGATCGCGCGCGCGCCGGCGGATCGCATCCGCATCGGCGTGGCGCACGGCTCGCTGCGCGATCAGGGCTTCGAGGTCGCGGGCGACGATTTTCCCATCGCCGCCGGCGCCGCCGAGCGCGCGGGCGTCGACTACCTGGCGCTCGGGCACTGGCACTCGACGCTGATCCTGCCGTCGGAGCGCGCGGCGCGCACGGCGTATCCCGGCACGCACGAGCCGACCAAGTTCGGCGAGCGCATGAGCGGCCACGCGCTCGAGGTGACGCTCGACGGGCCGGGCCGCGCGGCGCGCGTCGAGATCGTCGCCACCGGCACGCTGCGCTGGATCGATCGCGCGGCGACGCTGCTCGGCGACGACGACGTGGCGCGCCTCGCCGCCGAGCTGGAGGCGCTCGACGCGCCCGAGCGCGCGCTGGTGCGGCTGCGCCTCGACGGGCTCCTGTCGCGCGCCGGGTTCGATGCGCTCGATCGGTTGGAGGAGACGTTGCGCGCGCGCTTTCTCTCGGCGCGCGTCGAGCGGCAGGCGGTGGCGGCGCGGCCCGAGGACGCGGCGGCGTGGGCGGGCGCGCTGCCCGACGGCGTGGCGCGCAAGGTGGCCGAGCGGCTGCTCGAGCGCGCGGCGGCGTCCGACGGCGACGGCGAGCGGCGCGCGGTGGCGCTGGAGGCGCTGGCGCGGCTGGTGGCGCTCGCGCGGCGGGTGCAGTCGTGATCCTCAAGCGCGTGCGCCTCGAGTCGTTCCGCTGCTTCGCCGAGCCGCTCGATCTCGGTCCGCTCGACGAGCGCGTCACCGTGGTGCACGGCCCGAACGGCGCCGGCAAGTCGACGCTGCTGCTCGCGCTCGAGCGCGCGATCTTCGATCGCCCCGACGGCACGTCGAGCGATCTCGAGGCGCTCCAGCCGTGGGGCGCGCAGGTGATGCCGCGCGTGGTGCTGGAGTTCTCGACGGGCGGCGCCGACTATCGGCTGGAGAAGACGTTCGGCGCGCGCGGGCAGACGCGGCTCGCCGAGCTGACCGGCGAACGCGCGCGCGCGATCTCGGAGGGCTCGGCGGCGGTCGAGTGGATGCGCGAGCGGCTCGGCGGGCGATCGCCGGGGCGCGGCCCGTCCAAGCCCGAGCACCGCGGCCTGGCGCAGCTCCTGTTCATGCCGCAGGGCGCGCTGGAGTTTCCCGACAAGCTCGGCGAGGGCGCGATGGAGCGGCTGCGCGCGGTCGTCGGGCAGGTGGTGGTCGACGCGGCGACGCGCGCCATCGAGGAGCAGCTGCGCAAACGCTACGACGAGCTCTACACCGAGAAGACCGGCCAGCCGAAGCGCAGCGCGCCCGCCTATATAAAGGAGGAGGAACTGGGGCGCGCGATCGCCGAGCTGGAGTCGGCGCGCGCGGCGTGGCGCCGCTGCGACGAGCTGCGCCGCGAGCTGGAGAGCGCGGCGCGCGCGGCCGCGGGGCTCGACGAGCGCAAGCGCGCGCTCGAAGCGGAGGAGGCGCGCCTGAGGCCGCGCGTCGTCGAGCACCGGCAGCTCGGCAAGCGGCGCGACGAGGCGCGCGCCGAGCGCGCGGCGGCCGAGCGCGCGTTCGCGGAGATCGCCGAGCGCATCCGCAACATCGCCGAGCTGAAGCGGCGCGCGGTCGAGCTGGAGGCGCGCGTGGCGTCGCGCGCGGCGGAGGCGGACGCGGCGGCGGGCACGCTGTCCGAGGCGCGGCGCGCGGCCGACGAGGCGACCGCTCGGCTGAAAGCGCACGAAACCGGCCGTTCGTCGCTGCGCGAGGCGCGCGCGCAGGCCGAGGACGCGCGCGCGCTCGAACGGGCGGGCGCCGAGCTCGCCGAGACCGGGCCGCGGCTCGACGGGTTTCGCGCGGCGCAGGCGGAGGTCGAGGCGCTCGAACGCGCGCTCGCCGCGACGCCGGCGCCGTCGGGACGGCGCATCGGCGAGCTGCGGCGCGCGATCGCCGAGGAGCGCAGCGCGCGCGAGCAGCTCGAGGCGCTGCGCCTGCGCGTGCGCGTGCGCGCGCTCAAAGACGTGGCGCTGACGGCGCCGGGCGGCGAGGCGGCGGCGCTCGCGCGCGGCGAGGAGCGCGAGTGGTCGGGCGAAGGCGCGCTGGCGATCACCGTCGGAGATCTGCTGGCGCTCGAGATCTCGGGGCCGGCCACCGACGTGCCGCGCGCGCGCGCCGAGCACGAGCTCCGGCGCGCCGCGCTCGACGCGCTGGCCGCCGAATTGGGCTCCGCGTCGCCGGAAGAATTGGAGCGCAAGCGCGAGGCGCGCGAGGCGCACGAGAAGAACCTCGTCGGCGCGCGCGCGCGGCGGGCGGCGTTTCTTCCGCGCGACGCGCACGCCGGCGACGCGCCGGTGAGCACGCTCGAACGGCGGCTGGAGACCGCGCGCAAGCTCGACGAGGAGCTGCGCGCGCGCCATCCCGAGTGGAGCGGCGAGGCGCCGGACGCGGCGGCGCTGGAGACGGCGGCGCGCGTCGCCGAGCAGGCGTTCGAGACGGTGCTACAGCGGCTCGGCGAGACCGAGGGCTTGTGCCGGCGCGCGGCGGGCGACGCGCTCACCGACTGCGACCTGGTGCGCGATCGGCTGCGGCTCGCGCGCGAGGAGCTGACCGGCGTGGCCGGCGAGCTGCGCGCCGCCACCGGCGACGGGCGGAGCGACGCCGAGCGCGAGGAGGCGCGGCGCCGCGAGTCGGCGCGGGCGCAGCGCGCCGAGGATCAGCTGCGCCTCGCCGAAGCGGCGCTGGCCGAGCTCGACGGCGATCCGGAGCGCGAGCTCGAGCGCGCCGGCCGCGAGCTGCGCGCGGTGCTCGACGAGCTGCTGCAAAAAAAGGAGCGGCTCGGCAAGGCGGACCAGGCGCTGGCCGACGCGGCGAGCGCGGCGCCCTACTCGCGGCTCGTCGAGCAGGAGGAGCGCGTCGAGGTGCTGCGCGAAGAGCTGGCGCGCGCGCGCCGCGAGGCCGAGGCGGTGAGGCTGCTCGCCGAGCTGTTCGCCGACGAGCGCGCGCGCACCGCCGAGCGGCTGGTCGAGCCGGTGGTGGCGCGCGTGGTGCCGCGGCTGCGCGCGCTCGCCGGCGATCGCGTCGAGGGCGTGACGCTCGACGACGGGTTCAAGCCGCGCGCGGTGCGCCTCGCGGGCGTCGACGCCGACGTGGCGGCGCTGTCGTTCGGCACGCGCGATCAGCTCGCGGTGCTGATGCGGCTGGCGATGGGCGAGCTCGTCGCCGGCGACGCCGAGCGGCTGCCGGCGGTGCTCGACGATCCGCTGGTGCACTCCGATCCCGAGCGTATGCACCGCATGCTCGCCGTGCTCGACGAAGTCGCCGCGCGCGTCCAGCTCATCGTCCTCACCTGCCGCCCCGAAGACTACCGCGGCCTCGCCCACGCCCGCTTCATCCCCCTCGATCACGAAATCGCGAACACGGAGGGATTGACCGCCATGCCGCCGCAGACGCCAAAAAGATCAGAACAATAAATTTCTGATCTTTCTTTTTGGCGTCTGCCGCGGCATGGCGGTTCACCTCTGTTCTTACGGGGTCGTGGGTTGCGCGGCGGGTTGATCGGCCGGCGCCGGAGCTTGCGCCGCCTGGATCTGCGTGCGCAGGTAGTCCCAGTCGAAGCGGGCCACGTCGCGCAGCGCGCCCGGGTCCCAGCCGCCGCCGGCGTCGGAGCGCTCGACTGGGTTCAGATCTTCGTGGCCGACGAGGCGGCCCTTCTTCGGGTCGCAGATCTCGTCGAGCGCCAGCGACCAGCGCGCGGCGACGTCGGCGATCAGCCGCGCCACCGCCTGGTGCTGCGCGTCGGTGTACTTGCGCGCGACGTCGTTCGAGAGCAGCGGCGCCGGCTGCGCGGCCGCGCCCGTCAGCGGGATCATCTCGATGCCGACGTACACCTGGTTCGGCGACGGCCCGGGAAACAGGTGCGCCGGCGATTTGAAGTCGGGCCAGCGCGCCTTCCACAGCGCCACGACCTTGCTCTTGCCGTCGTTGGCCATGTTCTGCTCCCAGCTCCCGTCGAGAAACGCCTCGCGGTCGTTGGCGGGGAAGCCGACGTGCTGCGCGCGCAGCGTCTCGTCCATCACCTGCCAGATGGTGCCGTCCCAGCCGACCACGTAGTGCGCGCAGTAGTTGTCGGGGTTCTCGTAGACGTCGTGCACCGTGTACTCGAGCGGGTCGCGCCCCTTCTTCGCCGACACGTCGACCACGCCCGAGCCGGTGGTGTGCACGACGATGCCGTAGACCGTGCCTTGCCGCGCGTCACCGGCGCGCTTGGAGAAACCACTCGAGAGTGACGAGATTCCGTTGGGCATGCGATCTCCTGTTCAAGCGGGCGCGTGATCGACGACGGGCGGCGTCTCCTTGGCGGTTTGCTCGACGGCGCGCTGCCGATCGAGCACGGCGTTGATCTCGCCGCCGAGGATGACCACCAGCCCGGTGAGGTAGAGCCACGTCATCAGCACCACGGCGGTGCCGAGCGTGCCGTAGGTCTTCGCGTACGAGTGAAAATGCGAGACGTAGGCGTTGAACGCCGACGAGACGATCACCCACAGCCCGACGGCGATCACCGAGCCGGGCGTGATCGCGCGAAAGCGCTGTTTGACGTTCGGCAGAAAATAGTAGACCAGCGCCAGCGCGAACAAGAGGCCACCAACGACGATCGGCCAGCGCACCCAGCGCCAGATGACGTCGAACGCGCCGCCGAGCCCGAGCAGCTCCATCAGGCTGTGCACGAGCTGCGGGCCGATCAGCATCGCCGCCGTCGAGACGATCATCGCCAGCGCCGCGCCGACGGTCATGGCGATGCACAGGAGCTTGCGCTTCCACCACGGCCGCGTCTCCTGCACGCCGTACGCGCGGTTGAGCGCGGTGAGCGTGCTCGCCATGCCGCCGGTCGCCGACCACACCGAGCCGACGAGCGCGAACAGGAGCAGCCAGCCGCGCTGCCGCCCGATCACCTCGCGCAACGTGTGCTCGAACAGCGCCGCCGCTTGCGCCGGCATTACGTTGTTGACGATGTCGAGCACCTGCTCGTCGAGCCCGTGCAGCGGCACGTAGCCGATGATGGTCAGCAAAAAGATCGCGAAGGGGAACAGCGCCAGGAGCGACCAGTACGCGAACTGCGCCGCGAGATCGAAGGTGCGGTTGCGCGAGATCTGCCCCCACAGCTCCTTGGCGAATTGCCTGGGCCCGAGCCCCCTCAGCATGCGTGCCATGATACCTCGTCGAGTGTGATAAAAACCATGCGAATGGCTTCCCAGCGCGGCGGTGACGAGAGGCCCAGGCGGCTGACGCCGGCGCCGTCCGTCGACGCGCCGCCGCGGCTCGCGTGGCACCACTCGCCCGCGCACGAGGTCGCCGCGTACTGGCAGTCGGATCCGGCGCGCGGGCTCGACGAAGCGCTGGCGCGCGAGCGGCTCGCCAAGATCGGGCCCAACCGTCTGCCCGAAGAGCCGCCAGACTCGTTCTGGAAAAAGATCTACGCGCAAGTCTCGGACTTCACCGTGCTGGCGCTCATCGGCGCGGCGGCGATCGCGGCGGGGCTCGGGCTGTTCTCGCCGCTGCCGGGCGCGTCGTTCCTCGAGCGGTTCGGCGACTCGCTGGCCATCCTGGCGATCGTGATCGTCAACGCGGTGCTCGGGCTCGCGCAGCAGCGGCGCGCCGAGCGGGCGCTGCTCGCGCTGCGGCAAATGGCCGCACCCACCGCGCGCGTGGTGCGCGGCGGCAAGCTGCGCGACGTGCCGGCGGCCGAGGTCGTGCCGGGCGATCTGCTGGTGATCGAGGACGGCGATCGCATCCCCGCCGACGTGCGGCTGGTCGTCGCGCACGATCTGGAGGCGGAAGAGGCGGCGCTCACCGGCGAGAGCATGCCGGTGCCGAAAGACGCGCAGGCGGCGATCGAGGCGGATACGCCGCTGGCCGAGCGGCGCACGATGCTGTTCATGGGCACGCGCGTGTCGCGCGGGCGCGGGCGCGGCATCGTCGCCAACACCGGCGTGTACACCGAGCTCGGCAAGATCGCCGGCATGCTGGCGCGCGTCGAGCAGGAGCCGACGCCGCTCGAGCAGGATCTCGAACGCTTCGGGCAGCGCGTGGTGATCGGCTGCATCGTGATCTCGGCGGTGGTGTTCGCCGCCGGCTGGCTGCTCGGCCGCTCGACGCCGCGCGAATTGTTTTTGGTAGCGGTCGCGCTCGCGGTCGCGGCGATTCCGGAGGGGCTGCCGGCGGTGACCACCATCGTGCTAGCGCTCGGCACCACGCGCATGGCGCGAAGGCACGCGCTGGTCCGGCGCCTGCCCGCCGTCGAAACGCTCGGCTGCGCGCAGATCATCTGCACCGACAAGACCGGCACGCTCACGCAGAACGCCATGACCGCGCGCCGCCTGTGGGCCGGCGGGCGCACGTACACCGTCGAGGGCGGGCCGCGCAAGATCGACGGCAGCATCCATCCCGACGGCGAAGCGGACGAGCACGATCTGCGGCTGGCGGTCGAGGCGGCGTCGCACGCGGGCGGCGCGCACCTGACCATCGCCGCCGACGGCACCGTCGAGATCCAGGGCGATCCCACCGACGCGGCGCTGCAGATGCTGGCGCGCCGCGTGGGCGTCGAGCGATCGCCGCGCGTGCTCGGCGAGCAGCCGTTCACGTCGTCGCGCCGCATGGCGTCCGAGCTGGTGCAGCGCGACGTGCACGTGCGCTCGTTCGTGCGCGGCGCGCCCGAGGCGGTGCTCGAACGCTCGACGCGCGTGCGCAAGCACGGCCACACGGTGGCGCTCTCCGACGAGGATCGGCGCGCGATCGCGGCAGAGGCGGCGGAGTGGGCGGCGGGCGCGATGCGTGTGATCGCGCTGGCGGTGCGCGACGATCTGCCGCGGCCGATCGGCCCGTGCGCGCCCGAAGCGGCGTGGGAGGCGGAGCTGACGTTCGTGGCGCTGGTCGGCATCGTCGATCCGCCGCGTCCGGAAGTCGCCGCCGCGATCGCCGAAGCGCGCTCCGCCGGCATCCGCACCGTGATGATCACCGGCGATCATCCGGCCACCGCGCGCGCGATCGCCGACGAGATCGGGCTGTGGCAGGACGGCGACGTGCTGGTCACCGGCGGCGAGCTCGACGCGCTCGATCAGCAGAGCCTCGAGGAGCGCATCGATCGCGTGCGCGTGGTGGCGCGCGCCACCGCCGAGCACAAGCTGCGCATCGTCTCGGCGCTGCGCGCGCGCAACTTCATCTGCGCCATGACCGGCGACGGCGTGAACGACGCGCCCGCGGTCAAGGCGGCGTCGATCGGCGTGGCCATGGGCCGCGCCGGCGCCGACGTGACCAAGGAGGCCGCGGCGCTGGTGCTCTCCGACGACAACTACGCGACCATCGTCGCCGCCGTCGAAGAGGGCCGCGCCATCTACGCCAACATCCGCAAGTTCATCTTCTTCCTCCTGTCGTCGAACGCCGGCGCGGTGCTGTTCGTCTTGATCGCGTCGCTGCTCGGCTGGGAGTCGCCGCTCGCGCCGATCCAGATCTTGTGGATCAACCTGATCACCAACGGCCTGCCCGCGCTCGCGCTCGGCGTCGACAACCGCGATCCGTCGCAGATGGCGGTGCCGCCGCGCGATCCCGGCGGCGCGATCCTCGCCGGCCGCGAATACCTCGTCATGGTCGCCGTCGGCGCGGTGATGGCCGCGACCGCGATGCTGGCGTTCGCGCACGCGCTGCCCGATCCGCGCCACGCCTCCTCGCCCGCCGACCTGGCGCACGCCCGCGCGATGGTGTTCGCCATCCTGTCGCTCGGCCCGCTGGCGCACGCGTTCAACTGCCGCTCGGAGAAAAAATCGCTGTTCGAGCTGGGCGTGTTCTCCAACGTCGCGCTGTGGGGCGCGGTGCTGATCGGCGTCGCGCTGCAGGCGATCACGATCTACCTGCCGCCGCTGCGGCCGGTGTTCAAGACCGCGCCGCTCTCGGGGCTCGACGTGCTGTGGGTGCTGGCGCTCAGCCTGGTGCCGTTCGCGCTCGGCGAGGCGATCAAGCTGCTCCGTCGACTCTTGGCTCCTGCGAGCGCCGGCCTACCTTCCTGAGTCAGTGAAAACGATCCGAATCGTCACCCTGAATTTGTGGAACGACGCGGGCGAGTCCGCGCGGCGCATGGAGGTGCTGCTGCCGGCGCTGGTGGCGCTCGACCCGCAGGTGGTGGGCCTGCAGGAGGTGCGCGACGTGACGCGCGGCCAGCACCAGGCGGCGCAGATCGCGCGCGCGCTCGGTGGTGACTTTCGCTTCGCGGCGGCGGATCCCGAGTCGCGCGGCGGGCCGATCGGGAACGCGGTGGTGTCGCGGCTGCCGATCGTCTCGCACTCGACGCTCGAGCTGCCGCACCCGGCGCGCGATCCGCGCATCGCGCTGCGCTGCGAGCTGGACACGCCGTGCGGGCGCCTGGCGTTCATCACCACGCACCTGTCGTGGGAGCTGGACGCGGCGCCGGTGCGCGAGCGGCAGGTGGTGGCGCTCGACGAGTTCGCGCGCGCGCAGCCGGGCGAATTGCCGACGGTGATGACCGGCGACTTCAACTGCACGCCCGACTCGCTGGTGCACCAGTTCCTCACCGGGCGCGCCTCGCTCGCCGGGCGCGGCACCTATTGGCGCGACGCGTATCAGCGGCGCCATCCGCACTCGGACGGTTACACCTGGAGCGCGCGCAATCCGTACGTGGCGCGGAACGTCGAGCGCAACCGCCGCATCGACTACATCTTCGTCAGCGGCATGCGCGACGGCGGCCCCGGCGCCATCCTCCACGCCCGCGTCGTCCTCGATCTCCCGTCGAGCGAGTGCTACCCCTCCGACCACTTCGGCGTCTTCGCCGAGATCGCCTGCTATCCGGTGGACGACGCGTACTGATCCGCGTGCTCGATCGAACATGCTGCGTTCCGCGCGACGGTCGTCAGGCGCGGCTCCGCGAAATCGCCCGTTACCGATTTCGCTCCGCCGCGCCTGACGACCGCCACGCTCCACTCCGCTCCGTGCCGGCTCGATAAATTTTTAAAACCCTCAGAATCGCCAGTTCGAGCCGTTTTACGAAAGCATGGCGAACTAGCGCAAAGCGGAGTGTAGCGTGCGGGATGCGGCAATTTGCCGCCGCGCGCAGTTTCGCAGGGCGCGTCTGCGCGACCGAGAATGTTTGAGCACGGCGGCAAATTGCCGCATCCCGCGCGCGAAACGCAGCGCGTTCGATCGTGCACGCCGCCAGCTCAGTGGCCGGCAAGCTTGAGGATGCGTTTGTACTGCGCGTCGGTGAGTGGGACGAACGAGAGGCGGCCTTCGCGGACGAGCGGGCTGCCGGCGAAGGCGGGATCGGCTTTGAGCGTGGCGAGGTCGACGGGCGCCTTGAGCCGCTCGGCGGCTTTCAGATCGACGACCGCGAGCTTGGGGTTCTTCGGATCGGCGTAGGGCGCGCCGGTGATCTCGGCGATGCCGACGGCGCGCCGCTCGTCGCCGGTGTGGTAGATGAACACGCGGTCGCCCGCTTTCGACGAGCGCAGGTGCTTGAGCGCGGCCGGGTTGGTGATGCCGTCCCAGCGGGTCGCGCCCTCGCGCACGAGCTGCTCCCAGCTGTACACCGACGGTTCGGTCTTCAGTAGCCAGTACGCCATGCGCGCACCGTAATCGCCCGCGCGCGCGCGGTCAAACCCTACTGACAGCACGTTGTCAGGAGGGTGGCTTTAAGTTGCGCCGATAGGAGGAAACAACCATGGCCAACCCGTTCTGCTACACCGAGCTGCACTCGCGCGATCCGAAGAAGTCGCTCGAGTTCTACCGCCGCCTGCTCGACTGGAAGTTCGCCGAGCCGCAGGAGACGCCGGTCGGGCCGTACGTCGAGATCCATCCAGGCGAGGGCAACGAGGCGGGCCTGATGACCGCGCAGGGCGGCGCGCCGTCGCACTGGCTCACCTACGTGCGCGTCGACGATCTCGCGGCGTCGGTGCGCAAGGCGCGCGAGCTCGGCGCCGAGGTGATGGTCGACTCGGCCGAGGTGGCCGGCACCGGCTGGTTCGCGGTGCTGGCCGATCCGACGGGCGCACACTTCGGGTTGTTCCAGAAAATGGGCAAGTAGTAAGACTGGCGTCGTGAGGCGCGCCGATCGACTGTTCCGCATCTTGCAGCGCCTCCGCCGGCGCGGGGTCACCACCGCGTCCGCGCTGGCGGAGGCGCTCGAGGTCTCCGAGCGCACGATCTATCGGGACGTGCGCGACCTGCAGATCTCGGGCGTGCCGATCGTCGGCGAGGCGGGCGTCGGCTACGCGCTGCCGAAGGGCTACGACCTGCCGCCGCTGATGTTCAGCGAAGAGGAGATCGAGGCGCTGGTGCTGGGCGCGCGCATCGTCAAGAGCTGGGCCGACGCGGAGCTGGCGCGCGCGGCCGACGACGTGCTGGCGAAAGTCGAGAGCGTCTTGCCGCAGCGGCTCAAGGAGCGCATCCCCGACGCCACGCTGTTCGCGCCGGCGTTTCACATCCGGCGCGCGGCGAGCGAGGCGCTGCAGCCGCTGCGCGGGGCGATCCGCGATCGCGCGAAGGTGCGGTTCGCCTACGAGGACCGCAAGCAGGAGCGATCGGCGCGCACGGTGCAGCCGCTCGGGCTGTTCTACTGGGGCGCGACGTGGTCGCTCGGCGCGTGGTGCGAGCTGCGGCGCGACTTCCGCAATTTCCGCGTCGACCGCATGAGCGCGCTCGAGATCCTCGACGAGAAGTTCAAGCCCGAGCCGGGGCGCACACTGGTCGACTTTTTCCGCGCGCACGATCCCGACGACTCGCGCTGAGCTACTTCGACGTGATCAGCTCGGCGTGGCCGACGAGGCGGGCGTTGACGATCAGCACGCCCGGGAGCGACGCGACCTCGCCGGGGACGATGCGGTCGAGCGTGGAGGCGAGCGACCAGTTGGTGTCGCCGAGGGGCCAGCGGCGGGTGAGCGCGCGGCGCGCGTCGTTCAAGCGATCGGTGACGTCGAAGGAGAGGCGGCGCTTGAGGTCGGCTTCGAGGCCGCCGTCGCGCAGCTTCCACAGCCACAGGGCGACGCGGGTGACGAGCGAGCGGGTCTCGGCGGCGGCGTGGAGATCGGGGACCTCGACGAAGAAGCGGCCGGCGCGGTAGACGATCGCCGGCGTGCCCCAGAGGTAGAGCGTGCCCGAGAGCGCGCCGGTGACGTCGACGCGCGCGAGCAGGCGGCCCGAGGCGTCGGCCAGCTCGAGGCCGCGCACCTCGACCGAGCGGCCGGCGTCGCCGAAGCGCTGCCCGACGAGCGACGGGCGCAGGCGCGCGGCCAATTCGTCGTCGGGGAGGGCCAGCGCCACGTCGACTTGAAACAGCTCGTCGAGCGGCACGTGCTTGACGCGTACCTCGGAGCGCGCGCGCGGGCGCGGCGGCGGGCACGCGCCCAGGCTGAGGCGCGGCGCGACGTCGGCGCCCGCCTTCAAGATCAGCTCGGCGCCGTCGCCGCCGACGGGCGCCAGCACCAGCGCGCCGGGATCGAGATCGAGGCACGCCGGTTTGCCGTCGAGCGTGAGGTCGCGCGGCGCGTGCAGCTCGTCGAGCGCGCGGTCGAGCAGCGGCGCGAGCGGCAGGCGCACCTGAGCCAGCGCGAGGCCGAGCCCGGTGGCGAGCGGCGCGGCGATTTTTTCCAGGAGCGCGCCGAGCGGCACCGGCACGCCGCAGTCGAGCGGCGCGATCGGGCGGATGGTGACGCGCGGCTCGGCCAGCTCCAGCGCGCCCGACGCCGTCAGCGACGGGCGGCCGCGCGCCTCGAGCTGAAATCCGCCGCGCTCGGCGCGGCAGCGGATCGGCCCCGCCGCGAGCGTGACCTCGCCCAGCTCGCCGAGCTTCATCGCCAGGCCGTCGGGCGTGGCGCGCAGCTCAGCGGGCTGGCGCGCGAGCGTCCAGCGAAACTCCGCGCTGCCGACGAGCGGCAGCTTGCGCTCGCCGCCGCCTTCGACCTTGGGCGGCAGCGCGTCCTCGAGCACCGCGCGCAGCGGCTCGAGCGGCACGCTGGTGCGCGCGAAGATCACCGAGCGCGCCGGGCGGATCTCGACCAGCCGCGGCGGCACGTGCACGGTGTACGCGGGCAGGGTCGGCGGGCAGCCGGCGCAGGCGAGCGCGAGCGCGGCGAGCGCGAGCCGACGGCGCGTGAGCATGCGCGCAGCATACGCTCAGGGAACGTCGATGCGGAAGCTGACGCCATACATGCCGCCGAGCACCGGCTCGACGCGCAGGCGCGCGCGCTCGGTGGTGCGAATGCGCTGCGCGCGATCGGCGATCGCGGTGAGCGTGGCTTCGCAGCGCGCGACGGCCGTCACCAGCGGCTCGGGCGGCGGCGGCGCATTCCACAACAGCAGCAACAACAGTCGCACGCCGCCTGAACGTGCAGCGGGCGTGCCCGGCGGAGAATCGGCGTGCGCCGTGCCTATGTTGAAGACATGGGGAAGATCGTTGCCGCGGGAGAGAAACGCGCGGCGCTCGCGCGGAAGGACGGCGAGCCCGGCGCGCTGTGGGCGCTCGCCGTCGGCCTCGTCTACGTGTTCCGCACGCGCCCCGGCCTGCGCATCATGCGCGAGCTCGAGCAGGCCGTGCGCAAGTACGCCGCCGATCCGGCCGCGCTCTGGCGATTGGTGAACGACGGCGACGAGGTGATCGGCGGCGACGACGTGATCGACGCCAAGCCGACGAAAGAGCTCGACGGCGCGCGCGAGCCCGAGCGCGAAGACTAGTCGGCGTCGTCGGTGGAGGGGTCGACGCGCGGGATCGGCATCGTCGCCTCCATGCGCGCCGGCTCGGCGGGCGGCTCGGCGTCGTCGAGCTCCGCGCCGGGCACCAACTCCGAGTCGCCGGGCGCGCGCCCGTACTCCTCGAGCTTGCGATACAGCGTCTTGCGATCGAGCCCGAGCCGCTGCGCCGCGCGCGTCTTGTTGCCGCCCTCGGCCTGCAGCACGCGGTTGATGTACTCGCGCTCCAGCTCCGAGAGCGTGAGCCCGCGGGCGAGCGCGCCGGCCAGCACGTCGGTCGAGCGGCGCTCGCGCACCTGCGACGGCAGATCGTCCGGCCCGATCTGCTCGCCCTCGGCCAGCGCCACCGCGCGCTCGACCACGTTCTCCAGCTCGCGCACGTTCCCCGGCCACGGGTACGCCAGCAAGATTTTCAGCGCCGCCTGCGTGAAGTTGCGGATGCGCTTGCCGGTGCGCGCCGCCGCCTCGGTGAGGAAGTGCTCGGCCAGCGGCAGCACGTCCTCGGCGCGATCGCGCAAGGGCGGCAGCACCACCTCGATCACGTTCAGGCGATAGAAGAGATCCTCGCGGAACGATCCCTCGCTCATGCGCTGCGCGAGATCGCGGTTGGTCGCCGACAGCACGCGCACGTCGACCTTCTCCGGCCGCGCGGCGCCGAGCGGGCGGATCTCGCGCTCCTGCAAGACGCGCAGGAGCTTGGCCTGCAGCGCCGGCGTGAGATCGCCGATCTCGTCGAGGAAAATCGTCCCGCCGTCGGCCTCGACGAACATGCCGGCGCGATCCGAGCGCGCGTCGGTGAACGCGCCGCGCTTGTAGCCGAACAGCTCGCTCTCGAGCAGCGTGTCGGGGATCGCCGCGCAGTTGACGGCGACGAACTGCTTCTTCGCGCGCGGCGAGTTGAAGTGCAGCGCGCGCGCCACCAGCTCCTTGCCGGTGCCCGACTCGCCGGTGATGAGCACGTTCACCGCCGAGTTCGACAGCCGCTTGATGAGCGCGAACACGTCCTGCATCGGCGCCGATTTGCCGATGATGTTCTCGAAGCGATACGGCCGCGCCACCTCCTTGCGCAGCCGCGCCACCTCGCGCCTGAGCGTGCGCTCGTCGAGCGCCTTCTCGACGGCGGCGACCAGGTCCTCCATCTCGAACGGCTTGGTGATGTAGTCGTGCGCGCCGAGCTTGAGCGCGCGCTTGGCGGTCTCGATCGACCCGAACGCCGTGATGACGATCACGTGCGGCGGGTTGCCCTCGCCGTCCTTGGCGACCGCGCGGATCTCAGCCAGCATGTCGAGCCCGTCCATGTCGGGCATCTTGACGTCGGTGACCACCAGGTCGACGCCGCCCTGCCGCACCCGCTCGATGCCCGCGCGCCCGCCCGCGGCCACGTCGACGCGGTAGCTCTCGTCGACCAGCGCCTCGACCAGCAGCTCGCGCATGG